>NZ_CAXYJV010000050.1:0-398760 GCF_964277875.1 uncultured Comamonas sp.
TTAGTCGGAGCGTAGCGCAGCCTGGTAGCGCATCTGCTTTGGGAGCAGAGGGTCGTGAGTTCGAATCCCACCGCTCCGACCATTATTTAAAAGCCTGTCGCATGTGAGTGCGACAGGCTTTTTCATATCCGGCGCCGTGAAGACAGGCCCCAGGATTGCTGCTTGGCAACAACGCTGGGCAGCGGCCACGGTACAGATGTGGCACGATAGCGCAGCCTCCGTGTTTGATCTATGCCCACCCAGTTTCACCCTGTCACCTACGCCCATTCAGAGCCCCGCGCGCCGCGCGATCGCTGGGACCGCCTGGATGCATTGCGGGGGCTGGCGATGGTCTGGATGACGGCCTTCCACTTCTGCTTTGATCTGAGCTACCTGCAGCTGTGGCGCCAGGATTTCTACCGCAACCCTGTCTGGACCTGGCAGCGCACCGCCATCGTCAGCCTGTTCCTGCTGTGCGCTGGTTTGGCGCAAGCGGCTGCCCACAGCAAGCAAACCAGTGCTGCGCGGTTTTGCCGGCGCTGGCTGCAGGTCGCAGGATGCGCGCTGCTGGTCAGTGCGGGCTCCTACCTGGTGTTTCCCAACAGCTACATCTATTTTGGCGTGCTGCATGGCATGGCGGTGATGCTGCTGCTATTGCGGCTGATGCAGGGCTGGAGTAACCGCCTGCTGTTTTCCCTAGCGGTGCTTTGCCTGCTCGCGCCAGGCCTCTACCAATATGTTGCGAGCGGCTTGCCCGCGTCGTTGGTAGAACTCCTCAACGCCAAGGCCTTCAGCCCCTTGGGTCTGGTAACGCGCAAGCCTGCCACGGAGGATTTTGTGCCGCTCCTGCCTTGGTTGGGCATCATGCTGCTGGGCTTTCAGATCGGCCGCCACCAAATCGCCAAGTCAGGCGCCTGGCTGCCTGGCTATTTGGCCCGGCCTGCGCAAAACGCGCTGTGTCGCAGCCTCGCCTGGCTGGGCCGCCACAGCCTGTCTTACTACATGCTGCACCAGCTGGTACTGATGGGTGGGCTGATGCTGCTGGTATTGCTGCTGCCTACGGCGCTGGACTGATCTGGGTCAGCGCCGGGCAGCGGACTCAGTCCCCCTGCGGTTCGTCCAGCAGGCGCGCAGCCTTGTTCGACAGCGGTGCCTCGGCGCGGAAATAACCCAGCACCGTCGCCGCACTCTGGTGGCCGGTCATCGCCATCGTGTCGGCCAAGGCCATGTTCTGCCGGCCGGCCTCGGTCACAAAGCCCGAGCGCAGCGAGTGCGCAGAAAAATCCCCCTCGATCCCCGCCAGCGCACAGCGCTCCTTGACGATGTTGTTGACCGACAGCGCGCTCAAAGCGGCATCGCCCACCTGGCCGTTCTTGAACACACGCCGAAATATCGCGCCCTCGCGGATGCCCGAGACCTCCAGCCACTGGGCCAGCGCCGCACCGGCCACACCCACCACGGGCTTGAAGTTTTCCGGCCGGGCTGAACCGCTCTGGTTGGTTTTGGACAGGCGCAGGTCGTAGAGGTACTGGCCCGGGCCCATGGTTTGCAGCCACTCCATGCGCGCATCTGCCACCTCGGATCTCCGGCGCCCACCGCTGGCCCAGGCAAAGAGCAGCAAGGCGCGGTCGCGCCGGCCTTTCAAGCTGTCATCGCAGGTGGCCAACAGCTGCTCCAGCAAGGGGCGGGTGAGGGCGGCCTTTTTTTGCTCCAGCATGCCCCGGCGCGCATAGGCCTTGCGCAGGTGCGACATCGCCTCGCGCACCTCTGTGCTGTGGCAGGGGTTGGGCAGGGCCTGGTGGCTGTGCGCCTTGGAGAGCACGGCAATCCGGTGCACCAGGGTCGAATGCGCCAATGAACCCAGCCTTCCCTTGAAGCCTTGCTGCACCAGCTGCGCATCCAGCGCGGGCGGCAGGCCGGACTGCGCGCCTTGCGCCGTCAGGTGCTCGCCATGGTCCGCCACAAATTGCAGCACCACATTGGCCGGCAAGGGCAGCGCGATGGCCTGGCCATAGCGCAACCAGTACCAGGCGGCCCAGTAGCGCAGCGCGCTTTGGTAGCTGCTAGTGGTGTTTTCAGACGCGGCCTCGAGCCGCAGTGCACGCAGCGCATCCTCGGCCGACGCCGACAACAGCTCCGGTTGCAACGGGGCGGTGCCTGGAGACGCTGCAGGCAGCAAATCCGGATCCAGAGGGGCCGAAAGTGGAATGTAAGACTTCATATTTATTAAATATTACATGCCATGTATGATATATTACATACAACAAGCAGATTACTTGCGATAACAATCTCTTATCGATAGTAATCGGAAAAGGGTTCAATAAATGGAAATTTCGCGTGCCACGCGCAGCGTGCAAAAAGAAGATGTCTGGCAAGCGGCCGATGCGCTGCTTCTGGAGGGCAAAAGGCCCACGATTGAGCGGGTGCGCCAGAAGATTGGCCGAGGCTCGCCCAATACGGTAAGCCCCATGCTGGAGGCCTGGTTTGCCACCTTGGGCCCTCGCCTGGGAGCGGGAGGAGGGAGCAACGCCCTGGCTGGCGACGCCAATAGCGCCGCTGGCAACGGTTTGCCGCCCTTGCTGGTACAGGCGCTGCAGCAAGTTTGGGAACAGGTGCAAGTGCAGGCAGCGCAAGCGGCCGATACACTGCTGGAGCCCGTGCGCGAGGATTTGCAGACGCAGCGGCAAGCCTTGGAAGACGCCCAGCAAGCGCTGGAGCAAGAGCGCGCCCTGATGGCCCAGCAGCGTGCTACTACCGAGCAAGCGCTGGCAGTGGCCCATGCCCAGATCAAGATGCAAAGCGGACGCTTGGCTGACTTGGAGCAGGCTGGCCGGCATAAAGACCAGTTTGCCGCTACCCAGCAGCAGCGCCTTCAGGCACTGGAGCAGGAGCTGTTTGCCAACCGCAAGGCCCGCGATGAGGCCGACCTGGCCCATGCCGAGCAACTGCGCGAGCTGCAGCACAGCGCCCAGCTGCAGCAGCACCGGGTGTTGCAAGACCTGGACCGTGCGCGCCAGGACACCAAGCAGGCCATGGCTGCCCAGCGCGCCGAGCAGGAAAAGCTGGCCAAGCTGGAAGCCCAATGGCAGCAGGACAAGCAAGCGCTGCAGGAGCAACGCGAGCAGCAAGCCGGACTGCTGCAGCAGGCACAAACCGAGGCGCAGCAGCTGCAGCACCGCCTGCAGACCGCAGAAGCGGCGCATGCGCAGGCACTGGCGCTACAGGCCCAGCGGCATGAGAGCGAATTGGCCCAGTTCAAGCTGGAATGGGCCCAAAGCGCGGGCAGGGGAGGGGATACTAGCGCCGCTGCCGAGCTTGCGGCAGGCAGCAGCCGCCGCCCAATGCGCAGCGCGCAACCTGCGGCGCGGCCTTTGCGCAAGCTGCCCGGTTCGCGCCTGCGGGGCAAGAACTAGTGAGTCTGCGCTGCGCGGGCAGCCGCAGGCTTGATCAAGCCGTGCTGGCTAGCGGCGATGCGTCCACCGCATCTGCGCCCGGCACCGCATCACCCCGCGCCAGGGCATCGGCAATGGTATTTTTGTGGCGCGGCACCCAGCGCACCTCCAGTTGCGCAAAGCCGGCACGCAGCGCGCGGGCCTGTTCATATAGTGCCGCCAGGCGGGCAATCGGTTTGGCGGCGGGTTCTGCCATTTGCGCGGCCAGAATGCTGCTGTCGGTATGCAGCAATACTTCGCGTGCGCCCATGCCTTGCAGCCAGGTGAGGGCATGGATCGCCGCTACGGCCTCGGCCTCGTTGTTGCAGCCGCTGTGGCCCAGCGCCTGGCTAAAGGAATGGCTGGCCCCATCGGGTCCATAGGCAATGCCGCCGATGCGCATGCGCCCGGGGTTGGGCAGGGCGCTGCCGTCGATATAGGCGATCCAGGTAGCTGATGACATGCCGACAGCATAAGGGCGCGGTCAATCCTGCTTCAGTGAACCGGGCATCGAACCAGCGATGCCGCAGCGCCAAGTGATGAAGGTCTGCCGTTGCACGAAACCCGTTCGCTGTAGCGCCTGCGATACAGCCGGAATCGGTGACCCAGAGAGGCTGGCATGTGTCATCCAAGCTTCGCCTGACTGCCATGCCGTTGTCATAAAGGGTTCAGATACTCTCCCGATCCCATTAACCCGGTGAGAGAGTAAGCAATGACGCATTGGAAGAAGCTGGTGGCTGCGGCCGCCGCCATGGTGGCCGCAGGCCTGGTGCATGCCCAGAAAACGGAACTGACGGTCTACACGGCGTTAGAGATGGACCAGCTCAAGGCCTACGAGACGGCCTTCAACAAGAACCACCCCGATATCGCGCTGAAATGGGTGCGTGATTCCACCGGCGTCATCACCGCCAAGCTGCTGGCAGAAAAAGCCAACCCCAAGGCTGACGTGATCATGGGCGTAGCCGCATCGAGCCTGGCCATCTTCGACAAGAACGACATGCTCCAGGCCTACGCGCCCAAGGGCCTGGAGGCGATCACCGCCAAGTACCGCGACAGCAAGAACCCACCCCACTGGGTCGGTATGGATGTGTTCGGCGCCACCATCTGCTTCAACACGGTGGAAGCGAAGAAGCGCAACATCCCCATGCCCACCAGCTGGCAAGACCTGACCAAGCCCGAGTTCAAGGGCCAGGTGGTCATGCCCAACCCTGCATCCAGCGGTACCGGCTACTTTGACGTAGCCGCCTGGCTGCAGCTTTTTGGCGATGACAACGGCAACGGCGGCGGCTGGAAGTACATGGATGCGCTGCACGAGAACATTGCACAGTACACCCACTCGGGCTCCAAGCCCTGCAACATGGCTGCCCAAGGCGAATACGTTGCCGGCATCTCGTTCGAGTACCGCGCACACGCCAACAAGGCCAAGGGCGCACCAATCGAGCTGGTGTTCCCCAAGGAAGGCCTGGGCTGGGATCTGGAAGGCATCAGCATCTACAAGGGCACCAAGCACGCCGACGCCGCACAAAAACTGGTGGACTGGGCCGTGAGCAAGGAAGCCATGGAGCTGTACGGCAAGAACTTTGCCGTCACCGCCATGCCCGGTGTGGCCCCCAAGCTAGCCAATATCCCTGCCGACTACGAGTCGCGCCTGATTCCGCTGGACTTCTCCAAGATGGCTGACAGCCGCGAGCGCGTGCTGGCCGAATGGACCAAGCGTTACGACGCCAAGAGCGAGGCCAAGAAGTGAGTGACAGGGAGACAGCGCGTTTGCCAGCAGCGCAGGGCCAGGCGGCGCAGGCCGCACAGGCCGCACAGGCCGCACAGGCCGCATCCCTGCGCGATACCTCCTATGCATTCGAGTCCGCCGAGCCGGGCTTGCGCAAGGGCGACGAAGAGGGCGGCGCGCCCTTTTTGGAGATCCGCCATCTGCACAAGTCCTACGGCAGCTTTACCGCGTTGCGGTCGATCCACCTGCAGATTCGCCGTGGCGAGCTGGTGTGTTTTCTGGGGCCCTCGGGCTGCGGCAAGACCACCTTGCTGCGCGCGATAGCCGGGCTGGAGGCCCAGACCAGCGGTGAGATCTGGCAGGACGGCAAGAACATCTCGGCCTTGCCCGCCTCGCAGCGGGACTACGGGATCGTCTTTCAGTCGTATGCGCTGTTTCCCAATCTGACGGTGGCCGACAACGTCTCCTATGGCCTGGTCAGCCAGCGCCAACCCAAGGCCCTGGTGGCCCAGAAGGTGCAAAGCCTGCTGGATACCGTCGGTCTGTCGGTCAGTGGCGGCAAGTACCCGGCCCAGTTGTCGGGTGGCCAACAGCAGCGCGTGGCTTTGGCTCGTGCGCTGGCCATGTCGCCCGGGCTGCTGCTGCTCGATGAGCCGCTGTCGGCCCTGGATGCGACCGTGCGCGTTCACCTGCGCAACGAGATTCGTGCGCTGCAGCAGCGCCTGTATGTCACCACCATCATGGTCACGCATGACCAGGAAGAGGCGATGGCCATGGCCGATCGCGTGGTGGTGATGAACCACGGCGTGGTCGAGCAGGTGGGCACGCCGCGCGATATCTACCAACGCCCGGCCACACCGTTTGTGGCGGAATTCATCGGCAAGGCCAACAAGCTGCAGGCGCTGGCCGCCGGCAATGGCGGCATCACGCTGGCGGGCCACAAGCTGTACTGCCCGCAGGCGCCGCGCCTGAGCCCCGGTCAAAGCCTGCATGTCTACATGCGGCCAGAAGACTGCAGCGTGCATGACTGCACCGCCATGCCGCCCATTGGCAGCGCGCCCGCGCCCAATGGCTCGCCGGTGCTGACCGGTGTGGTGGAGCAGCTGGAGTTTCTGGGAGCCGTCTGCATCGTCCATGTGGATGTGCAGCGCCTGCCCGAGCGCCATGTACAGCTGCAGCTGAGCCCTGCGCAGTGCCTGCAGCTCGATATCCAGCCGGGCCGCTGGTTGCAGTTCTCCATCCACGCGCAACAGTTGAAGATTTTTGCCCAGGCCGCCTGAGCCCGACCACTGCCCTGGCAAGCGCCGGGGCCGGGGCCGCTCGCGGCCATGCCCCAGGCCATGGGGCTTTACGACCACACTATGACCTCATCCGTTTCAGCGCCCGCAGCGCTTTCTCGCCACACCGGCCTGCGCGCAGCGCCCACTGACTGTATCGCGCAATTGGCGCTGGTTGCCATCACGGCGCTGCTGTTGATGGGGCTGCTGGCACCACTGGCTGCCTTGCTGGGCCAGGCCTTTGCGCCCACCTCGGGCGAAGAGGGCTCGGCCTTCATGCGCTTTGTCCGCTATTTCCAGTCGCCCGCGCTGCTGGGCAGCCTCTGGAACAGCCTCTGGGTTTCGCTGGTGGTCACCGCCGTGGTCATCCCGCTGGCCTTTGGCTTTGCCTATGCCATCACGCGCTCGGGCATCCGCGCCAAGGGCTTGCTGCGCAGCATCAGCCTGCTGCCTTTACTGGCACCCTCGCTGCTGTCGGCCATCTCGCTGATCTACTGGTTTGGCAACCAGGGCGTGCTCAAGTCCGTGCTCACTGGCCTGGGTTTTGACACCATCTACGGCGCGCCCGGCATTGTGCTGGCCCAGTGCTTTGCCACCTTTCCGCATGCGCTGATGATCCTGATCACCGCGCTTGCGCTGGGTGACCAGCGCCTGTATGAGGCCGCCACTGCGCTCGGGGCCAGCCGCACGCGCCAGTTCCTGACCGTCACCTTGCCGGCAGCGCGCTATGGCGTGGTCTCGGCAGCCCTGGTGGTGTTTACCTTGGTGATCACGGATTTCGGCATCCCCAAGGTGATCGGCGGCAATTTCAACATGCTTGCCACCGATGTGTTCAAGCTGGTGATCGGCCAGCAGGATTTCCAGCGCGGCGCCGTCGTGGCCTTGCTGCTGTTGCTGCCCGCGGTCATCACCTATGCGATTGACCGCCATGTGCAGAAAAAGCAGACCGCTGTGTTGACCGCGCGCGCCGTAGTACTGCAGCCGAGCCGCCATGCCGCGACCGACCGCTTTTGCAGCCTGCTGTGCTGGGCGCTGGCTGCATTGATGCTGGCCATGTTTGGCATGGCCATCTTTGCCTCGCTGGTCCAGTTCTGGCCCTACCAGTTGGGCCTGACCTTGAGCCACTACACCAGCGGCCTGGTCGATGCCGGCGTGGACACCGCCGTGTTCAACAGCCTGACCATGGCCGCCAGCGCCGCCGTAGCGGGGCCCATCGTGGTCTTCATGGGCGCCTACCTGCTGGAAAAAACCAGGGGCATGCCCGCGCTGCGCCCCGTGCTGCGCATGCTGGCCATGCTGCCAATGGCCGTGCCCGGCCTGGTGCTGGGCCTGGGCTACATCTTCTTTTTCAACGCCCCGGGCAACCCGCTGAACTTTCTGTACCAGACCATGCCGCTGATGGTGCTGTGCACGGTGATGCACTACTACACCACTGGCCATATGACCCTGGTGACGGCGCTCAAGTCCATTGACGGCGAGTTTGAATCGGTCAGCGCATCGCTCAAGGTGCCTTTCTACCGCACCCTGTGGAAGGTGACCCTGCCGATGTGCCTGCCGGCCCTGCTGGAGGTGTCGCGCTACTTCTTTGTGGCTGCGATGACCACGATCTCGGCCGTCGTCTTCCTCTACTCGCCGGAGACCCGCCTGGGCGCCGTTGCCATCCTGAACCTGGATGAAGCGGGCGACATGGCCGCCGCCGCTGCGATGGCCGTGATGATCGCCGCAATCAGCTGCGTGGTGACCGTGCTCTACCAGGCGCTCGGCTGGTGGTTGAACAAGCGCACACAGGCATGGCGGCAGCGTTGATCGCGATGATGGACAAGATGATTTGAGAACCAGGAAAGACAGGAATGACGGTAGGAAGCACAAGTTTTGATGTGATCGTGGTGGGCGCTGGCATTGTCGGCCTGGCCCATGCCTATGAAGCGGCGCGCCGGGGCCTCAAGGTCTGCGTGGTAGACCGGGATGCCGCCTGCGTGAGCGCCTCGATCCGCAATTTCGGCTTTGTGACGGTGACCGGCCAGGGGGCAGGGGACACCTGGCGACGCGCCCGCCATGCGCGTGACGTCTGGGCCCAGCTTGCGCCGAAGGCCGGAATTACGGTGCAGCACCAGGGCCTGAACCTGGTGGCCACGCGCGACAAGGCACTGGATGTGCTGCAGGCCTTTATGCAGACCGAGATGGCCCAGAGCGTGAACTGCGCGCTGTGGACAGCCGAAGAGGCCGCCCGCCATGCGCCCGAGCTGCGACTGGATCAGGCCAAGGCCGTGTTGCACAGCCCCATTGACCTGCGGGTGGAATCACGCGACGCGATTGCCCAGCTGACCCAATGGTTGGCCGAGCAGATGCAGGTGACATTCCGCTTTGGCGAGGCGGTGTTGGAAGTCGCCACGCCCAAGGTGGTCACGGCCAAGGGGCAGCTGCATGCCGAGCGTGTGGTGGTCTGCACCAATTCGGATATCCATGGCCTTTACAGCGCGCTGTTTGCCAAGCACCAGGTGCAGCTGTGCCAGCTGCAGATGCTGCGCGTACAGCCAGCTGCCAATCTGCGCCTGAACGCATCGGTGATGGGGGACCTGAGCCTGGTGCGCTACCACGGCTACAGCAAATTGCCTGAGGCGCGCGCGTTGCTGGAGCAACTGCAGCAGGAAGAGGGCGAGAGCCTTGCCCAAGGCATCCACCTGATCGTCGTACAGAGCGCAGACGGCAGCCTGGTGGTGGGCGATTCGCACCACTATGGCGCCTCCGTCAAGCCCTTTGCGCAGGACGATGTCGATGCGCTGATGCTGCGCCACATGCGCGAGGCCTTGAACATCGGCGATTACCGCGTGACCGAGCGCTGGGTCGGCATCTACCCATCGGCCCCGCAGACGGACTGCTTTATCGAGGCGCCGGACGCTGCCACCCGCGTGGCGATCGTCACCAGCGGCACGGGGGCCAGCACCGGTTTTGGCGTGGCCCATGACACCTTTGCCCATTGGTAAAGGCAGGCACGCATTCCTGAGCCACCCCATCTTCTATATAGACATACCCCCATGCGCCTGACCAACGGCCGTGCCATGGGAGCGGAGGACACCATGACGAACTTTCACAACCCCCAACGCGTACAAGCCGTTGTTTTTGACTGGGCCGGCACGATTGTCGACTTTGGCTCACGCGCCCCGATGGGCGCCTTTGTGCAGCTGTTCAGGGATTTCGGGATCGAGATCAGCATTGCCCAGGCCCGGGGCCCCATGGGTTCGGCCAAATGGGACCATATTGCAGCGCTCTGCCAACTGCCCGAGGTGGCAGCGCAGTGGGAAAAACGCTATGGCAAGCCGGTCGCCAACAGTGATATCGACCATCTCTACGAGGTGTTCACGCCGATGAACGCCCGCGTAGTGGGTGACTTTGCCGGCTTCATCCCCGGTGCGCTGGAGGTGGTCAACCGGCTGCGGCTCGATGGCATCAAGATCGGCAGCACCACGGGCTACAACCGCCCGATCATGGATGTGCTCGAACCCATCGCCGCTCGTGCTGGTTATGCGCCTGACAATATCGTCTGCGCCGGCGACCTGGCTGCAGGCCGCCCCAGCCCCTTGATGATGTACCGCTGCTTTGCCGACTTGGGCATCTGGCCAGCCTCGACCGTGGTCAAGGTGGACGACACCGGCGTCGGCATTGCCGAAGGCCTGAACGCCGGTTGCTGGACGGTCGGTGTGGCTGTCAGCGGCAATGCCAATGGCCTGTCCTTGCCCGAATGGCAGGCGCTGAGCGCGGACGAGCAAGCCGAGATACGCAGCACCGCCAGTGAACAGCTGCGCAGCGCCGGCGCCCATTATGTGATCGACAGCGTGGCCGACCTGCTGCCGGTGATCGGGCAGATCAACCAGCACCTGCAGCGCCAGGAACTGCCCGTCCCGGCAGCTGCTTGATGCTGTAGCGCAATAGAGCGAGCAGGGCGCTGAGCACTAAAAAGCCGCTGCAGGCATCGACCCGCAGCGGCTTTTTGACGGTGGTGAGAGCCGAGGCTTACTTGGCCTTGTAGGTATCGCCCAGCACCACCCCTTCACGGCGTGGATCGGCGCCACCGCTCAGGCGTGCTTCGCCAGCCGCATTGGCGGTGCGGATAACGGTGCCCACACCGCTGGATTGCGCATTGACCGACACAGTGTGGCCCATGGCGCGCAGTGCCAGCACCAGCGGATCGTTGTCACCGCTGTTGGTGGCATTGATGTTGGGGTGCTCACCACCCAGGTTGGTGGTGCGGCTGTTGGAGGCGCCAAAGTTCACCAGATTGGTGGCTTGCTGCGCATCCAGGCCCCAGTCCAGCGCGCCGACCAGGGTTTTGGTCACGAACTGGATGATCGTGGCACCGCCGGGCGAGCCCGTGGCCATCTTGAACGCGCCGGGTTGGCCGTCAGCCGTGGCGTCAAACACCAGCGTAGGCGCCATCGAGCTGCGAGGGCGCTTGCCCGCTTCCACCTTGTTGGCGATCGGCAGACCATCGGCCGACACCGGAGCCGCGGAGAAATCGGTCAGCTGGTTGTTCAGGATAAAGCCCTGGGTCATGTGGTAGGAGCCCATGCCCGCTTCCACCGTCGTGGTCATGCTCACCACATTACCCTTGCCATCGACGATGGTCATGTGCGTGGTGCCGGCTTCGGTCACCTTGCCCACGCCCAGACGGGTGTTGCCAAACTGGCCGGCGCTGGCAGTGCCCATGCTCTGCGTGGGCGAGATCAGCGCGGCGCGCGACTTCAGGTAGCTCTTGTCCAGCAAGGTGCTGTACAGCGGGCCGGGCAGGGGGGTGAAGTCGGTGTCGGCCACATACATGTCGCGGTCGGCATAGGCCATGCGCTCGGCTTCGCTCACCAGGTGCACGCCCATGGCAGTCGGCTTGCCGCCTTCCAGATCCAGCGCAGTGGGCTTGTGGGGGGCGAGGTCAAAGTTCTCCAGCACGCCCATGGCCTGCGCCACGGCAATACCGCCGGACGAGGGCGGTGGCATGCCGCAGATCACGTACTTGGCGCGGTAGGTGGTGCAGACTGCATCACGCTTTTTGGCCTGGTAACCCGCCAGGTCGGCCATCGTGGTCACGCCGGGGGTGATGGGTGCGCCGGTGGTCACGTTCTGGGTCACGGCGATCTTGTCGACAATGCCTTGCGCCACCGATCCGGTGTAGAAAGCATCGGCACCGCCAGTCGCCATCTTCGTCAACGTTGCGGCATAGGCAGGGTTCTTGAAGGTTTCACCCAGGCCCTTGGTCGAGCCGTCGGCGTTGAAATAAATGGCCAGCGCATCGGCATCCGCCTGCAGCGCGGTCTTGGCGCCGGCCAGCGCATCGGACATGCGGCCGCTGATCTTGAAGCCATTGGTGGCCAGGTCGATACCGGGCTGGATCAGGTCCTTCCAGGGCTTGGCACCATGGTCCTTGTGGGCCAGGTCGAGCATGCGCACAGCGCCGGGCGTGCCGATGGAGCGGCCGCTGGCACGGGCGCTGGGCAGCGGCGTGGTCTGGGTGCCACTGTCGATATAGCGCAGGTAATCTGGCGTCGCGGCCGCAGGTGCGGTTTCGCGGCCGTCATAAGCCGTCACCTTTTTCGTGGCTGCATCGTAGTACAGCATGAAGGCGCCACCGCCAATACCGCTGGACTGGGGCTCCACCAGACCCAGCACCATCTGCACGGCCACCGCAGCATCCACCGCAGAGCCGCCAGACTTCAGCACTTCACAACCGGCCTTGGATGCCAGAGGGTTGGCCGTCACCACCATGTACTTGTGGCCTTCGACCACTTTTTTGCCGGTACGGTAGCCCGAAGCCAGTTCGGGGAACGAAGGATCGCCAGGCAGACCGGAGCCCACGACCACCGAACCATCCGATGTGCCAGCCTCGCAGGCCGTGCTCACCAGATCGTCCTGGTCGTTATGGCTGGAGCCACCGCAAGCGGTCATCGTCAGCGCGACGATGGCGGCCAGCGCGGCCATGCTGTAGCGCGCCGGCACGGCACCCAGCGATTTTTCGTTTTTCATATAACTATTCCTTGGATCGAATGACAGGAAATTGTCTTAGTAAAACGAATCATCGAGAGGCTGGATAAGCCGTGGTTAACCCTCGATTTGGCAACAAAGTGACTGCCTTGCCAAGTGAGAGGGCAGGTTTGAGGTTCTCTGCTCAACGAGAGGTACAGGCTAGGTAGAAATGTGACTTAACATAATATACATCGTATCAATTAACTAAGTGATGGTGGGCAACCTTAGCTGCAACGCTTGCATCGCCACTTAGCCCGTGCCGCGTCTGTCGATCAGCGCTCCGGTCGTATGTCCACACCTGACTTGTCATCCTCCACCAGCACCCAGCGGTAACCTGCCGGCGCCACCGGTGGCTGTGCTGTTTGCATCGACCTGCGGCGGTCGCCCAGGTTGGAGGCATTGATGCCGTTCTTGATTGCTGCCTTCAGCAGCTCATAACCGACCCACAACGAGATAACGGTAGCGATCAACGACCAGAAAAGCATCCAGGCGAGCTGTCGGTCTATCTCCATCTGCAATCTTGCCCAATCCATCGCCATTCCTCCTGCCGCGCAGTGTAGCGGCGCGCTGGTCTGAAACCCTTCAGCGCATGCAAGGGCTGTAACAGGAACCTCAGCACCCGGCCCGGAATTGCTCGTCCCGCGCGCGTTGCCGTTCTTCACGAATCCATTCCATCTTGCGTGCGGTACCGCCGGCTCTGGCGGCGGAATCCAGATATTCCACCCATTGCTTGAATTCCTCGCAACGCGCCTCGCTGGAACGACCGCTGCCAGGCTCGGCCGAATGGTAGTGATGACGAGCCTGGCTGGCTAGCCGCGCATCGTCCGCCCGTTTTCGTTGGGCGATGGCCATTTGGGTCTTCCAATCCACATTGCTGGGCCCTCTAACGCTCTCGACCAAGTCCCATCGCTCTTGCGAACATGGCCTGTCTATCCACCACAGCTCGGTTTTGTCAGGTCGTTTACAGAGGTAGATCAGCCGTGTCAGCGGTCCATCCGGGTTGCTGACTGCGGGTGTGACATCAATGGTTTTGGCATTTTTGCAGGCTCGGAACTATAGCTATTGCCGCAGCGGTACACCTCTTGGGCACCGGCTGGGCCTGCAAGCAGCAGGCCCAGCGCCATCAGAAAGCGCATACATTTCCTTACATATTCTCTACGCGCATCCTAACGGCTCACCCTGCTCCTTGGCATGAAAAAGGCCTGCACAACGGCAGGCCTTCGCTAACTAACGCTGTCGGGCGCTCAATCCCAGATCGGAGCCAGTCCCTCGGGATTCACTTCACGGCCATTGCGCTCCAGCTGGGCAATGCGGGCCATGTCATCAGCATCCAGCGCCAGTTGCTGGGCCAGCAGATTGCTGGCCAGGTTCTCGCGCTTGGTGGAAGACGGGATGACGGCGTAACCCAGTTGCAGCGCCCATGCCAGGGCGACCTGGGCGACGGTGGCCTGGTGCTTGCTGGCGATCTCTGCCAACACCGGGTCCTTCAGCACCTTGCCATAGGCCAGGGTCATGTACGAGGTTACGGCAATGCCCTGCTCCTGGAGAAAGGCCGTCAGCTTGGGGCTTTGCAGGTAGGGGCTGAGTTCGATCTGGTTGGTGGCGATCTCCCCTGCTCCAACGGCTTCGATGGCCTGGCGGGTCAGATCGATGTTGAAGTTGGAAATACCGATCTGGCGCGTGAGGCCCTGGGCCTTGGCGTCCGCCAGCGCGGTCATGAACTCTTGCAGTTCGACGCCATTGCCGGGTGCGGGCCAGTGGATCAGGGTCAGGTCCACATAGTCGCTGCGCAGCTTTTTGAGGCTGTCCTTGAGGCTGGGAACCAGCTTGGCCTGGCTGTAGTTGTCGGTCCAGATCTTGGTGGTGACAAACAGCGCTTCGCGCGCCACGCCGCTCTCGGCGATGGCCTGGCCCACCTCGGCTTCATTGCCATAGATTTGCGCGGTGTCGACCGCGCGGTAGCCCAGCTCCAGTGCATTGCGCACCGAGTCGACCACGACCTGCCCTTGCAGACGGAAAGTACCAACACCAAAGCGAGGAATAGACATGAAAAACTCCTTGAGAAAAATACGGACAGAAATGTGCGGCGGCCCTGCAGTGGTTGGCAGCCCCAACCAGGTCCTCATCGCATTGGTGGACAGTTTGCGCTTTTCATCCTTGCAGATAAAGCCCTGTATCAACAATATTCTTTTGATGAAATATCAACTATACCCACCGCCCTGCTCTTTCGTTTCTTGGGCAGTTCCGGGCCAGGCAGAACCCACTTTAAAAAGCAAAAGCTCCCCGTGCAGCTTGTGGTCTGCACGGGGAGCCTGGGGCCAGCGCCGGGGATTAGAGGTTACCCGCTGCTGCTGCGTGGCCAGCCTGCCCACGGCGCATGCGGCCCTGGATCAGCACCAGACCGAGCCCGCCGGCAGCCAGCGCCGCGCCTGCCCAGGCCACTGCGCCATAGCCCAGCCCCTGGCTGATGACGGCGCCCCCTAAGGCGGCGCCTACGGCATTGCCCAGATTGAAAGCGCCCACATTGACGGACGAGGCCAGGCCGGGCGCCTCTGCGGCGGCCTGCATCACCCGCATCTGCACCGGAGGCACCATGCCAAAGGCGGCAGCACCCCACACGACCAGACCCATGCCGGCGCCCAGATGCGTACCAAGCGCCCAAGGCAGCACCACCATGATGAGGGCCAGGGCCAGCAGGATGATGCGTGTAGCGCCATCGAGCGACCAATCGGCCAGGCGGCCGCCGAGGCTGTTGCCGATGGTGAAGCCCACGCCGATCAGCACCAGCGCAAAGGCGATGAAGCCGGGGCTGGCATGGGTGATCTCGGTCAGTACCGGCGCCACATAGGTGTAGAGCGTGAACATGGAGCCGGCACCGAGCACCGTCGTACCCATGGCCAGCAGCACCTCGGGGCGGGTCAGCACCTTGAGTTCACGGCGCACGTCCGGGCGTGTGCCGGCCTCGCCCTTGGGCAGTACCATCCACAGCGCAGCAATGGTGATCAGGCCCAGCGCGGCCGTGCCGGCAAAGGCCAGCCGCCAGCCGACTTGCTGGCCGATCCAGGTGGCAGCAGGCACGCCGCCGATATTGGCCACCGTCAGCCCCATGAACATCGCAGCAATGGCACTGGCCTGCTTGTCCTTGGGGACCACACTGGCCGCGACGACGGCGCCAATGCCAAAGAAAGCGCCATGGTTGAGGCTGGTCACCAACCGCGACAGCAGCAAGGTCGTGTAGCCAGGGGCCAATGCAGATAGCAGATTGCCGGCGGTGAAAATCAGCATCAAGGTGACCAGCGCTGCACGCCGCCCAAAGCGGCTGAACAGCAAGGTCATCACAGGTGCCCCCAGCATTACACCCACGGCATAGGCCGATACCAGCATGCCGGCGGTGGGAATGCTGACGTCGACCCCCTGGGCGATCACAGGCAACAGCCCCATCGGGGCAAACTCGGTGGTGCCAATGGCGAAAGCGCCAATGGCCAATGCGAACAATACAGCGGAAGACTTCATAGCTGCTAGTGTGCCCTGCTAATATTTGCAGATTAAGTACCATCGCCACCAAAATCTTTTGACGCCAAGGCAACAATGAAGACCACGCTCGACGAATTGCAGGCCTTTGTGGCCGTGGTCGATACCGGCTCGATCACCGCCGCCTCCGAGCTGCTGGACCAGACCGTCTCCGCCACCAGCCGCACCCTGGGCCGGCTGGAGGAAAAGCTGCAAACCACGCTGCTGCGCCGCACCACCCGCCGGCTGGAGTTGACCGAGGAAGGCAGCGCCTTCTTGCAGCGGGCACGCGCGATCCTGGTGTCGGTGGACGAGGCCGAAGAGCTGATGGCCGCACGGCGCGTGCGGCCTGCCGGGCGCCTGCGGGTGGATGCCGCCACACCCTTTATGCTGCACGTGCTGGTGCCGCTGGTGGACAGCTTTCGCGCCCGCTACCCCGAGGTGGAGCTGGAGCTGCACTCGCACGAAGGCATTGTGGACCTGATCGAAAAGCGCAGCGATGTCGCCTTTCGCATTGGCGCCCTCAAGGATTCAAGCATGCATGCGCGTCCTGTGGGGATCAGCCGCATCCGGGTATTGGCCAGCCCCGCCTACCTTGCACGCCACGGCACGCCGACCGATATCCCGCAGTTGGCGCAGCATGTGTTGCTGGGCTTCACCCAGCCCGATTCGCTCAATGAATGGCCACTGCGTGACACCGGCGGCGAACTGCTGCGCATTCAGCCGGCGGTTGCCTCTTCGAGCGGCGAAACGCTGCGCCATATGGCCTTGGCCGGTCTGGGCATGGTCTGCCTGTCGGATTTCATGACGCGGGCAGACCGCGACAGCGGTCAGCTGGTGCCCTTGTTCGAAGACCACCTGCTTGATGTACGCCAGTCCATCCATGCAGTCTACTACCGCAACACGGCGCTGGCCTCGCGTATCACCTGCTTTGTCGACCACGTGGTCACCACATTGGGCGCCAAGCCCTTTGACTGAACAGGCCCAAGCACCCACCGGCCACCGGCGCCACGCGGGGCGTTCGCTGTCCAGCCAGAGGTGTCTGCAGATCTTCCGTCAGGTGGCATCCAACCTGGAGGCGCCTTCGCCCAAGACCAAGCGCGTCAGGTCGCTGATCTGCTGGACCGCATCGTGCGCGCGCATGCTGTTCAAGGTGTCGCTGCGCACGCCACCCCTGCCCTGCGCACCCAGCAGCATCACGGTGATCTGCATTTGCGGACAGCGTTGGCGCAGGCTCTCGCACATCTGGGCCAGCCTGCCCAGTGGGTTCGGATGGAAGCTGCAGATGCAGAGGTGGCGCACACCGTCATACAGCGACAGATCACCCTGACGGAGCACGGTGTCGATGGACACCGCGCGGGTGCTGCTGTCTACCCCGTGCAGCCGCAGCGCATGGGCTGCCATCGTGGCGGCATGCCGGTCAATGTCCCATTGCATGCCGACACAGACAACCGAGGCCGGGGGCGGTTGACCCTCGACCGCCTCGGGCAATGCGTCGGGCGGGTAATGGCGCTGCAGGCCACTGAGCAGCATGGCCACCGCCTCCGACAGGCGCTGGCGTTGCGGTGGGCTGGCAGCGCTGCGGTACTGCTGGGCCGCAATCTGGAGGGCCGGCACGGCCACCTCGTCGTAGAAATGGGTGACGGCCAATGCCTGGTCCTGCTGGCTGGGCTTGGGTGGCAGCGCTTCGTCGATGTTTTCGGATGCAACGTCAATGGCCTGGTCCACATCGCCACGCCACAGGCGCTGCAGCAATTTTTCCGGAGGATCAAACACCGCCTGGCTGCCCAGCAAGATCTCGAGAAAACCCATCCCCGGGATGTAGCGGCCTAGCACCAGCAGACACACCGTCAACGGGGTCGACAGGATCAGCCCCACCGGCCCCCAAAGCGCCGTCCAGAAGGTCGCCGCCAGAATGATGGACAAGGTCGACAAACCGGTGCTTGCGCCATAGAGCCAGGGCTCGATCACGTTGTTGCTGATCAACTCCAGAACCAGAATCAGGGCCAGGGTCCACAGCAGCAGGCTCCAGCCGGGGTCCACTGCAAACGCCAGCGTGAGCGGAAAAACGGCCGATGCCATCGGCCCGATATAGGGCACGAAGCGCAGCACCGCCGCCAGAATGCCCCAGAGAATGGCGCCGGGCACCCCAATCCACCACAGCCCGAGCGCCATCGGAACCCCGTAGCTGAGGTTGACGAACAGCTGCATACGCAGGTACTGGCCGATGCGCGTCGCAGCGTCATCGAGCGCGTCGGAAGCCATATGCGTATTCGGCCCCATCAGCCGCAGCAGCCGGTCCTGCAGGCCACTGCGGTCCAGCAGTATCAGCACGACAAACAGAAACACAATGCCGGTGGTGGCCAGCGGCTCAGCCACCTTGCTCAGCAGCTCCAGCGCCTTTTGGATGGGCTTGACCTCCGGCTCCTGCACCTCCACCTTCTGCACGCGGCGGCGGGCATCGCCCTGCCCGATCTCGGTTTCCACCGTGTTGAGCACCTTGACCGCGCCGTCCCAGACCCCCGGGCCATTGAAATACGGTTTGACGTGGCGCAGCTTCTGGCGAATGGTGTTCTGGTAGGTCGGCAGCTCGGCGCTGAGGCTGGTCACCTGGTTGCCCACATAGAGCGCGCCTGCACCCAAAGCGCCCAGAGCCAGCACCATCACCAGCGCCACCGACACCACCCGGGGCAGGCCCCAGCGTTTGAGCCGGCTGACGGCCGGATCGAGCAAAAAGCCCAGCAACGCAGCCAAGGCCACCGGCAGCAGCACATCCCGGCCTACATACAGGCCCAGAATCACCACCGCCGCAATGACCATGCCCACCATCAACCGCAGGCCCGGCACGATCGCCAACAGCGGGGCCAGGGCCTCTTGTGTGGATGCGCCCTTGCGCCGGCGCCCCGCGCCACGCCTGCCACCTGGCCCCGTCTCGGCCAGCGCGCGACGCAAGGGCCGCTGAGGTCCGGGAACGGGCTGGGCTACAGGCTCATCGTCGGGCGCGGCGTGGTCGGGGGGCATGGTGTGGGGAGATCAGAAGGTGGGGAGGCGCAAGCCGTTATTACATCCAATTTCCGGGCTGGCGGATGTCATCTTTGGCCGATTCTTGGCGGGATGCAGCACTCAACAAAAAACCGCAAGGCCGTTTGGCACTTGCGGTCAGCGCAGGCAATGGCCCAGCACTTATTTTTTGAGGCCTTGCAACTTGGCAAAGGCCGAGGCCATTGCGTTTTGCTGCGCAGGTTGGTTGGCGCGGGCCGGCTGCGTGTAGCCACCCCGGCCGCCACCGCCCTGGCCTCGGCCCGCCGATTCAAAGCGGTTGTCGCGCGGGCCATCGCGGCGCGCAGGCGCGGCGTCCAGCTTCATCGTCAGGCTGATGCGCTTGCGCTCCACATCCACCTCCAGCACCTTGACCTTGACGATCTGGCCGGTCTTGACGGCTTCGCGGGCATCTTCGATGAACTTGTAGCTCATCTGGCTGACGTGGACCAGGCCGTCCTGGTGTACACCCAGGTCCACAAAGGCGCCAAACTGGGCGACGTTGCTGACGGTGCCTTCCAGAGTCATGCCCTCGCGCAGGTCCTTGATGTCTTCCACGCCTTCGTTGAAGCGGGCCACGACAAAGTCGGGGCGCGGATCGCGGCCGGGCTTTTCCAGCTCACCCAGAATGTCCGAGATGGTCAGGGCGCCAAACTTCTCGCTGACAAAGCGCTCGGCTTTGAGGCCCTTGAGCACATCGCCACGGCCCATCAGCTGGTCCACCGGCTTGCCGGTGGTAGCAATGATCTGCTCGACGACCGGGTAGGTTTCCGGGTGCACGCCGGTCATGTCCAGCGGGTTGTCGCCACCACGGATGCGCAAGAAACCGGCGGCTTGCTCAAAGGTCTTGGCACCCAGGCCGGCCACATCCATCAGCTGTTTGCGGTTCTTGAACGAGCCATTGGCATCCCGCCAGCGCACGACCGACTTGGCCACCGTGCCTGAGAGGCCGGAGACGCGGCTGAGCAGCGGCGCCGAGGCCGTGTTGAGGTCCACACCCACCGAGTTCACGCAGTCTTCGACCACCGCGTCGAGCTGGCGGGCCAGCTCGCTCTGGTTCACATCGTGCTGGTACTGGCCCACGCCAATGCTCTTGGGGTCGATCTTGACCAGCTCGGCGAGCGGGTCTTGCAGGCGGCGGGCAATCGACGCTGCGCCGCGCAGGCTGACATCGACATCGGGCATCTCGAGCGCCGCGAATTCGCTGGCGGAATAGACCGATGCGCCCGCCTCGCTCACCACCACCTTGTCGATCTTCTTGCCCGCCTTTTCAGCAATGCGGATCAGGTCGGCGGCCAGCTTATCGGTCTCACGGCTGGCGGTGCCGTTGCCGATCGCAATCAGGTTGATCTGGTGCTTTTCCACTAGGCGGGCCAGCACGGCCAGTGAGCCATCCCAATCGCGTCGCGGCTCATGCGGGTAGACCGTGGTGGTATCCACCAGCTTGCCGGTGTGGTCCACCACGGCGACCTTGACGCCGGTACGGATGCCCGGGTCCAGACCCAGTACGGCACGCTGACCGGCAGGCGCAGCCAGCAACAGGTCGCGCAGATTGTCGCCAAACACCTTGATCGCCACCTTTTCGGCATCTTCGCGCAGGCGCGAGAACAGGTCGCGCTCGGTCGACAGGCTCAGCTTGACCCGCCAGGTCCAGGCGACGCATTTGCGGATCAGGTCATCGCTGGCCCGCTTGGCATGGCTCCAGCCCAGGTGCAGCGCAATCTTGCCCTCGGCCAAGCTGGGCTGGCCAGGCTCGGGCGTCACGCCAGGCTGCAGCTCGGGCTGCACCAGCTTGGCTTCGAGCACTTCCAGGGCCCGGCCCCGGAACACCGCCAGCGCGCGGTGTGATGGCACGCGGCCAATCGGCTCGTCATAGTCAAAGTAATCGCGGAACTTGGCGACCTCGGGGTCGTTCTCGTTCTTGGACTCCACTTTCTTGGAGCGCAGCAGGCCTTCGGCCCAGAGCCACTCGCGCAGTTTTTGCACCAGCACCGGGTCTTCGGCCCAGCGCTCGGACAGGATGTCGCGCACACCATCGAGCACCGCCATCGGGGTCGAGAAATCCGGACCGGGTTTGCCATCGTCAAGCACCGTGGCCGGCTTGCAAAAGGCCTGGGCCTCCTGCAGCGGGTCCAGGCTCGGGTCCGCAAACAGCTTGTCGGCCAGCGGCTCAATGCCAAATTCCTTGGCGATCTGGCCCTTGGTGCGGCGCTTTTGCTTGAAAGGCAGGTAAATGTCTTCCAGCTCCTGCTTGGTGGGCGCGCGGGCAATGGCTAGGCGCAGCGCATCGGTCAGCTTGCCCTGCTCGTCGATGGCCTTGAGCACCGTCTCGCGGCGCTCCTGCAGCTCCCGCAGATAGGTCAGGCGCTCGGCCAAATCCCGCAGCTGGGTGTCATCGAGACCACCGGTGGCTTCCTTGCGGTAGCGGGCAATGAAAGGCACCGTCGCCCCGCTGTCCAGCAGTTCCACCGCCGACGTAACCTGCGACTCGGCCACCTTCAGCTCAGCCGCAATCTGCGCAATGATCTTTTGCATGCTCTACGCTCGCTCCAATGCTTCTCTGGCAAAACAGCGAGTGTGCCATAGCTGCTGGCGGCCACTGGGGATTTGAACAGGTGCCGGATTTGAAAAATGTAATTTTTATAGCAGTCCGGAACGCGCCTGCAATGTGGCAGGTGAGCTCGGGTCCTACTTGGTCAATCGTCAAACAATGCGAATCGGGCGGCGCAGTCGATGGCATACTGGGCCGCGATGTCCCCAGAGCCCGATTCGAACTTGGATTTGTTTGGCGCCGAGCCCGCGCCGGCGGCTGCTGCGCCTGCCGGCGCGCAAGACACCGAAGCGTCCCCTCCGCCACCCGCTCCTGCCGCCAAGGCGCGCAGCCGTGCGCAGGCGGTAGGCGCCGCGTACCCCTTGCTGGGGGAGGACCTGGCCCCCGCCATGCCGGCGCTGCTGCGCATGGGCGGTTCATCCTGGTCCTACCCCGGTTGGCAGGGCCTGGTCTGGGACAAGGCCTACAGCGAGCGCATTCTTGCGCAACGCGGCCTGAACGCTTATGCCGAGCACCCGCTGCTGCGTACCGTCAGCATTGACCGCAGCTTTTACCGGCCACTGGCAGCATCCGAATACGCCGTCTACGCCGCCCAGGTGCCGGCGGATTTCCGTTTTATCGTCAAGGGGCCGGCGCTGGTCTGCGATGCGCAGGTGCGCGGTGAAGAAGGCCGCGGCAAAGAGCCCAACCCCGCGTTCTTGAATGTAGAACTGGCGCTCAGCAGCTATGTGCGCCCAGCCTGTGAAGGCCTGCTGGACAAGCTCGGCGTGCTGCTGTTCCAGCTCAGCCCGCTGCCGCTGGGCCGGTTGCTGAACCTGCAGCGCACCCTGGCGGAACTTGAGCAACTGGCGCTGGCCGTGCAGGCCGAGCTGGCGGGCCTGCCCGCAGAGCGCCGGCCCATTGTGGCCTTTGAGGTGCGTGATGCCGATTGGCTGCGCCCCGAGATCGCCCCGCAGCTGGCCCAGATTCTGCGCCAGGCCGGTGCCACCTACTGCCTGGGCCTGCACGCCAAGATGCCACGCATGCCCGAGCAACTGCCGCTGCTGCGCGCGCTGTGGCCCGGCCCGCTGGTCTGCCGCTGGAATGTGAACCCTGTCTTTGGCCCTTATGGCTACGCCGATGCCGAAAAGCAACTGGCCCCGTTTGACCGCATCCAGCAGCCCGACCCCGCCACCTTGGCGCTGCTGGCCAGCACCTTGGCCGGCGTCTGCGGCAAGGGTCAGCCCGCCTATGTCACCGTCAGCAACGAGGCCGAGGGCTGCGGCCCGCTCAGCATAGTGCGACTGGCCGAGGCGATTGCCGCACTGAAAAAATCTGACAACCCAAGCCCGGCCTGATTGCAATCGCTTGCGATGTTTTGCGCAAATTTGCCGCTGTGGCCCAGGCATCTGCCCAGCAGTGCATGGGCGCAGGCCTATGATGTTTGGCCTGGGCGCGCAGCGCGGCGCCATTCGGGCCCGCCGCCGCACCCACTACCCTTTGAGCGATTGAATCCATGCGATACCGCACTTTGTGCCAATTTGCCTGCCTGGCGGCCTTAAGCGCCGGCCTGGCCTCTTCCTTCAGCGCCCAGGCGGCGGAGACCCGTGCCAACCGCTTCACCGTGAGCGACAGCATCACCAGCGTGCAGCTGTGCGGCAACCGCAACCAGGGCAGCAACAAGGCCGTACAGCCCTACCGCGTGGTACAGGGCGAGCAAAACGGCCAAAGCTATCTGTTCGTGCAGTGGATGAACCAACCCGAAGACACGCCCCACTGGCGCGGAGTGGCTGCCCATACCCAGGGATTTGCCGAGATCAACGACGACAACGCAGACCTGCGCTTGCAGGACCTGCGCTGCCGCGCCCATGGCAAAGGCATTGTGATTACGGCCCAGGTGACCGGTGGCAAGCCTGCGGTCAAGCGCCGTACGATGCAGCTGGAGGTCGGACCCGCGCTGGAGAAATACAGCATCAGCTTCAGCCCGGCGCTGAAGTAAGGCTGGCCGGGGCTGGATGCCGCCGGCCCGGTGTTGACGACAGGCTGAGGCTTACTTGCCCGCAGCCGCAGCGCCCAGGGCCTGGTCGCCTTCGAGTTCTGCCCGCCTGGCGTACTTGGCGGCCAGCACGCCGCACACCATCAGCTGCATCTGGTGGAACAGCATCAGCGGCAGCACCATCATGCCCACCGTGCTGCTGGCAAACAGCACCTTGGCCATGGGCACGCCACTGACCAGGCTCTTCTTGCTGCCGCAGAACACGGCGGTGATCTCATCTTCCTTGCTGAAGCCCAGGCGGCGCGAGAGGAAGGTGGTCAGGAACAGTGCCAAGGCCAGGATGATGGCGCTGATCACCAGCAGGCCGACCAAGGTGGTCAGCGATACCTGGCGCCAGATGCCCTGCACCACGGCGGCACTGAACGCCGTGTACACCACCAGCAGGATGGAGCCCTGGTCCACCACCTTGGTGAGCTTGCCGTGCTTCTTGATGAACGGGCCCACCCAGCGCTGCAGCAAATGGCCCAGCGCGAAGGGCAGCATCAGTTGCAGCAGGATCTTGACCACCGCATCGACGAAGGAACCGCTCGTGCCATGGGCGGTCACGAACACACTGACCAGCAGCGGGGTGATAAAGACGCCCAGCAGCGTCGATGCCGATGCACTGCAGATGGCAGCCGGGATATTGCCACGCGCCATCGACACGAACGCGATCGACGACTGCACCGTGGACGGCAACACGCACAGGAACATCACCCCCACATACAGCTCGGGCGAGACCAGGGGCGTGAGCAACGGTTTGAGCGCCCAGCCCAGAAACGGAAACACGACAAAGGTGCTGCCGACAATGAACAGGTGCAGCCGCCAGTGCATGATGCCCGCCAGAATCGCCTGGCGTGAAAGCTTGGCGCCGTGAAGAAAGAACAGCAGCGCCACGGCCGCTGTCGTCAAGGTCTCAAAGCTGCTCGCCACCTGGCCGGTAGCGGGCAAGAAACTGGCCAGCAGCACCGTGGCCACCAGCATCAGCGTGAAGTTGTCGGGACGGAATTTCATGTGCGCCATTGGACGCCGTTTGCAGGCGAAAGTAAAATTAATTTATAAGATCGATTGATGATTTAAAGTCATATATCTCCGTTTCGTCTCCCACCATGCACGTCAGCCTTCGCCAGCTCCAGGTATTCCTCTGCGTCGCCCAGTGCCGCAGCTTCAGCCAGACCGGCCAGACGCTGGGCCTGACCCAATCGGCCGTCAGCCGCGCGATGGTGGAGCTCGAAGGCCAGCTCCATGTGCGGCTGCTGGACCGCACCACGCGCGAGGTGCTGCTGACCGATGCCGGCCAGCTGCTGGCCCAGAAGGCCGCGCCCCTGCTGCAGGAGCTGGCCGATACCCTGGCCGAGGTCGCCGATGTGGGCCATGCCGCACGTGGCCAGGTGCGCATTGCCAGCAGCCCCACGCTGTCTGCGGCGCTGATGCCCGCCTGTATCGCCGCCTGCAACCGCGAGCTGCCGCAGATCCAGCTGCAGCTGGTGGACCGCCTGCAGCAAGAGGTGCTGGCCCAGGTGCGCAGCGGCGATGTGCATTTTGGGGTGGTGGTGGAGCCGCCGGAGCTGGGCGATCTCGACTGCATCAGCCTGCAGCTGGACCCCTTTGTGGCCGTGTTGCCGCCCGCGCACCCGCTGATGCCGAAGGCGCAGAAGGCGCATAAGGCGCATAAGGCCACCAGCCTGCGCTGGGACCAGCTGCGCGGCGAGCCCTTGGTGCTGCTCGACCACGCATCGGGCAGCCGCCGGCTGATGGACGCTGCCTTGCTGGCCAGCGGTTGCGGGCCTGAGCATTGCCCTGTCGTGCAGGAGGTAGGCCATGTCACCACTGCCTTCCGCATGGTCGAGGCCGGCATTGGCATCAGCATCATGCCGGGCCTGGCGATCCCGGCCCATGGCTTCAGCAGCCTCCAGGTGTGCGATCTGCTGCCCCAGGTGCAACGCGCAATCATGCTGGTGCGGCGCCGCCAGCGCAGCCTGCCCGCTGCGGCGCAAGCGGTCTGGGATCTGGTGGCCCGGCGCCTCACAACAGCCCCCACACCGTAAACGCGCCGCCGCGATTGCTGGCAATCAGACTACAAAAGAAGCGCTGCGTGCGTGCTAAAAACGGTGGCTGTGACCAACCCTTAATCCAAGGCACCAGGAGAGTTCCCATGATCCAACGCATTCCATCCATCGCCAAGTTCGCTGCTGCGGCCACCGTGGCGGCGCTGCTGAGCGCCTGCGCCCACACCGACCGCGCCACACCGATTGCCGAGGCGACCATCAACCCGACCGAAGGCAACAACATCAGCGGCTATTTCCGCGTCTACGAAGTCAACCGCGACACGGTGCGCGTGATGGCGCAGGTCAAGGGTCTGCAGCCCGGCAGCGAACATGGCTTCCATGTGCATGAGAACGGCAACTGCTCGTCGCCCGATGCGATGAGCGCCGGTGGCCACTACAACCCGAACGGCCACCAGCATGGCAAGGCCGGCCCCGAATCCCATGTCGGTGATCTGCCCAGCCTGATGGCCGATGCCGCAGGCACTGCGTTCCTGGTCTGGGAAACCAAGGACCTGTCGATCGGCACCGGCAAGCCCAGCGACATCAAGGGCCGCGCTGTGGTGGTCCACAAGGACAAGGACGACTACACCACCCAGCCCACCGGCAATTCCGGTGCACGTCTGGGCTGCGGTGTGATCCAGTAAGCTGTCCTGCACCAAGAGCCTGTTCAAACCCAGCCTGTGGCGCCCGGTGGCCCACAGGCTTTTTTGTCACTGCACTGCGCCAAAGCGATGCACAATCGGGCCATGAGCGAACTCTCCCACTCCATTGCCGATTTGCGCAAAAGCTATGAACGCGCCGAGCTGAACGAATCGGCGTCCTGCGCTGCGCCGATTGACCAGTTCGACCGCTGGATGAACGAAGCCGTTGCGTCGCAGCTGCCAGAACCCAATGCGATGACGGTCGCTACCGTCGGCCCCGATGCCCGGCCCAGCACCCGCATCGTGCTGATCAAGGGCTACGACGCACGCGGCATCGTCTGGTACACCAATTACGACAGCCGCAAGGGCCGTGAGATTGCAGGCAATCCCTTTGCCGCGCTGATGTTCCACTGGGTGGAGCTGGAGCGTGTGGTGCGCATCGAGGGCCGTGTGGAAAAAGTCTCGGACGAGGAAAGCGACGCCTACTTCAACAGCCGCCCGCTCGACTCGCGCATTGGCGCCTGGGCCAGTCCGCAAAGCCAGGTCATCGACAGCCGCGCCGTGCTGGTGACCAATGCCGCCAAATATGGCGCGCAGTTCCTGCTCAAGCCGCCGCGCCCACCGCACTGGGGTGGCTTTCGCCTGGTGCCCGATACCTGGGAGTTCTGGCAAGGCCGCAAGAGCCGGCTGCATGACCGCCTGCGCTACCGCCAAACGGGGCCGGACGGCACCGGCTGGATCCGCGAACGCCTCGCGCCTTGAACCGGATGGCCGCCGCTGCGTGGGAGATCCGTTGGCTGACACCGGCCGATGCCGCCGCTTTCCAGCGCCTGCGCCTGGCCGGCCTGCGCGCATGGCCGAGCGCCTTTGGCTCCAGCTACGAAGAAGAAAAAGACCGCTCTTTGGCGGTGATCGAGGCGCGCCTGGCGCCCAGCGCTGACCAGGGTGTGCTTGGCGCCTTTGCCCGCAGCCAGCTGGTGGGCATGCTTGGCATTCGCCGCCAGGATGGCCTCAAGACCCGCCACCGCATGGCCTTGTGGGGCGTGTATGTGGAGCCAGCCTTTCGCGGCCAGGGCATCGCGCAGGCCCTGTTGGCACAGGCTGTCGCCTTTGCCCGCCAGGTTCCCGGGGCGGTGCAGATCCATCTGAGCGTCAACGCCGCCAATGCCAGCGCGATACGCCTGTACGAGCAAGCCGGCTTCCGGGCCTATGGCACCGAGCCGGCGGCTCTGCTGGTCGACGGCGAGCTGCACGATGAGCTGCTGATGCAGCACCGGCTTCAGCCCCCATCTCCGCCAGCAGCCTAAGGCCGCTTCAGCAGCTGCGCGAGACGCAGCAAGATCAGTCTGAGTGCGAGACGCCCAGGCGCGCATGCAGGCGCTTGCTGGTGGTCGTGTATTCCAGCAGCAGCTTCTCGCCGCGCAGGTATTCAACGGCCGCCATCGCTGCCATCGTCGCTTCGTAGAAACCCGTCAGTATCAGCTTGCGCTTGCCCGGGTAGCTGACGATATCGCCTGCGGCATAGATACCCACGGCACTGGTCTGAAAACTGTCGGTCGCCACCTGCAACTGTTTTTTCTCCAGCGCCAGATTCCAGTCCAGCAAGGGCCCGAGCTTGGGCGACAGGCCCTGGAACACCCACAGCTGGTCGCAGGCCAGGCGCTGGTCAGCACCGTCGGCATCAATGTAGCCAATGCCCTGCAGACGCTCGGTGGCCTCGATGGCCTGCGGCATGCCAATGACCACCTCGACCCTGCCGCTGGCCCGCAGCTGTGCCAGGCGCTGCAGCATGGCATCCGGGGCACTGAACTGGTCGCGCCGGTGCATCAGCACCAGTTGCGCCGATTGCAGTTGTGCATGGTCTGCCGCGGCCAGCACTGCCTCCACCGCCGCCTCATCGCCGCCGCTGATCACAATGCGTGGCGCAGCATGGCCGGCCAATATCGGCTCCAGCCAGCCATCGTCCAACGTGGGGTGGTAGAACACCTGGCTGCCCAGCCACGTCTCCAGCCCAGGCAAGCGCAGCTGTTTGGGCACAAAGGCGCCCACGCCGGCGGTCACGACCACGGTGCGGGCCAGCAACCAGCGGGTCTGGGGCCCATCGATAGCCTGCAGTTGCAAGCGCCAACGGCCATCGCCATGGGGCAGCAGTTGCGCGACCTGCGTATGGCCGTGAAAGACGGGCTCGAAGGGCTGGATCTGGCGCTGCAGCTGCGCAGCCAGCTCGCGGCCGGTGCACAGCGGAATGCCGGGGATATCGTAGATGGGCTTGTCGGCATAAAGCGCAATGCACTGCCCGCCCATCTGCGGCAGGCTGTCGCACAACTGGGCCTGCACGCCCTGCAAACCCAGCTGGAATGCTGCAAACATGCCGACCGGGCCGGCACCCACAATCAGCGCATCGACCGCCTGCGCCTGGGATTCATCAAACTCGGGTGAGGCCTTGCGGTCAGAAGGCGTGGGCAAGGTATCAGTCATGCCCGCCATCGTAGTGCAGCGCGCATTGCCCTCGCAGCATTGCGCTTATGCGCCATCACTGCGCGCTGTCGATGCCTCCGCCCAGCGCCTTGTACAGGCTGATGCGGTTGACCTGCTCGGCCTGCATTAACGTGATCTGGGTTTGCTGGGCTGCGTACAGGCTGCGCTGCGCATCGAGCACGGTCAGAAAATCGTCGGCGCCGGCCTTGAAACGCGCCTGCGACAGCTGCAGCACGCGGCTGGCCGCCTGCACCAGGGCAGCCTGCGCGTTCAGCCGCCGCTGCATCGTGGCGCGGTCGGCCAGCGCATCGCTCACCTCGCGGAAAGCCACCTGAATGGCCTTGTCGTACTGGGCCAGTGCGGCATCGCGGTTGGCTTGCGCGATATCGAGGTTGGCCTGGTTGCGGCCGCCGTCAAAAATCGGCAAACGGATCTGCGGCACAAAGCTCCAGGCGCGGTTGCCACCATCGAACAGGCCCGACAGCGCATCGCTGGCGGTGCCGGCATTGGCCGTCAGGCTGATCGTGGGGAAGAAGGCCGCGCGCGCTGCACCAATGCTGGCGTACTGCGCCTGCAGGCTGTGCTCGGCTGCCGCCACATCGGGCCGGGCCAGCAGCACCTGCGACGACAGGCCGGTCGGCACCACGGTCATGGCAGTGGCCACGCCTGGCGTTTTGACCTGGGGCGTTGCACCATCGAGCAACTGGCCAGAGCCCGCGCTCTTGATCTCATTCGTGCTGAGCGACGCGGTGGGCGCGGGCGGCAGCATATCGCCCGCCAAAGGGCCACCCACCAGCAACTGCAGTGCATTGCGATCACGGGCCACTTGCGACTCGTAGGCCGCCACATCGTTGCGGGCGGTCTCCACCGCCGTCTGGTTCTGGGCCAGCACCAAACCATTGGTGGCGCCCAGCTGGTGCATGCGCTGCACCAGGCCGTAGCCTTGCTCGCGCGTGGCCAACGTGTCGCGCGCCAGTTGCAGGCGCTGCTGGTCGCTGGCCAGGGCCACCCAGGCGTTGGCGATATCGGTGATCAGGCCCAGCTGCACGCTGCGGCGGTTTTCTTCCACCAGCAGGTACTGCTGCAATGCCGCCTCGCTGAGGTTGCGCACCCGGCCCCAGAAATCGAGCTCATAGCTGGCCAGGCCCAGCTGCACGCTGACCTGGTTGGTCACCGACGAGGCCGCGCTGGCCGAGCGCAGATCGTCTGCGGTGCGGGTGCGGTTTGCCTGGGCGTTGGCATTCAGGCTGGGCAGTTGGTCGGCACGCTGCACGCCGTACTGCGCGCGCGCCTTCTCGATATTGGCGATGGCCACGCGCAGGTCGCGGTTGTTCTGCAAGGCCAGCTCGATGAGCTGACGCAGCCCTGCGCTCTCCACCCACTGCTGCCACGGCAGCAACTGCAAGGTATCGGCTGCAGCCGGCTCCACGACAAAATCGGCAGGCAAGGTCTGGGCCACGCCATCGAGCGTGGCGGGTACCGCAGGCTCGGGACGCTGGTACTGCGGCGCCAGGTTGCAAGCGGACAGCAGGCCCGCTGCCAACAGGGACAGCGGCAAACGGTAGGCACGGGTCATGGAAAAAGTATCAAAACAGCTCATGGCGCGGTCTCCGGCGCGGCGCTGGCTTGCGCAGGCGCCTCGTCGTGGCGGCTGCGCGAGCGGAACCAGCTGCGGATCAGCAGGAAGAAGACCGGCACCATGAAAATACCGAGCACGGTCGAGGCCACCATACCGCCCAGCACGGCCGTGCCGATGGCGTTACGCCCGCCGGCACCGGCGCCGGTGCCAATGGCCAGCGGAATCACGCCAAAGCCAAAGGCCAGCGAGGTCATCAGGATCGGGCGCAAGCGCAGGCGCACCGCCTCCACCGTGGCATCAAACAGGCGCTTGCCCTGCTCTTGCAGCTGCACCGCAAATTCGACAATCAAGATGGCATTCTTGGCCGCCAAACCCACGGTGGTGAGCAAGCCCACCTGGAAGTACACGTCATTGGTCAGGCCCCGGGTATAGGTGGCGGCCAGCGCACCAATCACCCCCAGCGGCACGGCCAGCATCACCGACAGCGGAACGGTCCAGCTCTCGTACAGCGCGGCCAGGCACAGGAACACGAACAGGATCGAGATCGCATACAGCATGGGCGCCTGTGCACCGGACTGGCGCTCTTGCAGCGACGCGCCCGTCCATTCATACCCGAGACCGGCTGGCAGCTTGGCCAGGATGGCTTCGACCTCCTGCATTGCTGCGCCGGAGCTGATGCCGGGTGCTGCGCGGCCTTCGAACTCGTAGGCCGGGCTGCCGTTGTAGCGCAGCAGCTGGGGCGAGCCGTAGGCCCAGTGCGTGTCGGAGAACGCACCAAAGGGCACCATTTCGCCGTTCTTGTTGCGCACCGTCCATTTGGCGATGTCCTGCGGCAGCATGCGGTGCGGCGCATCGCCCATGATGTAGACGCGCTTGACGCGGCCATTGTTCAGGAAGTCATTGACATAGGTGCCGCCCATCGCGCTGGACAGCACGCTGTTGATGTCGGCATACGACAAACCCAGCGCTGCGGCCTTGCGGTCGTCCACATCCACACGCAATTCGGCCGCATCGTCCAGATTGGTCGTGCGTACTGCCGTCAGGTTCGGGTTGGCGCGCATGGCCGCCAATACCTGGTTGCTGGCTGCCAACAGCCCGTCGTGGCCGATGCTGTTCATGTCCTTGACCATGAAGTTGAAGCCCGAGCTGGCACCCAGACCGCGCACGGCTGGCGGCAGGATCACCAGCACCCGCGCATCGCGGATGCGCGACAGGTCTCTCGTCGCCTTGTTGGCAATGGCCGCGGAAGACTGCGACGCGAGCTGGCGTTCATCCCAGGGCTTGAGGCGGATGAAGCCGCGCGCCGAACTTTGGTCGCCGTTGAGGCCCGAGACCTGGTTGAAGCTGATGATGTCGGGCTGCTTGAGCAGGTATTCGCGCACCTCGTCGAGCACGTCCTGCAGGCGCGCATCGGCTGCGCCGGACGGCAGGTTGACGTTCACATACAGAAAGCCCTGGTCTTCATCGGGCAGGAACGAGGTCGGCAGCTTGTGCATCAGCAGCCACACGCCCAGCAGCACGGCGATGAAAATCAGCATCATGCGCTTGGCGCGGCGCAGGCTGCGGGCGACGATGCCCTGGTAGCGGGTGGCCGTGCGGTCGAAATTGCGGTTGAACCAGCGGAAGAACCGGTCGCTGATGCCAAACAGGCCCTTGCGGATGGCGCGCTCATGGCCGCCGGCATGCTCGGGCGCCTTCAGCAGGGTGGCACACAGCGCCGGGGTCAACGTCAATGCGACAAACACCGACAGTGCCATTGCCGCAACGATCGTGATCGAGAACTGGCGGTAGATCACCCCGGTGGATCCGCCAAAGAAGGCCATCGGCACAAACACTGCCGACAAGGTCACGCCGATACCGACCAGCGCCGGTGTGATCTCCCGCATCGAGACCTTGGTTGCCTCCTTGGCGGACATGCCCGTCTCGTGCATCACCCGCTCGACGTTCTCCACCACGACGATCGCATCGTCCACCAGCAGGCCGATCGCCAGCACCATCGCGAACATCGTCAAGGTATTGATGGAGTACCCGGCGATCGACAACACGCCAAAGGTGCCCAGCAGCACCACCGGCACGGCAATGGCCGGGATCAACGTGGCGCGCAGGTTCTGCAAAAACACGAACATCACGATCACCACCAGCACCATGGCCTCGCCCAGCGCTGCGACCACCTCGTGGATGGAGGCGCGCACAAAGGGCGTAGAGTCCGAGCTGACGAAGTAGTCGATCTGGTTGGGGAAGTACGGCTTCATCTCGGCCAGCTTGGCCGCAACGGCATCGGACACGGCCATCGCATTGGCGCCATCGGCCAGGATGATGCCCATGCCGGCGCCGCGCATGCCGTTGAGCTTGGCCTGCACGTTCAGGTTTTCGGCGCCCAGCTCCACGCGGGCGACATCCTTCATGGTGACCACCGAGCCATCGGTGGCGGCCTTTAGCACGATGTCCTCGAACTGGTCCACCGTCTTGAGCTTGGTGCGCGCCGTGATCGTCGCATTGAGCTGCTGGTTGTTCACCGCTGGCAGCGCGCCCAGCTGGCCGGCCGAGACCTGGGCGTTTTGCGCATTGAGCGCATTGGCCAAGTCCGACGGCATCAGTCCGAATTTCTCCATCTTGGCCGGGTCCATCCAGATGCGCATCGCATACGAGGTGCCAAAGACGTTGATGTCGCCCACGCCTTCGAGGCGCCCGATCACATCGACCAGACTGGCATTGATGTAGTCACCAATGTCGACCTCGGTCATCGTGGGGTCTTGGGAGTAGAAGCTGTAGGTGACCAGAAAATCCTGGCCGCCCTTGTTGATGAACACGCCCCGGCTCTTGACAGATTCGGGCAGGCGGTTGAGCGCGCCCTGGATCTTGTTTTGCACCTGCACCTGGGCGACATCGACATTGGTGCCGGGCGCAAAGGTCAAGGTGATGCGGGCCTGGCCAGAGGCATTGCTGGTCGCGCTCATGTAGAGCATGTTGTCGATGCCCTTGAGCTGCTGCTCGATGATCTGCGTGACGGAGTTCTCGACCGTCTCGGCCGACGCACCGGTGTACTGGGTACCGATGGTGACGCGCGGCGGCGCAATCTCGGGGTACTGCTCCAGCGGCAGCTTGGAGATGGACAGTGCCCCGCCCAGCATGATGATGATGGCGATCACCCACGCAAAAATGGGGCGCTGAATAAAAAACTGAGCCATGGATGCAGCCTCGGATTCTGGGGGTGTTACTGGGCTGCTGCCGGCGCTGCGGCCTGGCCGGGCACGCGCCCAGGGCTGCGGACGCGCTCGGCCTGCGCCTTCAGATCCACCTCGGTGACGCGCACCTTGTCACCCTCCTTGACACGCTGGAAGCCATCAACCACCACGCGCTCCCCCGACTTGAGGCCACTGCCCACCAGCCACTGGCTGCCCACAGCACGGTCGAGCTGCAGCGCGCGCTTTTGCACCTTGTCGTCGGCCGTGACCACCAGCACAGTCGGCTTGCCGGTGAGGTCGCGCACCACCGACTGCTGGGGCACCAGCAGTGCATCTGGCGCCACTGCGGTAGGCAACAGCGCCTGCACATACATATTGGGCATCAATACGCCATCGGGATTCGGGACCTGAGCACGCAAGGTGACGGTGCCTGTCGTGGGGCTGACAATCACCCCGGAGAACTTGAGCTTGGCCTCGTGGCTGTACTCGGTGCCGTCATCGAGCCGGATGCGCACCGGAATCTGGTCGCCTTCAAGGCGCTGAAAGCGGCCCGCCTTCAGGTCGCGCTGCAGCTGCAGCATCTCGGTACTCGATTGGGTGAAGTCCACATACATGGGATCGAGTTGCACCACGGTGGTGAGCGCCGTCGCCTGGTTGGCAGTGACCAGCGCACCGGGCGTGACCGCCGAGGTGCTGACCCTGCCGCTGATCGGCGAACTGATGCGGGTGTACTGCAGATTGATCCGGGCATTGTCCAGCGCTGCCTGCGCTACGGCCACGTCGGAAGCGGTCTGCGCCACCAGCGCCTGGCTGTCATCGAAGACCTGGCGGCTGATGGCATCGATCTTGACCAGCTCGCTGTTGCGCGCTGCATTGCTGCGCGCCGTCTGCGCGGTGGCCTTGGCCTTGGCCAGCGCCGCCTCGGCACTGTTGACGGAGGCCCGCGCAGGCCGGTCATCGAGCTGGTACAGCGCCTGGCCGGCCTTGACGGCGGCGCCTTCGGTGAACAGGCGCTTTTCCACAATGCCGTTGGCCTGGGGGCGAATCTCGGCAATCATGAAGGCGTTGGTGCGACCGGGCAGCTCCGCCGTCAGCTGCTGCGATGCTGCCTGGACCGTGATGATGCCGACCTCCGGTGCCTGCGGCGCGGCGGCTGCGGGTGCGGGCTTGTCCGAACACGCAGCCAGCAGACCGATGGCGCCGACCACAGCACCTGTGCGGACCAGACGACCCAGCGCGCGGGGGGAGGAGTGCTTTCCGACGGTTGCCAAGGATTGAAACGTTGCCAGGGACTGGCGCGAAAAATTGGAAACATCCGGCATCATCGGTTTTGGCTTCAAGGTAGAGCAAACTACTATTTTTACAGCTAAATATGTAGGCAGTGTAAAGCGCTGCGCGGGATTGCCAGGTTTCAGACCCTGGCTGCGCAAGCTGTACATTTTGCTACATTCGTATCCGTTTCGGTGGCCCATCGGGCCCGGGTATGGGAAAGCGATAATGCGCAAAGGTTCCTAGCTTTACCCACGGCGGCTTATGTTTCAGCCGCTAACGTCCTACGCACATGTCTTCCACCCCCTCTTCCATCGGATTGATTCTGTTGTCCCACGGCTCCAAGGACCCGGTCTGGCGCCGCAATGCGGAACACCTGCTCGCCCAGGTGCAGCAAGCGCAACCCGCCGCTGCCGTGGCTTGCGCCTATCTTGACTGGTGCGACCCACCGCTAGGCCACGCCGTTGCCCAGCTGCTGCAGTCGCATCCCCAATTGACGCAAATCACCATTTGGCCGCTGCTGTTTGGCGTCGGCAAACATGCGAGCGAAGACATTCCCGCGCTGGTCGAGGAACTCGCGCCCCTCCATCCCGAGGTGCAGCTGCGCATTGCCCCGGCGATGGGCGAGGATGCGCGCGTCATCGGGCTGCTGGCGGCCATGGCGGGCGGCTACCTGGAAGGCGCGTAGCCGCGCTAAATCTCCGGCGGCCCCTATGCCGCCGGTACCCGGTTGCGGCAGGCTCCAGCGGGTGCATGTCTGAAAAATCCGCCCCAGAGGCTGGGTTTCTGCAGAGAGGCTGATTTTTATATTCCAATCAAGCATAATGATGCAAATTCATATTCCGCATCATTGTATGAACCTGCATCAGTTCCGCTTTGTGCAAGAGGCCGCACGCCGCAACCTCAATCTGACCGAGGCGGCGAAGGCACTGCACACCTCGCAACCCGGCGTCTCCAAGGCCATCATCGAGCTGGAGGAGGAGCTGGGCATCGACATCTTCGCGCGCCATGGCAAGCGGCTCAAGCGCATCACCGAGCCTGGGCAGCAGGTGCTGCGCAGCATCGAGATCATCATGCGCGAGGTCGGGAACCTCAAACGCATCGGCGACCAGTACAGCGCGCAGGACAGCGGCACCCTCTCCATCGCGACCACCCACACCCAGGCGCGTTATGTGCTGCCCACGCCGGTGGCGCGGCTGCGCGAGCACTATCCCAAGGTGACAGTCAGCCTGCACCAGGCCACACCGGCCGAAGTGGCACGCATGGTGATCGACGAGCAGGCCGATCTGGGCATGGCCACCGAGTCGCTGGCCGACTACCCCGAACTGGTGACCCTGCCCTGCTATGAATGGCAGCACGTGCTGGTCATGCCGCACCAACACCCTCTGGCCCAGAAGGAGCGCATCAATCTCGAAGACATTGCCGCCGAGCCGTTGATCACCTACCACCCATCGTTTACCGGCAGGGGCAAGATCGACGCGGCGATGGCTGCCCGCCAACTCACCCCCAAGATTGTCCTGGAAGCGATTGACTCGGACGTGATCAAGACCTATGTGCGGCTGGGCCTGGGCATCGGCATCGTGGCCGAGATGGCCATGCGCGATGATCCGCTCAAGGACCTGGCCGTGCGGCCCGTCGGCCATCTGTTTGGCGAAAGCGTGGCGCGCGTGGCCTTCAAGCGTGGCGCATACATGCGTAATTTTGTCTACAAATTTGCCGAGCTGCTCAGCGACCGGCTCAGCCGTGATCTGATCGCCCGTGCCATGGTCGGCCATGTGGCTGACTATGAGCTCTGACCCGTACCCGTCTCCCAACCCAAACCGCTTACTGATCGATAGATCGCAGTCCGGCTCGCCGGCTGCGGTTGTTTTCCAGCCCTGATCACCATGTCCGCCTCCGCCCTCACCCCGTCGTTCCCCAGCCGTCTGCCCCATGTGGGCACCACCATCTTCACCGTCATGTCGGCGCTCGCGGCCGAGCACAAGGCCGTCAATCTGGGCCAGGGCTTTCCGGACTTTGGCTGCGACCCGGCCTTGATCGACAGCGTCAGCCGCGCCATGCAGGCCGGCCACAACCAGTACCCGCCGATGACCGGTGTACCGGCCTTGCGCGAGGTGGTGGCCCAGAAGATCGAAGCGCTCTACGGAAAGCGCTACGACGCCAACAGCGAGATCACCGTCACCGCCGGTGCCACGCAGGCGATCCTCACCGTCATCCTCAGCTGCGTGAGCCCCGGCGATGAAGTCATCGTGCTGGACCCCTGCTACGACAGCTATGTGCCCAATATCGAGCTGGCCGGCGGCGTGCCGGTGCGCGTACCGCTGACGCCCAAGACCTTCCGCCCTGACTTTGGCAAGATCGCCGCAGCGATCACCTCCAAGACGCGGCTGCTGCTGATCAACACGCCGCACAACCCCAGCGGCACCACCTGGACCGCGCAGGAGATGCAGCAGCTGCAGGACCTGCTGGCGCCCACCAACATCCTGCTGCTGGCCGATGAGGTCTATGAGCACATGGTGTTCGACGGCGAACGCCATGAGAGCGCATCGCGCTACCCCGGCCTGGCCGCGCGCGCCTATGTGGTGAGCAGCTTTGGCAAGACCTTCCATGTCACCGGCTGGAAGGTCGCCACCGTTGCTGCACCAGCGCCGCTGACGGCGGAATTCCGCAAGGTGCACCAGTTCAATGTCTTCACCGTCAACACCCCGATGCAGGTCGGCCTGGCCGAGTACCTGAAGGACCCGGCGCCCTACCTGAACCTGCCCGCTTTCTACCAGAAGAAGCGCGATCTGTTCCGCGCCGGCCTCGAAGGCTCGCGCCTGAAGCTGCTGCCCAGCTCCGGCACCTATTTCCAGTGCGTGGACATCTCCGCCGTGACCGATGCCAGCGAAGCAGAGTTCTGCCAGCAGCTGGTCAAGGACCTGGGCGTAGCAGCCATTCCGCTGTCTGCGTTTTATGGCAACGGCTTTGACCAGCAGGTGGTGCGCTTTTGCTATGCCAAAAAGGACGAGACCTTGCTCGCGGCGCTGGAACGTCTGCGCAAGCTGTAAAGCGCCCCCTTCCCTGGCAAAAAGCCCGGCGAGAACCCATCTCGCCGGGCTTTTTGTTGGCTGTCTGCTGTCAGCTGTCAGTGGCCCAGTGCTACAGCAGCACGATATCGTACTGGTCCGAGCCGTCCCGCCCCTCCGCCTGCAGCGAGATCGGCTTGCCAATGAAATCGGACAGCCCGGCCAGGTGCTGGCTTTCCTCGTCCAGCAGCATCTCGATCACCGGCGGGGCGGCAAGCACGCGGAACTCCTTGGGGTTGAACTGGCGCGCCTCGCGCAGAATCTCGCGCAGGATGTCGTAGCAGACCGTCCGCACGGTCTTGACCTCGCCCACCCCATGGCAGACCGGACAGGAGGTGCAGAGCATATGGGCCAGGGATTCACGCGTGCGCTTGCGCGTCATCTCCACCAGGCCCAGCTGGGAGAACTCGCCGCACATGGTCTTGACGCGGTCGCGCTGCAGTTGCTTGCGCAGCTCATGCAGCACCTGCGCCTGGTGGTCCTCATGCACCATGTCGATAAAGTCCACGATGATGATGCCGCCCAGGTTGCGCAGCCGCAGCTGGCGGGCAATCGCATGGGCCGCTTCCAGGTTGGTCTTGAAGATGGTGTCGTCAAAATTGCGCGCACCGACATAGCCGCCGGTGTTCACATCGACGGTGGTCAAGGCCTCGGTCTGGTCGACGATCAGGTAGCCGCCCGACTTGAGATCGACACGCCGGCCCAGCGCACGCGCTATTTCCTCATCGACCGAGTACAGATCGAAAATCGGGCGCTCGCCCTTGTACAGCTGCAGCTTGGGCAGCGCGGCGGGCATGAACTCCTGGCCAAACTGCTGCAGCAGCACGAACTGCTCGCGCGAATCGATGCGGATCGACTGGGTGTTCTCCGTCACCATATCGCGCAGCACGCGCTGCATCAGGCTCAGGTCCTGGTGCAGCAAGGTCTTGGCGGCCTGCTTGGCGGCGCTTTCCTTGATGCGCTTCCAGACCTTGCGCAGGTAGCTGATGTCTTCGGCCAACTCGTCGTCGCTGGAGTCCTCGCCATTGGTGCGCAGGATAAAGCCACCGCCGCCACCCGTTTGCGCGGTGCCCACCAGCGCCTGCAGGCGTGCGCGCAAGGCATCGCGCTCGTTCTGCGGAATCTTTTGCGACACGCCGATATGGTCGTCCTGCGGCAGGTACACCAGCAGGCGCCCGGCAATGCTGATCTGCGTGGACAGCCGCGCGCCCTTGGTGCCGATGGGGTCCTTGATGACCTGCACCATGATCGACTGGCCCTCGAAAATCTGCTTTTCAATCGGCACCTGGGGTTCGCCCTTGCGCGCGAACATCGGCGCCAGGCCGCCTTCCTGGCGCTGCCAGACATCGGCCACATGCAGGAATGCGGCGCGTTCCAGGCCAATGTCGATGAACGCAGACTGCATACCGGGCAGCACACGCGATATCTTGCCGAGGTAGACATTGCCGACCAGGCCGCGCTCCAGGGTGCGCTCATGGTGCAGCTCCTGCACGGCGCCGCCCTCGATGACCGCCACCCGCGTCTCCTGCGGGGCCCAGTTGATCAAAATATCATTTTGCATAGAAGTCATTCTCAGATGGCAAACCCTGCAGCCCGCAGCACATTGGCCGTCTCGAACACCGGCAGCCCCATGATGCCTGAATAGCTGCCGCTGATCCTGGCAATATACGCTGCCGCCCGCCCCTGCACCCCATAGGCGCCCGCCTTGCCCATGGGCTCGCCACTGGCGACATAGGCATCGATCTGCGCGCTGTCCATCACCGCAAACTCCACGCTGGAGACCGACAGGCTGGTCAGGCGCTTGCGCCCGCTTTGCAGCGCCACCGCCGTCAAGACGCGGTGCGTCTTGCCGCTGAGTGCCTGCAGCATCTCGAGGGCCTGTTCTTGCGACTCGGGCTTGCCCAGAATATGCCGGCCCAGCGACACCGTGGTGTCAGAGCAGAGAATCGGCGCCTGCTCCAGCCCGCGCCGCTGCAGGCGGGCGATGGCAGCATCGAGCTTCAAGCCGGTCACGCGCTGAACATAGTCGGTGGCCGATTCGCGCGGCAGCACCTGCTCCAGCGCCTCAGGGTCCTGGGGTTCGGGGTCGTGGTCCTGCGCCACCAGCAGGCGGTGGGCGATACCGATCTGTTCGAGCAGTTGACTGCGGCGGGGTGACTGCGAGGCCAGGTAGACAAAGGAATGCATGGGAGGGGAGCGAGGCCTTGGTTTGAAAAAAGCGCCTGCGCCCATCAATTCAGCGCAAGCAGCTATTATTTTTGCAGCATAACGCATCCAGCAGGCCGCTGGCAAGCGGGGATATTGCGCGGCCCTCACCCCGCCTTGCGGCTGGTGCCACCGGCTTACTCGCGGTGGTAGGGGTGGCCTGCGTTGACCGACCAGGCACGGTAGAGCTGCTCGATCAGCAGCACCCGCACCATCGCATGGGGCAAGGTCATGTCCGAGAGGCGAATGCGCTCATGCGCCGCGGCCTTGAACTCGGGGTCCAGACCATCGGGGCCACCAATGATCAGCGCGACATCGTCGCCTTCGAGCTGCCAGCCCTTGACCCGCTGGGCCAGCGCCTTCGTGGTCAGGTTCGTGCCGCGCTCGTCGAGCACCACGATGCGCGTGCCACGTGGGATGGCCGCTTCGATGCGCTTGCGCTCGGCGGCATACAGCGTCTCGACAGTCTTGGAGCCACGCGGCTCCGTCTTGACGGCCTTGAGCTCCACCTTCAGCTCGGGTGGGAAACGCTTGGCATAGTCGTCATAGGCGGTCTGCGCCCAATCGGGTACATGCTGGCCCACCGCAACGATGAAAATCTTCATGCGAACTCTCCAATGAAAAAGAGCTGTCCTGCGGGGCAGTACAGCTCTTTGCAACCCGCAGGTTGAGGGGGTTTACTTGGCCTTGCTGGTTGCGCGCTTGGCTGCGGGCTTCTTGGCTGCAGGCTTGGCGGCGGCCGACTTGGCTGCGGGCTTGCTGGCCTTGGGTTTGTTGACCACGACGGTCTTGACGGTGGCAGCAGCACTGGTCTTCTTGACTGCAGGCTTCTTGGCGACGGTGCCAGAGATCTTCTTGACCGCGGGCTTCTTCGCGGCAACCTTCTTTACCGGTGCAGCAGCCGCGCTGTCAGCGGAGGCAGTCTTGCGTGCAGCGGGCTTTTTCTTGCTGGCTTCGGTGTCCGCAGCGGCTTCGGCCTGGGCCTTGGCAGGCTTGGCGGCCTTGGGCTTGGCAGCGCCCAGCTTCACGCGCACCGGCGTATCGCCCCACATCTCTTCGAGGCGGTAGTACTGGCGAATCATCGGCTGCATGATGTGGGCGACGACAGGGCCGCAGTCCACAATGATCCACTCGCCGTTGTCTTCGCCTTCGGTGCGTGGCTTGGGAAAGCCCGCTTCCTTGACGGCGTCCTTGACGCTGGCCGCCAAGGCCTTGGTCTGGCGGTTCGAGGTACCTGCGGCCACGATCACGCGCTCGAACAGTGGCGACAGGTGCTCGGTATTGAAAACCTGGATATCTTGTGCTTTCACATCTTCCAGCCCATCAACGATGGCACGCTGCAGCAATTGCACAGATTTCTTGGCAGTGGATTCGGATTTTTTGGCGGTGGTCATCAGTAGGTGATGGATGAAAGTGTTTCTACTATAGCGCGTGTTGCAGTTATTGTTGATCGCGTCAACACGCAGTGACAAAAGGGCAAAGCCTTCAAGAGAAGCTGCCGCGCAGCCTGCAATGGGGCATGCGCATGGCCAGCGGAAAGCGAATTATACGCAAGCTGCGCCAAATGGCGCTCTGGTATGGCCTTGCGGCATGGGCGCCGGGCCAGCGAAAGGCGTTCGGGCCTACCCCTCTGGCACGGAACCGGCAGCCCTGGCCGGCTTGTTCACAGCCAATCACGCGGCTGCAAAAACTCCGCCAGCAAACGCGCTTCGGGCGAGCCCTCAGGGTCCTGGCGCTGGTAGCTCCAGCTGGCCATGGGCGGCATCGACAGCAAGATCGATTCGGTGCGCCCGCCCGACTGCAGGCCAAAGTGGGTACCCCGGTCCCAGACCAGGTTGAACTCCACATAGCGACCGCGCCGGTAGAGCTGAAAGTCCCGCTCGCGCTCGCCATGGGCCTGGTCCTTGCGGCGTTGCACGATCGGCAGATAGGCCTTCAAAAAGGCATCGCCCACCGACTGCAGCATCGCAAAGCCGCCTTCAAAGCCCAGCTCGGAGAAGTCATCAAAAAAGATGCCGCCGATGCCACGCGCTTCGTTGCGGTGCTTGAGGAAGAAATAGCGGTCACACCACTGCTTGAAGCGCGGGTACAGATCGTCACCGAAAGGCGCCACCGCATCGTGGCAGACCTGGTGAAAATGCTGCGCGTCTTCGGCAAAGGGGTAGAACGGCGTCAGGTCCATGCCGCCGCCAAACCAGCAGGTGGCGGGCTGGCCGGGGTGGCCTGCGGCAATCATGCGCACGTTCATGTGCACGGTTGGCACATAGGGGTTGCGTGGATGGAAGACCAGCGACACGCCCATGGCCGTGAAAGGCGCACCCGTCAGCTCGGGCCGGTGCTGGGTGGCCGAGGGCGGCAGCTGCGGGCCCCGCACCTGCGAAAAGCCCACGCCTGCACGCTCGAACACCGTACCGCCTTCCAGGATCTTGGTCAGCCCCTGGCCTTGCAGCTTCTCACCGGGCGCCTTTTGCCAGGCATCGGCCAGAAAACGGACATTGCTGCCTGCCTCCTGCTCCAGCGCTTCAACCGCATCGGTGATGGAGGCCTGCAGCGACTGCAGATAGGCGGCCACCGCCAGGGCCTGGGCCCCGGCGTTCAGTTGGTCAACGGAAGAAGACAGCATGTGCCTGGCTCCCTGTGGGCTTGAAGACCGTCACTTGACCGCGCGGTAGCCGATGTCGTGGCGGTATTGCGCGCCATCGAAATGCACCTGGGCGGCAGCGGCATACACGCGCTGCTGCGCCTGCTTGACGTTGTCGGCCAAGGCGGTCACGCACAACACGCGGCCACCGCTGGTGACGGGCTTGCCATCCTGCACCGTAGTGCCGGCGTGGAAAACCATCACTTCTTCTTCGTCCTCGGGCAGGCCGGTGATCACATCGCCCTTGCGCGGTGCATCCGGGTAGCCATGGGCAGCCATCACCACGCCCAGCGCGGTGCGGCGGTCCCACTGCAGCTCGATCTGGTCGAGCTTGCCGTCGGTGGCAGCCTGCAGCACATCGACCAGATCGCTCTTGAGGCGCATCATGATCGGCTGGGTTTCCGGGTCACCCATGCGGCAGTTGAACTCCAGGGTCTTGGGGTGACCGGCCTTGTCGATCATCAGACCTGCGTACAAAAAGCCGGTGTAGGGAATGCCGTCCTTTTCCATGCCACGGATAGTGGGCAGGATGATTTCGCGCATCGCGCGGGCATGCACATCGGCCGTCACCACCGGGGCGGGCGAGTAGGCACCCATGCCACCGGTGTTGGGGCCCTGGTCGCCGTCCTTGAGGCGCTTGTGGTCCTGGCTGGTCGCCATCGCCGCCACGCTCTTGCCGTCGCACAGCACGATGAAGCTGGCCTCCTCGCCGTCGAGGAACTCCTCGATGACCACGCGGGCGCCGCCGTCGTTATGGGCGACGCCGTACTTGTTGTCCACCAGCATGAAGTCGACGGCATCGTGCGCTTCCTGGGCGGTGGTGGCCACCACCACACCCTTGCCGGCAGCCAGGCCGTCGGCCTTGACGACGATGGGCGCACCCAGCTTGTCGATATAGGCATGGGCCGCCACCGGATCGCTGAAGGTCTCGTACTGCGCCGTCGGAATGCCATGGCGTGCCATGAAATCCTTTGAGAAAGCCTTGGAGCTCTCCAGCTGCGCTGCGGCCTTGGTCGGGCCGAAGATCTTCATGCCGTGCGCGCGGAACTCGTCCACCACGCCGGCGGCCAAAGGCGCCTCGGGGCCGACGACGGACAGCTGCACACCGTTGTCCTGTGCCCATTCGCGCAGCTGGACCACATCGGTGATCGGCAGGTTTTCCAGACGCTTGTCGCGTGCGGTGCCTGCGTTGCCCGGGGCTACATAGACCTTGGAGACCTTGGGCGATTGCGCCAACTTCCAGGCCATTGCGTGTTCACGGCCGCCGCCACCAATCACAAGTACCTTCATAGCGCCGCGTTATGGTAAACATCTTGAACATCATCCAGATCTTCCAGCGCGTCCAGCAACTTTTGCATCTTGGCCGCACCTTCCTCATCCAGATCTACGGTATTTTCGGGGCGCATCGTCACCTCGGCCACCTCGGGCTTGAAGCCCGCTGCCTCCAGCGCATTGCGCACTGCCTCAAATTCTGACGGTGGCGTCAGCACTTCGACGGCGCCCTCCTCGTCGGTGATCACATCGTCGGCGCCGGCTTCCAGCGCCACTTCCATGATCTTTTCCTCATCGGCACCCGGTGCAAACACGAGCTGCCCCAGGTTGCGGAACTGGAAGGACACCGAGCCTTCGGTGCCCATGTTGCCGCCATGCTTGCTGAAAGCATGGCGCACATCGGCTACCGTGCGCACGCGGTTGTCCGTCATCGTGTCGACAATGATGGCCGCACCACCGATGCCATAGCCTTCATAGCGGATTTCCTCGTAGGTCACGCCTTCGAGGTTACCGGTGGCCTTGTCGATGTTGCGCTTGATGTTGTCGGCCGGCATGTTGGCGGCCTTGGCCTTGTCGATGGCCAGGCGCAAACGCGGGTTGGCGCTCAAATCTGCGCCGCCTTGCCGCGCAGCGACCATAATTTCACGAATGATACGGGTCCAAACCTTGCCGCGTTTTTCGTCCTGACGACCCTTGCGGTGTTGAATATTGGCCCATTTGCTGTGTCCTGCCACAGAATTTCCTTTGCTATTGTTTTATCTAGCTAGACTGCGATTTTACTTTTGACTTTGATGCTGGAGAGGAAACCTACGATGGCTGAACCCCTACTGGTTGCCAAAAATGGCACAACGGAGTGTTTTTTGCTTCCTGGCCTGGCCAATCGACACGGGCTGATCACCGGCGCGACCGGCACCGGCAAGACTGTAACCCTTCAGACATTGGCCGAGGGATTCTCGGGCATTGGCGTGCCGGTGTTCATGGCCGATATCAAGGGTGACTTGACCGGCATCAGCCAGGCGGGCCAGATTGGCGGCAAGCTGGCCGCCACCTTGCAAGACCGTGGTATTGGCCTGCCCACGCCCAAGGCCTGCCCCACCACGTTATGGGATGTGTTTGGCGAGCAAGGCCACCCGGTGCGTGCCACCATATCGGACATGGGCCCGCTGCTGCTGGGCCGCATGCTGGACCTCAATGACACGCAGATGGGCGTGCTCAACCTGGTGTTCAAGATCGCCGATGACAACGGCATGCTGCTGCTCGACCTCAAGGACCTGCGCGCGATGCTGTCTTACGTGGGTGAGAACGCCAAGCAGTTCACCACCGACTACGGCAACATCAGCTCGGCCAGCGTGGGCGCCATCCAGCGCGGCCTGCTGCAGATCGAGCAGCAAGGCGGCAACAGCTTCTTTGGCGAGCCGATGCTCAACATCGACGACATGATGCAGACCGTGGGCACGCAGGGGGTGGTCAACATCCTGGCAGCAGACAAGCTGATGAATTCGCCGCGCCTGTACTCCACCTTCCTGCTGTGGATGCTGTCCGATCTGTACGAGAAGCTCCCGGAAATTGGCGACCCCGACAAGCCCAAGCTGGTGTTCTTCTTTGACGAGGCCCACCTGCTGTTCAACGACGCGCCCAAGGTGCTGCAAGAGCGCATCGAGCTGGTCGTGCGCCTGGTGCGCTCCAAAGGCGTGGGCGTGTACTTCGTCACGCAAAACCCGCTGGACATTCCCGACAGCGTGCTCGCCCAGCTCGGCAACCGCGTGCAGCATGCGCTGCGTGCCTTCACGCCGCGCGACCAGAAGGCCGTCAAGGCCACGGCGACCACGATGCGCGCCAACCCGGGCCTGAACATCGAGACCGCGATCACCGAGCTGGCCGTCGGTGAGGCGCTCGTGAGCTTTCTCGACGAAAAAGGCCGCCCCAGCGTGACCGAGCGCGTCTATGTACTGCCGCCGGGCAGCCAGATTGGCCCCATCAGCACCGAGCAGCGCCAGGCCTTGCTGAAGAACTCGCTGGTCGCGGGCGTCTATGACACGCCGGTGGACCGCGAGTCGGCCTACGAGATCCTGAAGGCTCGCGCTGGCCAGGCGACCGCTGCAGCAGGCGGCAAGGCGGGTGCAGGCAGTGCCGCTGGCGAGGATGGCGGCCTGATGGGCAGCATCAACGACATCCTGTTTGGCACCACCGGCCCGCGCGGCGGCAAGAAGGATGGCATTGTGCAGTCGATGGCCAAGTCCACCGCCCGCTCTTTTGGCACCAAGCTGGGCAACCAGATTCTGCGCGGCGTGCTGGGCAGCATCATGGGCGGCAAAAAGTAGCCTGAGGCGCACCGCAAAGAAAAAGCCGGCAATGCCGGCTTTTTTGCGTGTGCGCTGCGCTATCAACTGCGGTCGGTGCGCGCCATATGGTTTTCCAGCGCCCGCAGGCCCAGGGTCAGCATGAAGGTCATCAGCCAGTAGGCCAGCGCAACGGCCAGGTAAGGCTCCCAGTAGCGGCCATAGGCACCGGCCACGGTACGCGCGGCATAGGCCATCTCGGCCAGGCCAATAGCAGAGACCAGCGAAGTATCCTTGAGCAGCGAGATCATGTTGTTGCCCAGCGGAGGCAGCATGCGGCGGAAAGCCTGCGGAATCACCACATAGCGCATCATCTGGCCATGCGTCATGCCCAGCGACATGCCCGCCTGCTTCTGGCCAATCGCGATCGACTGGATACCGGCGCGGAACACCTCGGAGATGTAGGCCGCCGAGTTGAGCGTCAACGCCACGACACCGGACATCAGCGCGCCATGGTCCTGCTTGAGCGTGCGTGCCAGGTCACCGCTGATGAACAGCCCGTTGACCGGGTGCACGAACAACGGCATCACCGCAAAATGCATCAGCAGGATCTGCACGAACAGCGGCGTGCCCCGGAAGAAGCTGACATAGGCCGTCGAGGGCCAGCGCAGCAGGTATTTGCACACCCCCTTCCAGGGCTGATGGCGGGTATCAGCCAGGCGTGCGAGCGCGAGCATCAGGCCCAGCGCGCAACCCATGATCACGCAGGCCACCGTCATGCCGATGGTGACCATCGCGCCCTGCCAAAACATCTGCTTGTATTCCACCAGGATGTCGGGGCGGAACCAGCCGAACCACTCTACGGGGGTGTTGTTGTCCATCAATCAATTCTTTCAAACAAAATGACGGCCAACGGGCCGTCATTGCAGCGGACATCGCGGCGGCCTTACTGAGGCTTGTAGTCCTGGTTGAACCACTTCTTGTAGATCACGTTGTAGCTGCCATCGGCGCGGATGGCGGCCAGGCCGGCGTTGATCTTCTCCTGCAAGGCCTTGTCGCCCTTGCGCACGACGATGCCGAAATGCTCCTTGGGGAAGCTGGTGTCATCCACGGTCTTCAGCGCGGGGTACTGCGAGACGCGGTAGGCGATAACACCGTTGTCGCCAATGGCGGCATCGACGCCGCCGGCTGCCAGCTCGGAGATGATCAGTGGCGTGCTCTCAAAGCGGCGGATATTGGGGCTGGTCTTGCCGACTTCACGGCTCAATACATCGTCGCCAGTCGAGCCGCTGACCACCGAGACCTTCTTGTCCTTGAGGTCCTTGAGCGAAGCCACCGCGCTGTCCTTGGGCACCGCGATCAGCTGGCGGGCGTCAAAGTACGGCTGCGAGAAGTCAAAACTCTGCTTGCGCTTGTCATTGATGGTCACGCCGGAGATGACAAAGTCCACATCGCCATTATTGAGCGATGCGAAGATGCTGCTGAAAGGCGTGTTGACGATGCGCAGCTTCATGCCTTGCTGCTTGGCAATGGCATTGACGATGTCGATGTCAAAACCGACGATCTGCTTGTCCTTGTTCTCGAATGCAAAGGGTGCGTAGGTGGCGCTGGAGGCCACCACCAGATCACGGCCCTGCGCTTGCGCGGCACCGCCGGCCAACACCGAGACCGCTGCAGCGCCCACGGCCAGCGCAAATTTTTTATTCCACATACCCCAACCTTTAGCAACATAAGCTCATACAAGCGGCCGATTATACGTAAACGCTTGCAGACAGCGGCGGCGAACGCACGGTGGCCAGCGCGGCTCTGTCGTTGCGCACAAGCGGGGCCGCCCGCATGCCAAGGGGATTGCGCAAGCCGATGCGCTGCGCTGCCCCAGAACGGACCGCCAGAGCGACACCGAATCGCCAAAAAGCCACTACCATGAATCCCTTCGACGCCTCTGCCACCTGACCGACCATGAACGCCTCTGTCCACGCCACCCCCCTCCCCACGTTTGACGATGTGCAAGCGGCTGCCCAGCGCCTGCAAGGCGTTGCCCACCGCACGCCGGTGATGCGCTCATCCACCCTCGACAAATTGACGGGCGCAGAGTTCTTCTTCAAATGCGAGAACTACCAGCGCATGGGTGCCTTCAAGTTCCGGGGCGGATACAACGCGCTGGCCCGCTTCTCGCCCGAGCAGGCGCAGCGCGGCGCACTGGCTTTCTCCTCGGGCAACCATGCGCAGGCCATCGCCCTGTCTGCCCGCATTCTGGGCATGCCCGCAGCCATCGTGATGCCCGAAGACGCCCCGGCCGCCAAGCTGGATGCGACCCGTGGCTACGGTGCCGAGGTCATCACCTATGACCGCTTTACCGAGGACCGTGAAGCGATCAGCCAGCGCATTGCCCAGGAGCGCGGCATGACCTTGGTGCCCCCCTACAACCATGCCGATGTGATCGCCGGCCAAGGCACCAGCGCGATGGAGCTGTTCCAGGACGTGCCCCAGCTCGACTACCTGTTTGTCTGCCTGGGGGGTGGCGGCCTGCTGTCGGGCTGCCTGCTGTCGGCCAAGGCCATGGCGCCACAGTGCAAGGTCTACGGCGTCGAGCCAGAGGCCGGCAACGATGCCCAGCAATCGCTGCGCAAGGGCGAGATCGTCAAGATCGCCACACCCCGCACCATTGCCGATGGCGCACAGACCCAGGCATTGGGCGATCTGACCTATGCCATCATCCGCCGCGATGTGACCGACATCGTCACCGCCAGCGACCCGCAGCTGGTGGACAGCATGCGTTTTTATGCCGAGCGCATGAAGATGGTGGTCGAGCCCACCGGCGCGCTGAGCCTGGCAGGCGCACGCTTTGGCGGTGTCGATCTGCAGGGCGCCCGCGTGGGCGTGCTGATCAGCGGCGGCAATGTGGACCTGGGCCGCTACGCGCAATTGCTGGGGGCTGCATGAGGGGCCATGCACCACGCAAAAGCCTCACCATTCGGTAAATATATTCGCAGGCCGCGCACGCCTTCGGGCCTGCGCTGCTACCATTGCGGCCAAAAATGACATTGGCAACTACCATGAGCACCGTTCACCTCATCGACCACCCGCTGGTCCAGCACAAACTCACGCTGATGCGCCGCAAGGAAGCATCCACCAACAGCTTCCGCCGCATGCTCGGCGAGCTGTCCACCCTGATGGCCTACGAGATCACGCGCGACTTCCCGCTGCAGGACCTCGAGATCGAGACGCCGATGGAAAAGATGGTCGGCAAGGTCATCGACGGCAAGAAACTGGCGCTGGTCTCCATCCTGCGCGCCGGCAATGGCTTTCTCGACGGCATGCTCAACGTGGTGCCCGGCGCCCGCATTGGCCACATCGGCCTGTACCGTGACCCTGAAACCCTGCAGCCGGTCGAGTACTACTTCAAGATGCCCGACAACATGGGCGAGCGCGATGTGATCGTCGTGGACCCGATGCTGGCCACCGGCAACTCGGCCGCCGCCGCCGTGCAGCAACTCAAGGACAAGTGCCAGCCCAAGTCGATCAAGTTCATGTGCCTGCTGGCCGCGCCTGAAGGCATCAAGACCATGCAGGCCGCCCACCCCGATGTGGACATCTACACGGCTGCCGTGGACCGCCAGCTCAACGACCACGGCTACATCCTGCCGGGCCTGGGCGACGCGGGCGACCGCATCTTCGGCACCAAGTAAGCCCAGCCCCACGGCATGCCCACCACGCGCTGGGCATGCCAGACGCCGCAGCCTGCCCGCCAGTGTCTGCGCGTAAGACAAAATCTCACATACAGCGCACGGCGACTTTGGTTAAATGGCGTCCAGAGCATCTCCGTCTGGAGGCCCCACCATGAGCTACCACTTGCTGGTTTTTGCGCCCGCCGCTGCACCCCGGGAACCCGCGGCCTTTGGGCTCTGGTTCCAGGCGCAGACCGAATGGCCAGAGCACCATGACTACGAGGACCCAGCGGTTGCCACGTTGTCGCTCAAGGCCTGGTGCCTGGACATGATGCAGCGCTTTCCGCCGCGCAGTGGCCCCTACCGCGAAGAACTCCCCCCCGACGACAAGAGTCTGCTGGCCGACTACAGCATTGGCCGCAATATTGTTTTTGTCGCGGTGCAGCCAGCGCAAGCCGGTGCCGCGCTGGAGGCGGCCCGGGAGTTGGCCGCTCGGCACTGCGTCGGTTTGTACGAGGCCAGTGCATCACCGGCGGCTGTGCGCCTGCCCGACGGCAACAATGGCCTGCAGGCGGCGTTTGACTCCAGGCCGGTGATGGGCTGAGCCACCGCTGGCCTCACTCGCCGTCGCGGGCCTTGAGCACCATGCTGTTGCCCGAGATGCTGACATCAAAATAGCGCAGAAAATTCTGGCCCAGCAGCGCATCGCGTGCGCTCTCTCCGGTGTAGCCCGTGCCCACCCGCAAGCCATTGACGGCCAGCGGCCCCACCTCAATCCGTTCTGCCCGGCTCATCATGCCCTGGCGCACACCATTGGCGGTTTGAAAGCTGATCGGCACGCCCTCGCCCAGATTGGCATGCTCGGCGACGGCATCGGTGATGCTGATCAGGCTGGCGCCCGTATCCACCATGAACTGCACCGGCACCCCGTTGACCGAGCCCGCGACACGGAAATGGCCATCGCGGTCGCGGGGAATCTCCAGCACGCCATGGGCCGAGACCTTGCCCTCGCTGGGCTTGCGATAGACCTCGGTGACGAGGTAGATGGCGAACATCACCCCGATCCAGATGGCCAGCAGCATCCAGGTGGTGCGGCGGTTGGCTTCAGGCGGGGTGCGCTGCGGCCCCGGGGACCCTGTGGGCACGGGTGCACCGGTCCAGGATGGTGGCAGAGCGGCGCCTGCGGACTGAGCAGCGGCAGAAGAATCGGGGCGTCGGGTGCGTAATCGGCTCATGGATCAGGGTTTTTCGCCTACGCAAGCAAACTGTGCGGCGGCCGGGGACAAAGCATGAATCATACTGGCATGGACCAGGCCACGCTGCTGCACTGTGCGCTGGCGCTTGCAGCGCTTTATTCGTCGCAGGCCACTGCCGCCAGGCGGACAGGCCCAGCGCCTCGGGCGGGTGCCGTCTGGGTTAGGATGGCCGCCAGTTACCACCTTGCCCCGTTTTTCATGACCATCGACCGCCGCCACCTGCTGCACTCCCTCGCGGGCTTTGCCGCAGCCACTGTCCTGCCAGCGGGCTGGACCAGCGCCCATGCTGCCCCGACCCATTGGCCCAGCAAGCCCCTGCGTTTTATCGTTGGCTACCCGGCCGGCTCCTCGCCCGACATGCAGGCGCGCATGATCGCGCAGCCGCTGGCACAGATCCTGGGCCAGCCGGTGGTGGTCGACAACCGGCCCGGTGCCAGCGGCAATATCGGTGCGGACCAGGTGGCCCGCGCGACCGACGACCACAGCTTTGGCATAGTCGGCAACGGCCCGCTGACCTCGTCGCAGGCGCTGTATGCCAAGCTGCCCTACGACCCGGTGAAGGATTTTGCGCCGCTGGCCCTGGTGGGCGTCTCGCCCCTGGCCTGGGTGGTGCCCGCCAGCGCCGGCGCACAAACCGACAAGGCACTCGCCAGCCTGCGCCAAAAGGGCAATGCGGCCAGCTACGGCTCCACGGGCCTGGGCTCCGGCGGCCATCTGGGCATGGAGCTGCTGAAGGACGCGCTGCACTTCGATGCCGTGCATATCCCGTTTACCGGCGCTCCCGGTGTCGTCTCCGCACTGATGGGTGGCCAGCTCGATTGCGCACTGCTGCCCATCTCGTCGGTGCTGCCGCTGGTGCAAAGCGGCAAGCTGGCGGCGCTGGCCGTCACCTCGGCCCAGCGCACGCAACTGATGCCGCAGACGCCCTCAATGCGCGAGATCGGCGCCCAGGATGTGAATATCGAAGTCTGGAATGCGCTGATGGCCCCGGCCAGCATGCCTGCCGCCATCCGCACCCCGTTGAGCGATGCGCTGCTGAAGGTGCTCAACTCCGCCGATATCCGCGATCAACTGCTGCGCCAGGCCTGGACCCTGGACGATGCATCGCCCACCGCACTGCAAACCCGCATCAGCAGTGACCGCAAGATGTACAACGCCCTGATCGCGAAAAAGAAGCTGCAGCTGGAGTGATTTCCGCGCTGCGCCAACAACCAGGGCCCTCGCAGGGCCCTTTTCTGTGCATCCAACGGTTTTAGCGGCGAACCTGCAAGGCACCCGGATTGACGATGTTCGACGGCCGCCCCTTGATGAAGTTGACCACGTTGTCAAAGGCCACGCCGAAGTACTGCTCGTAGCTGTCCTGCTCGACATAGCCGATATGGGGGGTGCAAATGCAGTTCTCCAGCCGCAGCAACGCATGGCCCTGCAGGATTGGCTCGCTCTCGAACACATCCACCGCCGCAATACCGGGGCGTCCCCGGTTGAGCGCCGCAATCAGCGCATCGGGCTGCACAAGCTCGGCCCGAGAGGTGTTGACGAAAGTGGCCGACGGCTTCATCTGTGCCAAATCCTCAAAACTGATGCAGCCCTTGGTCTGCTCGCTCAGGCGCAAGTGCACGGTCAGCATATCGCTGTTGGCAAAGAAGAACTGCTTGCTGGACGCCACCTTGTGGCCGTCCGACAGCGCCTTGGCACGCGAGGCATCGCTGCCCCAGACCAGCACATCCATGCCAAAGGCCTTGCCAAAACCGGCAACCAGCTGGCCAATGCGGCCGTAACCCCAAATGCCCAAGGTGCGGCCGCGCAAAACCGTACCCAGGCCAAAATTGGGCGGCATGTTGGCCGCCTTGAAACCCGACTGCTGCCAGGCGCCATGCTTGAGGTTGGAGATGTACTGCGGCAGCCGGCGCGCAGCGGCCATGATCAACGCCCAGGTCAGCTCGGCAGGCGCGACCGGCGACCCCACACCCTCGGCCACGGCCACGCCGCGCTCGGTGCAGGCTGTCAGATCCACATGGGAGCCGATGCGCCCCGTCTGGGCAATCAGCTTGAGCCGGGGGAGCTTGTCGAGCAGCAGGCGGTTGATATGGGTGCGCTCGCGGATCAGCACGATGATGTCCGCATCCTTGAGGCGCACCGACAACTGGCCCAAGCCCTTGACGGTGTTGGTATAGACCTTGGCCGAATAGGCGTCGAGAACAGACGCGCACTGCAGTTTGCGCACCGCATCCTGATAATCGTCCAAGATCACAATATTCATAGGAAGGACCATTCTCGTTGTATGCCCGCCAGGCGGCCTTGCCCCACGCATGCCACCTGTACCCACCAGCCCGCCGGCAGCGGAAATCAGCAGGAAACCGATTTCCAAGCACAGGCCAGCCCCGCATCAGCTATGAACATCATAGCACTGAATAATTCTGCGTCTTAGTCAGGCAATCAGGCAAGCAGCCAAGGCCCTGCTCTGCAGCGGCTGGGCAACACAGTGGGCCTGCCGTCGCAGGATCGCGGCCCGCCATGCTCCAACATCCCCCGGGCTTGTCATCGCCCAGGCCCTCTACCGCGTTAGGTAGGCGGTGTCCGACATCGCCAAACTGTTGCTTTCCACGCAAAAGATGATGCCAGACACCCAGCAGCCCTAGCGTTGGCACTGGTCAAGCGCTATAACAATTGCTTATCTCTTAGTTTTGTCGGTCGATACCACTATGACGAATTTGGTCGCCTCCTCCCGCAGCCGTTGCCCGCAACAAATGTTCGCGCAAACTATGCAGGAGTGGGGAGGAGCGGATGACCTGTGGGTTTTTGCCTACGGCTCGCTGATCTGGCGCCCGGAGTTTGAATTTCTGGAATGCCGCCACGCCAGGGTCTTTGGCTGGCACCGCGCGCTCAAGATGTGGAGCCACATCAACCGCGGCACGCCGGAATGCCCTGGCCTGGTGTTTGGCATGTTCTCGGGCGGCAGCTGCCGGGGTATGGCGTTTCGCATTGCCCGCCAGCATGTGCCGGAAATGATGCCACGGCTGTGGCAGCGCGAGATGGCGACCGATTCCTATGACCCCAAGTGGCTCGACTGCCAGACCGACGACGGCCCCGTCAAGGCGCTGGCTTTCACGTTGTCCAAGTCCAGCCCGCGCTGCACCGGCACCTTGAGCGAAGAGGACTACCGCCGCATCTTTGCCCAGTCCTGCGGTATCTACGGCACGACCTTGGACTATGCCGAGTCCACCTATACGGCCCTCAAAAACCGAGGCATTCAGGACCGGGCGCTGGAGCGGCTGCTGCGCCTGTCCGCTTCGCGCTCCGGCGCAGGCCAGGACGTTCGAGGCCAGCAACGCCTCAACACTGAGCGCTCTGCCGCCTGACCTCCCAGCGACCGCTGCACCCTGTGCCTGGCATCAGGGTAGTGGGCGTTCCGGCGCCTCACCATCAGACGCAGAAAAACAAACACCCCGCCTTCCCTGAGCCAGACGGCATCGGAAGCGAGGTGCATGTTGAGGCGGGTGGACAGTCTTTCGACCATCCAAGGGGGGGGAACGAAAGGCTCCGCGCCCTATTCGCAAGTAACGGCTCCATCAAGGAGCCGTTTACTGGGGTGGCTTGCCGAGTTCAGCATCAAGGCAAGCACGATAAAGAGTTACTGGCGCCAGTGCTTAGCGCTTGCGATCACGTTCGTCTTCTGGCCAGATGCTGAAAACATTTGCGGTGGTCATGTGAACAATCTCCTAAAGATGGTTGTTCAACGCCGGGGCCTACGACGCGGTTGACAGCAGGCTCCACAAATTTGAATGTTTACGCACTGTTTACCTTCTAATATTTAACCCATGAAAAACAACAATGAAAAATGTATCAAAAGCTTGATTCAGGCTACATTTTCAGAGATTTATTTATATTTATCATGAACTTAAATCGTAAACATAGAAAGTAACTTAAATTAACAGCAACGCCCTTCCATGACCGTTAAATATTGCATTTCGTCGTAATATCGACATATTTTAGGTCATTTCGATCTTAAATTATCGATTATTTCGCCATTTCGACATAAGTACGGACGAAAAATCGACTCCACCGCCACCCTCACCGCTGCTTACAGAAGCGCTGCCGAGCGCATGCATTCAACGCACAATCACCTGCTTTTGCGGGTTCCAGCCATGGTTCAGCGGGCCATGGCCCTGGCCGGTATGCACGTCGGCACCCGACGCGATGGCGCCCAGGATGTACTGCCGCGCCAGGCTGACGGCCTGCGGCAGTGGCTGCCCCAGGGCCAGTTGACAGGCAATGGCCGATGACAAGGTGCATCCGGTGCCATGGCCGTTATGGGTGTGGATGCGGGTGGAGGCCAGACGAAGGCGCTCGCCGTCGGCCGTGGCCAGCAGGTCCACGACCTCATCGCCGGGCAAATGGCCGCCTTTGATCAGCACCGCCTTGGCGCCCAGTGCCAGCAAGTCCTGCGCGGCCTGTTCCAGCTGATCGGCGTGTTCCAGGCGGCGCCCCAGCAGCAAACCCGCCTCGTCCAGGTTGGGGGTGATGAGCGCAGCGCGGGGAAACAGCTCCCGCACCAGTTCACCTACCGTTGCCTCGGCAATCAGCCGATCTCCGCTGGTAGCGACCATCACCGGATCCAGCACCACATGGGGCAAGGCATAGCGGTCAATCGCAGCGGCAACGACCGCCACAATCTCGGGCGCGTGCAGCATGCCGATCTTGACCGCATCGCAGCCAATGTCCTCGAGCACGGCGTCCAGTTGCTCCTGCAGGAAAGCCGGCGGCACGCCATGGATGGAGCGCACGCCCTGCGTGTTTTGCGCCGTCAGCGCCGTGATCGCGGTCATGCCAAAGCAGCCCAGCGCCGACATGGTCTTCAGATCCGCCTGGATACCGGCCCCGCCGCCGCTGTCGGAACCCGCAATCGACAGCACCCGTGCATAGCGCGGCAAGGAGACGGGAGAAGAAGGATTCAGTGAGGCCATGGCAGCAGTCCAAAAACAATGCCGGGCAACACTGGCCCGGCCTGGCCAAAATTATCCACGATTGTGACGACGGCTTGACGCAGGCCCATGCCCCCGGCGCAACGCTGTGTTGTAATGCAGCCTGAGACGAAACAGGGGTGTCCCTGCAGCAGTTTGGCTGCAGCGCGACTGAGATCAGACCCTGGAGCGAGCCACCACGGCAGCGCTCCGCAACCCGATCCAGGTCATGCTGGCGTGGGGAGTTTTCGGCAGCTGCGCGCACTGTTTTGTCTATTGCCAAGCACAAAACATGTCCTCTCACCCATTCATTTCTCCCCAAGCCCGCATCGCCATCCTGGGCGGTGGTTTGCTGGGCCGGCTGATGGCGCTGGAGCTGTCGGGCCGGGGATTGTCCATCGACCTGTACGACCGGGGCGGCCCGGAAGCCGAACACGCCGCAGCGCGCGTGGCCGCCGCGATGCTCGCGCCCCTGGCCGAATCGGCCGTGACCGAGCACGGCGTCGTGCGCATGGGCCAGTATGGGCTGCAGCGCTGGCCGCAGCTGCTTGCACAGCTCGATACGCCGGTGTTTTTGCAACAGGCTGGCACCATGGTGGTCTGGCACCGCCAGGATGCGCCTGAAGCGCAGCGCTTCCGCGGCATTTTGCAGCGCACCCAGGCGGCCATCCCCGACCTGCCGCCTTTGCAAACGCTCAGCAGCCCCCAGATCGCCGAGCTGGAGCCAGCGCTGGCAGGGCATTTCCAGGCCGCCTACTACCTGCCCGGCGAAGGGCAGCTGGACAACCGCCAGCTGCTGGCTGCGCTGGTGCCTGCGCTGCAGGCCCGGGGCGTGCGCCTGCACTGGCACCAGGCGCGCGGGCTCGATGACTTTGCGCCCGGCGAGCAGGGCCAGCCCGACCTGCTGATCGACACCCGTGGCCTGGGCGCCAAACCGCAGTGGAGCCAGTTGCGCGGCGTGCGCGGCGAAGTGCTGCGCGTGCATGCCCCTGAAGTGCAACTGCGCCGCCCCACGCGCCTGATGCATCCGCGCTACCCGATCTATATTGCACCCAAGCAGGACCACCATTTCGTCATCGGCGCCACGGAGATCGAGTCCGACGACATGTCACCGGCCAGTGTGCGCTCGGCCATGGAGCTGCTCAGCGCGGCCTACACCGTGCACAGCGGCTTTGCCGAGGCGCGCATCCTGGAGATCAACACCCAGTGCCGCCCGACTTTGCCCGATAATCTGCCAGCCATCCGCCAGGTACGCCCCCGGGTGCTGGAGATCAATGGCCTGTACCGGCATGGCTTCATGATCTCGCCAGCCGTGCTGGACTGCGCGGTCGAGCTGCTGCTGACCGGCCAAGCCCCGCTGGCCACGCGTTTTGACATGGATGTGCGCCTGCTCGCGGCCGCCTGATGGACCGCAGCCCTATGATGAGCCTAGAACGATGACGATACAGATTCTCTTGAACAACCAGGCCACGGCCTTACCCGAAGGCGCCACCATTGCCGTGGCGCTGGCCCAGTTGCAGCCGCGCCCGCCGTTTGCGGTCGCCGTCAATACCGAATTCGTGCCCAAGGGCCAGTACGACAGCCGCCAGCTGCACGCAGGCGACAAACTGGAAGTCATCTCACCGGTCACCGGCGGTTAGGCTGCCCAACGCCCTCCGCGCGGTTCGACACCCTCCGCGCCCCTGTCCCGCATTTACCAAGGCCTTTGCCATGAACGCCCTTTCCTCTCCCGATGACGCGCTGGTGCTGTATGGCCAGCGTTTTCAAAGCCGCTTGCTGCTGGGCACCTCGCGCTATCCATCGCCTGCCGTGCTGGAAGCGGCCGTCGCCCGCGCCCAGCCGGCCATGGTGACCGCATCGCTGCGCCGCCAGGGCAGCAATGCGGCAGAGACCGGCAGCGATTTCTGGGCGCTGCTCAAGCGTCTGAATGTGCCGGTGCTGCCCAACACCGCCGGATGCATGCGCCTGCAAGAGGCCATCACCACGGCCCAGATGGCGCGCGAGGTGTTTGAGACACCCTGGATCAAGCTGGAGCTGATTGGCGACGACTACACCCTGCAGCCCGACACCTTGAACCTGGTGGAGGCCGCATCCATCCTGATCAAGGACGGTTTCCAGGTGCTGCCCTACTGCACCGAGGACCTGGTGCTCTGCCAGCGCCTGGTCGATGTGGGCTGCCAGGCCGTGATGCCCTGGGCCGCGCCGATCGGCACCGGCCGTGGCCCCGTCAACCCCTATGCGATGCAAACCTTGCGCGAGCGCCTGGACGTACCGCTGATCTGCGATGCAGGCCTGGGGCTGCCCAGCCATGCCTGCCAGGTCATGGAATGGGGTTTTGACGGCGTGTTGCTGAACACGGCCGTCGCCTTGTCGCAAGACCCGGTCGCGATGGCCGGCGCCTTTGCCGACGCCACCGCCGCCGGCCACGCCGCCTACCGCGCCGGCGCGATGCAGGCACAGGACATGGCCCAACCCAGCACGCCGGTGCTGGGCACGCCGTTCTGGCACCAGAGCCACTGAGAGACCGAGCCGATGCACGCCACCCCCACCGCCACCCAGATCGCGCAGGCGATTACCGCCGCCCACCAGGCCGCGTTTGCCAGCTTTCCGCCCCAACCTGCCCCTGCGCTGCCCGCAGAGCGTCAGCAGGATGCCGTTTATGCCGGCGCCCTGGCCGCTTGCAGCACGCTGGGCTTTATCGCTATTGATGCCGAATGCCTGGCCAGCGCCTGGAGCGCGCAGAGCACACGCACTGGCCGGTTCGACGCGCAGGCCTGGCCCACGCAAGCGGCCGATTTTGGCCTGGTGACCGGCGGCGGCCCCCAGGCCTTTGCGGCCTGTCCCCCGCAGTTGGGCCTGTATGCGGTACTGCCAACGGCCGAATGGGTCGGCCGCATGGCCCGCGCCGGCGTGCCCACCGTGCAGCTGCGCTTCAAGTCCGACGATGCCCAGGCCATTGCTGCGGAGATCGACGCGGCCATTGCCGCAGTGGCGGGGACTGGCGCCCTGCTCTTTATCAACGACCACTGGCGCCAGGCCATTGCCGCTGGCAGCTATGGCGTGCATCTGGGCCAGGAAGACCTGGATGCGCTGAGCGCTGCAGAACTCGCCGAGCTGCGTGCCAGCGGCGTGCGCCTGGGTGTCAGCACCCATGGCTATGCCGAAATGGTGCGTGCCAGCCAGGCGCAGCCCAGCTATATCGCGATGGGGGCGGTCTTCCCGACAACCCTGAAGAAAATGGCCACCGTTCCGCAAGGCCTGGCGCGTCTGCAGCGCTATGCCGCCCTGACGCGCAGCTACCCCCAGGTCGCCATTGGCGGCATCTCGGCAGCGGAGTTTCCGCAGGTGCGCGAGAGCGGCGTGGGATCGATCGCCGTGGTGCGTGCCATCGTCAACGCGGACGACCCGGAGGCGGCTGCCGCCGACTTGATGGCGCTGATGGGTTAATCCCCTAACCCGCTACACCACGTAGAGCAGCACAGCATCACGCCGCTGGGCCGCTGCCTGCCAGAAGCTGCGCAGCGCGGCCTGCCGGCGCACCCAGTGGCGCAGCGCGTCGATATCAGCCGGCGCTCCATCCTGCGCCTTTTGCCATGCATGCATGCGCTGCACCAGTTCGCTGGCGCTGATCGCCGCCAAGCCTTGCGCGCTGTCGTTCACCATATCGGCCGGCCAGGCCCAGCAATGCTGAGCCAAGGTGCCTTCCACCGCCACGCCGGGTTCGATCTCGGGCAGGCGTTGCATGTCTTGCTGCCACCAGCTGCCCTGGTCCAGCACGGCCAGCGGCCCGCCTTGTTCAGCACCGCGCTGCAGGTAGTCATCCATCGCCGAAGGCTCAATCAGCAAAGCCCGCAAGCCATGGCGCGGCATCGCATAAAAAAGTCCTTGCACGCTCATGCGGCCTCCCTGATGGATGTTTTCAGCTGCAGCAGATGAGCGTTGTTGTCCGGGTCACAGATCTGCACCAGCAACAGTGCTTTTTTCAGCGCGCTGCGGCGCGCGTCGGTTTGCCCGTGGGCCGCCAGAAAATCTGCAAACACCTCATAGGCGCGCGCAGCCGCCAACGAATAGCCCCGGCAACTGCGCTGCTGTATGCGCAAGGCCTGCTGCACCAGCGCTTTGACCCGCGTGGGCTGGTGGCGGATGGCAAAGGCTGCGTAGTCGGCCAGCATGAACGACACCGCCTCCGGATCGGGCATGTGCTGGCCTTGTTGGTCCAGCCGGTCAAGGCTGTCCAGGTACAGCGCCAGCCGCTGCCAGCATTGCAGGGCCTGTGCCGTCTCACCCAGCGCCGCATGGGTGCTGGCCAGGCGCTGCAACAGCATGCACAGTCCCAAGGCCTGCGCGGCGGCGTTGCCACTGCTGCGCAGATCCACCAGCGCCAGCGCTTGTGCATAGTGCCCATTGGCCCGGCGGTGTTCCCCCTGGGCCAGGTACAGATCGCCCAGCTGTTGCAACGCACTGCGCTGCATCGGCGCGGGCACGCCCCCACCGTCACGCAGCGACAGCGCCAGCACCGCCTGGCCATGCACACGTTGGCGCTCTGCATCGCCCAGGTGCTGGGCGATCTCCATCGCATGCAGGTGGTGCTGTGCCAGGTCGTGCACATCCCCGTCCTGGCCCGCTTGGCGCATCGCAATGGTCTGTTCACACCAGGTAAGCGCTTGGGCCCAGTCCTGCGATTGCATCAGCAGCGGATACTGTCCCGGCTGCAGCGCCGGCAGCGTAGCGCCCCCCGGCGCCATCTGGGGTGAGCGCAGGCGCTGCAACAGCACCTGGGCCTGTTGCACGGGCTGCGCCAGCTCGGCAAAGGCAGCGCCCAGGTGCACACCCATTTGCAGCTTTTTGCGCGCCGCATCCAGTTGCCCTGTTTGGTAGAAAGTCATCCCCTGCAGCAGATAGGCCATCGCCAGGTGCGGGTCGCTTTGGGGCTTGCGGCTGCGCTTTGCCAGGTATCTGACCAGTGTGTCCGCCTCCGCGTGGGCAGTCTGCACATCCTGGCTTGCCAGCGCATCGCCAATATGCTTTTGCGCCATCTGGATGGCCAAGGACTTCTTGTCAATCTGCGGATCGGTGGCGGGTTTGGGTGGCGGATCAGCCGGTAGAGCGGCGGCTATAGAAGGCTGGGCCACCGAGACGGGTATAGGCGCAGCGGCCACCTGTGCCTTGGCTGCAGGCATCGATGTCTGCTCATCCAGCTGCGACTGGGCAAAGGCCGACAAGCGCGAGTCCATGTCTTCTTCGACCCGAAAATAGTCGAACAGCCAAAAGCCATCGCGCAGCAGCCAAAAAACAATCGGGCCCAGCAGATAAGGCGCGTAGCGTGCAGCTGGTCCACCCCATAGCCACAGCGCCGCGCACAGCAGGGACACGGCCAGCTGCGCGACGGCGCTTGCATGGCGCCCCAAATAAAAGCGGTGGGCGCCCAGCCAGCCCACCGCCAACAACAGGCCCAAGGCCCATCGCGGATTCTTCTCTCCCATCCCTCTTCCCTTGTGCTTTGTTGGCTCTGCACTTTACGACCGGGACTTGCACCGTATTGGCGCCTCCCGGGGCGGCCTGTATCGCGGGAAGTATAGCAACCGCTATCGGCCACGCGAGGGCTGCCGGTACGCGCGGCCCCTGCAGTGGCCAGGAGAGCATTTCGGGCCTGCCGCCCAGCATGCATAGGCGTGCAGCACAGACGCCAATCGCGGCAAAAAACTCTGCATGAAGCCGGCCGCCATCGCCAAGGGGGCACCGGCGTTGCCCTGTCACATACTTGCCGATGCGGTGGCTTCGGCGTGGCGTTCCGGCTTGGTGCGGGCGGCCTGCATCACCTCGTGCGGTGGCAGATGCTTCATGCGGTGGTCGCTCCAGACCTGGCGCCAGCGGCGCGCACCGGGCATACCCTGTCGCAGGCCCAGCATATGGCGTGCGATGGCGTACCAGTGCGTGCCATGCTCGGCCGCCTCGCGCTCCATATAGCGCACCATCTCCTCTTCCACCGATTCGCGGCTGATGCCGTTGTCGGGTTCGGCGCCATAGAACTGCGCATCCCAGGTCGCCAGCCACCAGGGGTTGTGGTAGGCCTCACGCCCAACCATCACGCCGTCAACCTGCTCCAGCTGTGCCAGCACCGTGGCGTCATCGGCAATGCCGCCGTTGATGGCGATGGTCAGATGCGGAAAATCCTTTTTCAGCTGCGCCACCACGTCATAACGCAGCGGTGGGATCTCGCGGTTCTCCTTGGGCGAGAGCCCCTTGAGCCAGGCATTGCGGGCATGCACGACGAACACCTCGCAACCCGCATCGGCGACCGTTCCGATGAAGTCGCGCACAAAGTCATAGCTTTCGTTCTTGTCGATGCCAATGCGGTGCTTCACCGTCACGGGGATGTCCACCACATCCCGCATGGCCTTGACGCCATCGGCGACCAGCTCCTTCTCGTTCATCAAGCAGGCGCCAAAGGCTCCGCGCTGCACACGTTCGCTGGGGCAGCCGCAGTTCAGGTTGACCTCGTCATAGCCCCAATCCTGCGCCAGTTGGGCGCACTGGGCCAGGTCCGCCGGCTCACTGCCGCCCAGTTGCAATGCGACCGGGTGCTCCTGCGCAGAAAAGCGCAGATGCCGCGCCACATCCCCATGGATCAGCGCGCCCGTGGTCACCATCTCGGTATAGAGCAAGGTCTGGCGGGTCAGCAGACGGTGAAAATAGCGGCAATGGCGGTCAGTCCAGTCCATCATCGGCGCGACGGACATGCGCCAAGGGCTGTGGGAGAGAGAATCAGTCATGGTGGTTGCGCGGCCAATGCATGGCCCAAGAAGGGGTGGCGTGCAGTTGAGGCAGGAACTCATGCAGGCAATGGTGTATTTTAAATGTTGCGCCACCCGGGCGCTGACCGGCCTCAAAAAGGCCTGCGCATGCGCCTTCTGCCACCCGGGGGCCCAGCTTTGTCGAACGCGGTGGCGCTGCATGTTGGACGCGCGCCGCAGGACGATGCAGATCTGTACGACGAAGACCTGCTGCGGGTCGTACACAAAAGCAAACCGCTGGCGGTGGCTGATCTGGTAGGCCTGGGCGCTTTGCGCGCTAGGGCTGGGCCGCTGCCGCCACGCGCGGCGGCCGGCCGGGTGATTCGCTAGTAGTAGTTCCCCAGCAGCGACCCGACCTCAATGAGCAGCAGCACCGCAAACATGCGCGCCAGACCGCTGAGGTCGGATGCGGGGCCCAGGGTCTCGTTGCGGTCCATGCCGTAAGGCCGGTACATGGCCGATGCGGTGGGGATCAACGCCACGGCCAGTCCGAACAGCACGGTCTTGAGCCCAAACAGCCAGGTCACCATCGGTGTGAATACACTGGCAAACATGCGCGTGTAGAGATCAAACCCGACCCAGCTGAGCCCATAAACGCTGAAATACACCATGACCAGCGACACCACGCAGGACAAGGCCGCCAACGTGATCGAGGCATACATGCTGGCCACCACCAGCGGCAGCATCTCGGTGCGTACGGGGTCATAGCCGTGTTGGCGCAGACGCTCAAAATGCCCGTCCTCACGCATCTTGGCCAAGGAGGCACCCGCAGGGATGGAGCAGCGCATCGCCACAAACAGCGCGGCCGTCAGCGGAATCAGCTCCAGCACCAGCACGCGGATGACCATCTCGACGGCCACGCGCGAGAGGCCATAGCTGGTCGCGGTAACAAAGACGATGCGCGCCACCACCAGGCACAGCAACGCGGCCAGTGCGGTAAAGCCCAGCAGGATGGGCGCCGTGTCGACATACATGCGGCGCATCAGGCGCGCGCGCGTCTGCGGGCCATAGCTGCTGGGTGACATCAGCATCACCAGCACCACGGCGCCCAGATAGAAAATGCGCCACCAGGCCACCGCCCAGCGGCGCGCGGTGCGCCAGGTCCGGTGGGGCCATTGGGGTTGGAGCAGACTTGCCAGCATCAGGCGATCATAGGCGATAGATGCCAGCATGGGCAGTGTTCAGCAGCATGCCGGCAGCGCCCAGCATGGCCGCCGCCCGCTGCTGCAGCAGCTCAGGACTTCTGGCGCGCCTTCCAGTCCTGCACCGCCTTCAAGGTCTGCTGCACGTGTTCCAGCGGATCGCTGCCCTCATGCGCATAGATCACCTTGCCGTCCGGAGCGATCACATAGGAAATGCGCGATGCTGTTCCGGGCCGTGCGGCCGAGCCCGCGTCATAGGCCTTGATGGCCTTGGCATCGGGATCGGACGCAACGCTGAACTGGTCGCGGCAGGCTTCGCTGGAGAAGCGCTGCATCGTCGCGATGTCATCGTGCGAGATGCCGACGACCTGGGCACCGGATGCCGCAAAAGCAGGCGTGGCTTCGGCAAACGCATGCGCCTCGATGGTGCAGCCCTGGCTGAAGGCCTTGGGGAAGAAGTACAGGACCACGGGGCCGCGCTTCAAGGCGTCGGCCATGTCAAAACGCTGCACCTTGCCGGCCAATGCCGACTGGGTGCTGAAGAGCGGCGCCTGGGCGCCAACAGCCAGCGCCGCATGGCTGGGCAGGCTGACCAAGGCCGCACAGCCCATGACTACCGAGGCAAGCGCCCCCGCGAGTTTTGCTTTCATAGTCGATCCTTCTGTTGTCACTGTTGTCATCTGCATACGCCCAAGGCGGGGCTGTCAGCCGCTTGTCATGTTTTGCATGCTGCAACCTGCCTGCGCAACATCGCCCAACACCACAGCCCCTAGAATATGCCACCTGGCGTGATGGCATGCATCATCACCCCTTTGACCGTTTATGCAACTACCTCCTTGGCCGCCTCTGCGAAAGCCATGCGAAGGTGTCACTCTCAAGGAGACAACACAATGATGAAACAGATTCTGCAATGCGCCGCCGTGGCCCTTACGGTGGGTGCAGCATCGGGTGCCATGGCCCAGGGCCCGGGGGCAGACTACCCCGGCAGCAAGCCCGTACGCATGGTCGTGCCCTTTCCGCCAGGCGGCGGCACCGATATCCTCGCGCGCATCATTGCACAAAAGCTCAGCGAGCAGAACCACTGGACCGTGGTGGCTGACAACCGTGCGGGCGCCGGCGGCACCATCGGTATCAGCGAAGTGGCCAAGGCCCAGCCCAGCGGCTATGACATCGTCATGGGCCAGAAGGACAATGTGGTGCTGGGCTACTACCTGTACAAGGGCCTGCCCTGGAACCCCGGCAAGGACCTGACGCCCATTGCCCATGTGGCCTATTCGCCGGTGATCATCGCCACGTCGGAAAACAGCAAATTCAAGACCTTGAACGATGTGATCGCCGCAGCCAAGGCCGATCCCGGCAAGATCACCTACGGCTCTCCCGGCAATGGCACGAGCATCCACATCGCCGGCGTGCTGTTTGAGAAGGCGGCCGGCGTCAAGCTGACCCATGTGCCTTACAAGGGCTCCAACCCCGCGCTGCTCGACACCTTGTCCGGCAACGTCGACCTGCTGGTCTCTTCGGTGCCCTCGGCCATCGGTCAGATCAAGGCTGGCAAGCTGCGTCCGCTGGCCGTCACCTCGGCCAAGCGCAGCACGTCGCTGCCGGATGTGCCCACCGTCGCCGAGCTGGGCATGAAAGGCTTTGATGTGAGCACCTGGTATGGCCTGTTTGGCCCCAAGAACCTGCCCGCCCCCATCGTCAGCAAGCTCAACACCGAGGTGAACAAGCTGCTGGGCCAGAAGGAAGTGCAGGATTCCATCCTGGCCCAGGGCGCCGAGCCGCAAGCCATGTCGGTGTCTGACTTTGACAAGTTCTTCCACAAGGACTTCCAGGATGCCAAGGCCATCGTCGAAGCCTCCGGCGCGACCATCCAGTAACCCGAAGGCTTCGGCACGACAAGGGCGCCTTGCAGGTGCCCTTTTTTTGTGGCCACGCCCAGTGGCCCACGGCGGTGCAGGCGCTCAGGCGCCGTCGCCCTGGAATGCCTCGCGCCGCAGGGTCACCACCAGCGTGTCGCGGTGGCCGGCAGCCTCGCCCAGGGGCTGGATCGGCGTGCTCTCATGGATCATGCGGGCATCATCGAGCAGCATCAGCGACCAGGGCTCCGTCAACGTAAAGCGCAGGCCTTGCGGGCCCTGCGCATCAAACACCCGGGTCTCCCCGCCTTTGATGCCTTCGCGTGCCACCAGAAACACCGCCACCAGGTCCACGCCATCGCGGTGCGCGCCTTCGGGGGTGGGCCGGCCAATGCCTTCGGCGGTGTCGATGCGGAACTGGTGGGCCTCGGTGTACCAACGCGCGTGTTCAGCGCTGGGAAACAGCGCCTGCGCCGTGTGCCCCAGCGCCCGCATGATCTGGCTCCATGCCGGCAGCGCCTGCGTGGTGTCCGTCACCGGTTCAAACCAGCGCTGCATGCCGCCATGCAAGGCGTTGTATTCCACCGGCTGCCAGTGGGCACGGTGGGCCACCGCCTGCACCTGGTCATCCTGCACCACATAGCAGGAATGGCGGCGCTTGCGGTACCGGCCGCCATCCTTGAGGTACGCATCGTGGGGCATCGCCTCCCAGTGGCCGCTGAGCGCCGCCAGCTCCTCTGGCTGGCAAGCGGCCCACTGTGCAACCGCTGCGGGGCTCAGCACCGCATAGCCATAGGCGCGCAAAGTGCCGTCTACTGTGTCGGCATCGCAATAGGGAGGGGGAAAGGACTGCATGTAAAACTCCGTCAAGCGGGCGAGCTTACGGCGGTCTCAAAAGCATTGCGTGCTACACAACTTTGGGCAGCGCCGCAGCACTGCCCGCTGGTATGCCGTAGCACGCGCATGGGGCCCGGTTCGCGCCATCCCTGTCGCCGGGCGGCGCGCGCGGTCTTACTGGCGCACGACCAGCACCGGGATCAGGCTGTCGCTCAGCACCCGCTGGGTCACGCTGCCCAGCACCAGCTTTTCGAGGCCCTTGCGGCCATGCGACCCCATGACGATCAGGTCGGCACCGGTGGTTTTGACGGCTTCCATCACACCGTCGTGTACGGAGTGGCCTTCGCCCATCACGGTGTCGACGGGGATGCCCGCTTGCTCCATCGCAGATTTGACGGCGTCGAGCGCGGTGTGCGCATCGGCCGTGGCGGCCGACAGGTACTGCGCCTGGCCGTAGGCAAAATCAGCACCCACGCCGGTGAAGGGATAGGGATCGATTACATACACCGCAGTGACCTGGCTGCCAAAGGCCTTGGCAAGACCGGCGGCCTTGTTGACTGCGAGCATGGAGGTGGCAGACCCATCGACCGGCACCAGAATATGTTTGAACATAGTGTCACTCCTTTTAGTTGTTCCATGCATAACTTACTCTAAAACGCATGCCCCGGCAAACGGACGCGCACCGGTTGCGCGGCAGCGCCCTGCAGTGGTTGCGCGGGGTTTGCGCTGCATCAAAGGGTGGCCGGGCCCGCTGCCCGCGCCGCATAATGTCTGCTCCGCCCTGCTGGGTAGCTACGCCTCTTAAAACCATGACAACACCACTGCGCCCTCTCGGTCGATCCCCGCTGCAGGTCTCTTCTCTGTGCCTGGGTGGCAATGTATTTGGCTGGACGGCCGACGAGGCCACCAGTTTCAGGCTGCTGGACGCCTGGCTGGATGCCGGCATGAACTTTGTCGATACCGCTGACGTGTACTCGCGCTGGGCGCCAGGCCACAGCGGTGGCGAGTCCGAACGCGTGCTGGGCAAATGGCTGCGCAGCTCGGGCAAACGCGCGCAAGTGGTGCTGGCGACCAAGGTCGGCAAGGACATGGGCGATGGCAAGGTCGGCCTGCGCCCGGAGTACATTCGCCAGGCGGTCGATGCCTCACTGCAGCGCCTGCAGACCGACTACATCGACCTCTACCAATCGCATGACGACGACGCGCAGGTGCCGCTGGCCGATGTGATGGGCACCTTTGGCGAGCTGATCGCCGAAGGCAAGGTGCGGGCGGTAGGTGCCAGCAACTACAGCGCTGCACGGCTGGCAGAGGCGCTGCAGACCAGCGAACAGCATGGTCTGGCCCGCTATGAGAGTCTGCAGCCGCTCTACAACCTCTACGACCGTGCCGTGTTCGAGAAAGAGCTGCAGCCGCTGTGCGTTGCGCATGGCGTAGGCGTCATCAATTTCTACAGCCTGGCCGCCGGCTTTTTGACCGGCAAATACCGCAAGGCCGAAGATGCCAGCAAAAGCCCGCGCGGCGCCAAGACCACCCAGCTCTACCTCAACGACCGGGGTCTGCGCATTCTGGCTGCGCTGGAACAGGTCAGCGCCCGTGTCGCTGCACCGATGGGCGAAGTGGCTGTGGCCTGGGTCATGCGCCAGCCGGCCATTGCATCGCCGATTGCCAGTGCCAGCAACCTGGAGCAGCTGCAGTCGCTGATCCGCGCCAGCCAGTTGCAGCTGGATGCCGATGCCATGGCCACGCTCAACGCCGCCAGCGCCGAGGCTTGAAGCCCCTGGGCTAGACAGGCTAGGCCAGCAGAGCCGGCAAAATCTGCGCCGAAGGCTGGCGCCAGCACTGGTCAGCCACGCTGTCCAGTTCGGTGGGCTCGGGGTTGATGACCACCACATGGGCGCCACCGCGGGCCGCAATATGGGCCAGGCCAGCCGCAGGGTACACATGGCCAGAGGTGCCAATCACCAGCATCAGGTCACAGCCCTTGGCCGCATCTTGCGCCTGCTGCAGCTCGGCCTGTGGCAGAGCTTCGCCAAACCAGACGACACCCGGGCGCAGGTAGTTGCCGCAACCAGGGCACTGGGGCGGCGCATCGCCTTCGGTGAAACGGGCATCGCAACAGGCCTTGGGCGGCAGCAGCCAGCGGTTGTCCATCAGGTTGCCGTGCAGGCACAGCACCGGCCTGCTGCCGGCACGTTGGTGCAGGCCATCCACATTCTGTGTGACCAGGGTCATCCGATCAGGATGGCGCGCCTGCCATTGCGCCAGCGCCACATGGCCGGCATTGGGCATCACCCGGCCGATGAGATCACGGCGGTACTGGTACCAGTCCCAGACCCGCTGCGGATGGGCCAGAAAACCCGCCTCGCTGGCCATCTCCTCCGGTCTGAACTGGGCCCAGTAGCCCGTCTGCGCATCCCGAAACGTGGGAACACCCGACTCGGCACTTGCCCCCGCGCCCGTCAGCACCAGCACATGCCGCGCGTTTTGCAAGCGCTGTCGCAGGCTGGCAATTTCTGTATCAGCAAGAGGCGGGCCTGCGGGCGCATGCAAGGAGTCAAAAGTCATATATGCCAAGTCAAACACGGAGTGCCCAGCATACGGCAAGCCGCAAGCACTGCCGCCGCACTGCGGCTTGGTGTTGGCTGCCACCGCAACGCGACTTACATTCTGAAACGGCCGCTGCCATTTGGTGATGGACAGATACCCGCGCGGGCGCCCAGAATGGCTGACCATAACAAGGAGACACAGATGCAATTCATCCCCTATCTGAACTTCGATGGCCATTGTGCCGAGGCCATGGCTTTTTACGCCCAGCTGTTTGGCGGCCAGATCATGCACCAGATGCGCTTTAGCGACATGCCGCCCAGCGAGGGCATGCCGCCGCTTCCGCCTGAAGCGCAATCCCGGCTGATGCACGCGCATCTGCAGGTGGGCAGCCAGGCCATCATGGCCTCGGACACGATGCCTGCAGTGCCAGGCGGCGGTCCCGAGACCTGTGGTGGCGGCTATGTCAAACCCCAGGGCATGTGGGTGTCCATCGGTGTGGATTCCGCAGCCGATGGCCAGCGCATCTTCAACGGCCTGGCGGACGGTGGCCAGGTCGCGATGCCCTTCTCCGCCACCTTCTGGTCACCGGGCTTTGGCATGGTGACCGACCGTTTTGGCACGCCGTGGATGGTGAACGTCCAAACGCAGCCCGCTGCCTGATCCCGCTGTCTGAGGCCCAACCACCGAACCGAGCCACCCCCCATGTCTGTACAGCCCCATCTCCATGATCTGGTACTCAGCCGCCTGATCAACGCCCCCGCCGCCACCCTCTACCGCTGCTGGACCGAGCCTGCACTGCTTAGCCAATGGTTTGTACCCAAACCCTGGACGATTGCCAGCGCCGACATCGATGTGCGCGTCGGCGGCGGCAGCCAGATCGTCATGTGCGACCCGCAAGGCAACGAGTACCCCAATGCCGGCGTGTACCTGGAGGTGGTGCCGGACCGCAGGCTGGTCTTTACCGATGCCTACACCGCTGGCTGGGTGCCCAGTACCAAACCTTTCATGACCGCCATCATCGAGTTTGAGCCCGATGGCGGCCAGACCCGCTACACCGCTACCGTGCGGCACTGGAGCGAAGAGACCCGCAAGCAGCATGAGGCCATGGGCTTTCACACCGGTTGGGGCCTGGCCACCGACCAGCTGGTGGCCCTGGCTGCCACGCTGTAGCCACGGCGTGATCGCTGCCATGTAGCGCCTGCAGATAAAACGGCGCCGTTGAGCGCCCAGGAGACCACCATGCCCTATGTCGATGGATTTGTATTACCCGTCCCCCGCGCTAATCTTGAGGCCTACCGTGCCATGGCCGAGGCAGCCGGCAAAGTCTGGATGGAACATGGCGCGCTGCAGTACTGGGAATGTGTGGGCGACGATGTGCCCGATGGCGAAGTCACCTCGTTCCCGATGGCCGTCAAGCTGCAGCCTGATGAGGTTGCCTGCTTTTCCTGGATCGTCTACACCTCACGCGCCGAGCGCGACCGCATCAATGCCGCGGTGATGGCCGACCCGCGTCTGGCCGACATGCAACCGGCGAACATGCCGTTCGATGCCAAGCGCATGATTTTTGGCGGCTTTACACCGGTCGTGCAGCTGGGGACCTGATAGCCCCGGCCCCGGCCAAGCCAAGCCGGGCTGAGCGCCGTCAGCCCAAAACCCCGGCCATCTCGGCCCGCACCAGCAGCCCTTTCAAGGCCTCGCTCTTGCGCAGCTGCAGCTGGCCCTCATAGCCGTGCACAATCTGCTGCGCAATCGCCAGGCCCAGGCCCGTGCCTGCGACCGTCTCGTCAAAGCGCTTGCCCCGCGCACCGGCCGCCTGCATCTGTGCGCCCGTCATGCCCGGTCCATCGTCCTCTACCTGCAGCACCAGGCCCTGGGTGGCGTTGCCCTGCACCGTCAGCCGCACCTGGGAGGCAGCCCACTTGCCGGCGTTGTCCAGCAGGTTGCCCAGCAACTCTTCCAGATCGGCGCGCTCACCCCGCCACCACAAGGCGTTGCCCGCTTCCACCAGCTGCCAGTCCAGGCCGCTGGCCTGGTGCAGCTGGCGCAGCATCGCCAGCATCTGCCGCGCGCAGGCCAGCACATCGATCGGCAAGCCCGCGCTTGCGCCATGTACCAAGGTCGCATCGCTGAAGGTACGGGCCTGGTAGCGGTCAATCAGCCGCGCCATCGCCGTGGTCTGCTGCTGCACCAGCTGCGCTGGTACGGTTGCGCGGCTGCCGGCATGGGCCATCAGCAGCGATAAAGGTTTTTTCAGCGCATGGTTCAGATCGGCCGCGTGCGAGCGCGAGCGCTCCACCACCTGGGTGTTGCGTGCCAGCAAGGCCGCCAACTCCTGCTGCAAGGGCTGCAAGTCCGTGCCCAGCGGCAACTGGGCAATCTGCTCGGTGGCAGACGGCGCCCCTGGCAACGGCTTGCCCAGGCCGGCAATCACATCGACCAGGCGCTTGAGCGGGGCCAGGCCCACGCGCAGCTGCAGCCAGACCAGCGCGCCAATCAGCAACAGCAGTACCGCGCCGGTGACCCCGAGGATCTGGTCGATGCGGCGCAAGCTGGCCATCAACGGCTGCGCGGGACCAAAGACCTGCAAATACATCGGCGCTGCGCCTGCGCCGGGTGCCACCGGAAAATGCTGCACCAACAGCGCCTCCCGCTGTGGGCCGGTCGCCAGCTGCAGGCGTTCGCTGCCCCACAGCCCGCCCTGCTCCACCACCAGGTCCGGCTGGTCCCACAGCGATCGTGAGCGGGCCAGCACTACCGGTGCAGCCGCCGTGCGCAACTGCGCCGGTGCCTGGCCCTGCAGCTGCCAGTACCAGCCTGAGAAAATGGCACTGAACTCGTCACTGCCGCCGGCCGCCTCCTGCACCTTGCCATCGGGCAGCAACGCCAGGCGGGCGTTGATGCGCTCGGATTTCTCTTCCAAGGTGCGCGACATGCTGCCCAGCAGGCTGGCATGCACCTCGTAGCGCAGCCACCAGCCGCCCAGCACCATCACCAGCAGGCTGGGCACGATGACCAACGCAGCCATGCGCGCAGCGAGCGACCAGCGCCGCACATGCGGGCGCCGGGAGGCAGGGCTGAGAGGCAAGACCATGGTGCTGGGCATCGGCAGCGCTAGCTGGGCGCGTTCAGGCGAAAGCCCTGCCCGCGCTCGGTTACCAGCAGATCGGACTGGCGCAGCTTGCGCCGTATGCGGCCGATCAGCACGTCGATGGTGTTGGAGTCCGGGTCCAGATCGCGGGCATAGACATGCTCGCTGATCTCGGTGCGCGTCAGCACCCGGTTGGGGTGGTGCATCAGATAGGCCAGAATCTTGTGCTCCTGCGCCGTCAGTTGCAGACTCTGGCCGTCCTGCAAGAAGCGGCCGGCCGTCACGTCGTACTCCAGGCAGCCCGCCCGCAGTACCGTGGCAGCACTGCCCGAGGTGCGGCGCAGCATGGCGCGCAGGCGCAGCACGACCTCATCGAGCATGAAGGGCTTGGTCAGGTAGTCATCGGCGCCCGCACCAAATCCCGCCACCTTGTCGCTCCAGCGGTTGCGGGCGGTCAGGATCAGCACGGGCCACTGGCAGCCCGCCTCGCGCCAATCGCGCAACACCGTCAAACCATCGCGCTGGGGCAGGCCCAGGTCCAGCACGGCTGCATCGTATTGCTCGGTGCTGCCGGCAAAGGATGCGGCATCGCCATCGGCCTCCACATCGACCGAAAAGCCAGCACGCACCAGCGCCTGCTCCATCTGTGCCGCCAGTTCGGCATCGTCTTCCACGACCAGAATGCGCATCCGCCGTCAATCCTCTATTTTTTGCTTGAGCACCTGCAGGCTGCGAGCGTCTACCTTGAGCTTCAAGGTGTTGCCGTTGCCCTGCAGCAACTCGATGTCGTAATAAGAGCCCTGGCTCTCGTCATGCTCCAGCTCCACCTCCAGCACCTGGCCGGAAAACCGGGGCGCCAGCGCGTGCAATACCTCGTCCACCCGCTTGAGCGGCGCCGGGTTGCGGGCCTTGGCCTGGGCCGATGGCAGCACCTGGCCAGTGGCCGCATCCATCACCAGCTTGCGGTAGCCCTGCTGGTCCGCGCTGAGCTTGATTTCATAGACGCCCCGGCCCTGGCTATCGCGCTCGAACTCCACATCGGTGATGCGGCTGGTATGCTGCTGGGCCAGTTTGGCCAGGTACTGGGCCAGCTCCAGCATGCCCAGTGCCTGCGAGCGGTCCTTGGCAACTTGCTGCACGGTCTGGCCGCTGGCCGCGTCGATCAGCAGCTCTTGCTTGAGGCCCTGGTGGTCCACCAGCTTGATCTCGTAGCGCAGCTCGCCCTTGGGGCCGCGCTTGGTCTCGACATCCACCACGCGGCCGGCCTGACTGGCGGCAATATCGCTCAGGATGGCCGACAGGGGCTTGTACTGGCCGGTGGCTACCGCCGCACGCACGGCATCATGCTCGGCGGCCTGGCTGGCGCCGCCCAGCAGCAAGCTGCCGGCCAGCGACCAGGCAGCGATGCAAGAAAAGCGGGGTGGAATTTGCGCCATGGCTGGCATTATGACAAGCGCGATTAAACAGACCATGAACAGCCGCTTCACACGGCGTTTAGGGCCGTTTTTCAATACTTCAGGCCATGACGAACCAGCCACCTGCTGGTTTGCATGCCAACACATTGAAGGGATTGAACCATGAAGAAGACCACCATTGCCTGGATCCTGGGTGCCGCCAGCGTCGCTGCCAGCCTGCCGTTTGCAGCCCAGGCCTACAACGCCCAGGAAGTGCTCAACAGCATCACCGCCAGCGGTCTGGTTGCCCCCCAGGACCTGGAAAAGCAATACGGTTACTGGACCGCGAAGGCCACCCAGCAGGACGGCAACCGCGCCTATGTGCTGGTGAACGATGCTGACGGCAGCCTGCTGGCCATCCGCAAGGCCGAGCTGGGCAGCACCTACCCGGGCGCCAGCCAGGTTGCTGCCAAGCTGCAGGCCATGGGTTACGGCCAGATCAAGGAAGTGGAGTTTGACGATGGCTTCTGGGAAGCCAAGGTGCGCGGCGCCAATGGCATCAAGCAAAAGCTGGTGCTGCACCCGGTGAGCCTGGAGGTGCTGTCCCAGCCCGGCCAGCCTGCCCCCAACCCGGGTGCCGGTGCGGGCAGCGCCATGCTGAGCGCAGCGCAAATCCACCAGCTGCTGACCCAGGCGGGCTATACCCATATCCGCGACCTGGAGCTCGATGACGGCATCTGGGAAGCCGATGCGATCAATGCCCAGGGTTTCCGCGTGGAGCTGAAGATCCACCCCGAAACCGGTGTGGTGCTGCGTGAAAAGCTGGACGACTAAGTCGGCCCCCATAAAAGTAAAAGGCTGAGCCCGATGGGGTTCAGCCTTTTTTTTATGGCGCAGCGCCTGGGACGCTGCGCAGTGGGAAGGGGTTGTTAACCTGCCTTGGCAGGCGTGCGCTGGCGCAGCGCTTCGTACAGGCAAACGCCGCTGGCCACCGACACGTTGAGGCTGGAGACGGCCCCCATCATCGGGATGCCGATCAGCTCATCACAGGTTTTGCGCGTGAGCTGGCGCATGCCGTCGCCCTCGGCGCCCAGCACCAGGGCCACGGGGCCCTTCAGGTCCACCTGGTACAAGGTGTTGGGGGCGTCGTCGCTGGTGCCAATGATCCAGACATTGCGCTCCTTGAGCTCCTTCAAGGTACGCGCCAGGTTGGTCACCATGAAATACGGCACCGTCTCGGCGGCACCACTGGCCACCTTGGCCACCGTGGCGTTGATGCCCACGGCATGGTCCTTGGGCGCAATCACTGCATGGGCGCCGGCACCATCGGCCACGCGCAGGCAGGCACCCAGGTTGTGCGGGTCGGTCACGCCGTCCAGCACCAGCAGCAGCGGCGAGGTGACGCCGGCTTCTTCCAGGTCGTCGAGCAGCTCATCCAAGGTGCGGGTGTCCTTGATCTCTTCGACGCGGGCAGCCACGCCCTGGTGGCCATGCGAGCCTGCCAGCTTCGCGATGCGTGGGGCATCCGCTTCGATCAGCCGCACCCCCGCCTCTTTGGCGCGCTCAAGGAACTGGCGCATGCGCGCATCGCGGCGCGTGGACTCGAAATAGACTTCGATGATCGATTTGGGCGCAGTCTTCATGCGCACACCAACGGCATGGAAGCCGAACAACACTTTGGGGGATGACATAGGGCAGCATTATCGCTGCTTGCCCATACCCCGGGGGCACAGCGACAATCCTGCGCAAGGGCGACCAGCCGCGCCTTCGCAAAACGGCTCACTCAGCGACGCTCCCAGCCCATGACCTCTACCCCCTCCGCAGCCTTTGCGGCCCACGTGATCGATATCCATGGCAGCGATGGCGCCCAGCCTGTGCCCGATCCCCATCTGCATCCCCTGCCCTTCCTGCAGTATCTGTACCAGGTGGCGGTGCGCGATGCACTGCCGCTCGAAGGCCTGCGCCAGCATTTGCCCGCAGTGCCCAAGGGCCGCACCCTGGTGATTGGCGCGGGCAAGGCGGGCGCGGCAATGGCGCAGGCGATGGAGCAGCTCTGGCCCCTGCAGGCGCCGCTGTCGGGCCTGGTTGTTACCCGCTACGGGCATATTCCGCCGCGCCCGCCGGGCCTGGCCCAGCGCATCGAGGTGGTGGAAGCCGCCCACCCCGTGCCCGATGCCGCCGGCCTGCTTGCGGCAGAGCGCATGCTGGCGCTGACTGAGGGGCTGAGCGCCGATGACCTGGTGGTCTGCCTGATCTCGGGCGGCGGCTCCGCGCTGCTGACCTTGCCGGCCGAAGGTCTCAGCCTGGCCGACAAGCAGCGCATCAACCGGGAGCTGCTGGAGAGCGGCGCCCATATTGGCGAGATGAACTGCGTGCGCAAGCACCTCTCGCGCATCAAGGGCGGGCGCCTGGGTGCCGCCTGCCACCCGGCGCAGGTGGTCAGCCTGCTGATCAGCGATGTGCCTGGTGATTCGCCCGCCATCATCGCCAGCGGCCCCACGGTGCCCGACCCCAGCAGCTGCGCCGATGCGCTGGCGATTTTGGAGCGCTATGCGATTGCGCTACCCGAGCCTGTGCGTGCAGCGCTGCACAGCGGCGCGCTGGAAACCCCCAAGCCCGGCGACCCGCGCTTTGCCGGCCACCAGGTGCAACTGATCGCCACGCCGCAGCAGTCCTTGCAGGCAGCGGCCGCTGCCGCACGCGATGCCGGCATCGCCTGCCATGTGCTCAGCGACGAGATGGAGGGTGAATCGGGCGAGGTGGCCAAGGTGCATGCGGCGCTGGCCCGTGCCGTGGCCTTGCATGGCCAGCCCTTTGCCCGGCCCTGTGTGATTCTGTCTGGCGGTGAGACCACGGTGACAGTGCGCAAACCGGCCGACGGCGCCGCGCGGGGCCGGGGCGGCCGTGCGGGCGAGTTCTGCCTGGGCCTGGCCCAGGCGCTGCAGGCCGTGCCCGGCGTATGGGCGCTGGCCGCTGATACCGATGGCATTGATGGAGTGGAAGACAATGCCGGCGCAGTGGTGACGCCGGACACGCTGGCCCGGGCCGCTGCGCTGCAGCTCAAACCCGCCGCCTACCAGGACCGCAATGACAGCTATGGCTTTTTTGGCCCGCTGGGCGACCTGGTGGTGACCGGCCCGACCCACACCAATGTGAATGATTTTCGGGCGCTGCTGGTGCTGCAGCCGATGGATGACGCGATGAAAAAAGCGGCCAGCTGACGCTGACCGCTTCGTCATCGTTGGCCTGGCTCAGCGGCTGCCAAAACGGCCACGGCAACCGCGCGTGACCCAGATGCGGCGCGCGCGGTCGTCATAGCCCCAGGTGTAGCCTTCGCGGCAGCTGTCGCTGGACAGCTGCTCCAGCAGCACCGGGCGGCCCCAGCGCGCATTCCACTCGCAGCTGTTGTCGCGGCGGTCATCGCTGCTGCAGGTCAGCTCACGGCCCTGGCCATAGCCGGGATTGGGCCGGCCACTACCGTAGCCGCTGCTGATTGCAAAGTCGGCGCGGCAGCCACGGCTGACCCAGACCGAATCACCGCTCTGGCCCCAGCTGCGGCCCTCATCGCAGCGCGAATCCGAGAGCTGGCGGGCGACCTCGACCCGGGTGCCACGTGGAATCGCGCACTCGCGCATGCGGCCGTCATTGCTTTCGCAGCGCACCAGCTGGTTGCTGCCGCCGCCTCCCCAGCCACCGCCACTCCAGCCGCCACCCCCTCGGCCGTCTGCAAAACGGGCGCGGCAGCCGTCGGTCACCCAGACCACGCCTCCGCCACGGTGGCCCCAGCTGCGGCCTTCCACGCAGGAGGCGCTCGACAAGGTCTCGCTCACCACCGGGTCGCGGAAGGGAGTGCGGCATTCGCGCGTGCGTCCGTCCTGGCTCTCGCAGGTCACCTCACCATCGCGCCCGTATTGCGCCTGCGCCGCAGGGGCGATGGCCGCCAATGCCAGTGCCAACGCGCCCAGCGCGGCGCCGCTCCATGTCGTTGTCGCCATTGCTCTCTCCTCGTTGTTGTCGTCGATGGGGGCCAAGGTTAACCCGAAATCAGCGGCGGTTTTGTAAGCCAAGCCAGCAAAAAAGGCGAGCCGCAGCTCGCCTGGGTCACGGTGGTTTGTCACCCAACAATGCTCAGGGCATCACCGGCGGAATATAGGCCAGCGTCTGGCCCAGGAACCACAGCAGGAACAGCACCACCGGGATATGCACCAGCAGCTGCACAAAGGTGAAGCCGATCAGATCGCGTGCCTTGAGACCCAGCACGCCCAACAGCGGCAGCATGTAGAAGGGGTTGATCAGATTGGGCAAGGCTTCGGCGGCGTTGTAAATCTGCACGGCCCAGCCCAGGTGGTACTGCAGGTCGTTGGCCACCTGCATCACATACGGTGCCTCGATGATCCACTTGCCGCCGCCCGAGGGGATGAAGAAGCCCAGGATGGCCGAGTAGACGCCCATCAGCAGCGCATAGGTGTCATGCGTGGCGATCTGGGTGAAGAAGGTCGAGATGTAGTGCGCAATCGTATGGCCATCCACGCCCTTGACCTCGGTCATGATCGCGGCAATGGAGCCATACAGCGGGAACTGGATCAGCACGCCGGTGGTGGTCGGCACGGCGCGCGCCACCGCATCCAGAAAGCTGCGCGGGCGCCAGTGCAGCAAGGCACCCACCATCAGAAAAATCAGGTTGTAGGTGTTGAGGCCGGAGATGGCCTGAATCGCCGGCTTGCTGGAGAACTCTTCCACCATCCAGCCGACCGCCAGCAGCACCAGAAAAATGATCAGGATCGGGCTGTGCTCCAGCCATTCACCCGGGCGGGTGGGCTTGCTCACCGGTTGCGCTTCGGCGCTGATGTCCACCTGGCAGGCGGCGGCATCCTTGGCGTTGGCAGCGCCGGGCGCCGTCACGTAGGCAATCACCAGCGAGATCAGCACCAGGGCCAGCAGCATCACGCCCGATTGCCACAGAAAAATCGTCTCGGTGAACGGGATCACACCGGTGATCGCGAGGATGGATGGCGGCAGGCTGGCCGGATTGGCCTGCAGCTGCGCTGCCGACGAGGAAATGCCCAGCGCCCAGACAGCGCCCAGGCCCAGGTAGGCAGCGGCACCAGCGGCGCGGTAGTCCATTTTCAGATCGGTGCGGCGGGCCAGTGCCTTGACCAGCAGGCCACCAAACACCAGGCTCAAGCCCCAGTTGAGCAGCGAGGCGACCATCGAGATCAGTGCCACCCAGGCCACCGCGCTGCGGCCATTGCCCGGCACCTTGGCCAGCGCTTCAATCAGCCGCGATGCAGGCTTGGAGCTGGCCACCACATAGCCGCCAATCACCACAAATGCCATCTGCATCGTGAACGGGATCAGGCTCCAAAAACCCTTGCCAAAGGCCTTGCTGGTCTCCTGCACCGGCACACCGATGGCCAGCGCAGCCAGCACCACGATCGCAATACCCACGACCGCAAACACCCAGGAATCGGGAAACCACTTCTCGGCCCAAGCCGCACACCGCATCGCAAACCGCGCCGAACGGCTCTCTTCCAATTGCACCGACATAGTCACCTTTCTGTCTCTCGTTAAATTCAAAGCGCGGCGATCTTCTCACGCGGGCAGGTCAATTTCGTTAAGTGCGACTACGTACCGCCATGCGAAATAGTCAGAGTGGCGAAGGGATGGCTGCCGTGCAGACGCAAAAAAGCCCCCTGCACTGCAGGAGGCTCGTTGGGGAGTGCGAAGCGGGTTGAAGCGCGATCAGACCCGCTCGGCCACCCAGGCCTGAACGCCCGCCAGCGCTTGCGCCAGGCCCGCTGGGTTGGTGCCGCCAGCCATCGCCATGTCTGGCTTGCCGCCGCCCTTGCCGCCCACTTGCTGGGCCACAAAGTTCACCAGCTCACCGGCCTTGACCTTGCCAATGCTGTCCTTGGTCACGCCTGCGGCCAGCTGCACCTTGTCGCCGTCTACAGCCGCCAACACGATGGCGGCGGTGCCCAGCTTGTCCTTGAGCTTGTCCATCGTGTCGCGCAGCGCCTTGGCATCGGCGCCATCCAGGGTGGCAGCCAGCACCTTGATGCCCTTGACGTCCACCGCCTGGCCGGCCAGCTCATCGCCCTGGCTCGAAGCCAGCTTGCCCTTGAGCTGCGCCAGCTCCTTCTCCAGCGCCTTGATCTGGTCGAGCGCGCCACCGATGCGGTGGTTCAGCTCGGCCACAGGCGCCTTCAACGTGGCGGCGGCTTCGTCCACGGTCGATTCCAGCGACTGCAGGTAGGCCAGCGCGTTCTCGCCAGTTACCGCCTCAATACGGCGCACGCCAGCGGCCACGCCGCCTTCGGCGACGACCTTGAACAGGCCAATGTCGCCGGTGCGCTGCACATGGGTGCCGCCGCAGAGTTCACGGCTCGAACCAATGTCCAGCACGCGCACGGTCTCGCCGTACTTTTCGCCAAACAGCATCATTGCGCCGGTCTTCTGCGCGCTCTCGATGTCCATCACGCGCGCGCCGGTTTCAGTGTTCGCCAGGATCTCGGCATTCACGCGCTTTTCGATCTCGCGCTTTTGCGCATCGGTCACCGGGCTGTTGTGCGCAAAGTCAAAACGGGTGCGTTCTGCGTTGACCAGGCTGCCCTTTTGCTGCACATGGTCGCCCAGCACTTCACGCAGCGCCTTGTGCATGATGTGGGTGACCGAGTGGTTGCGCATGGTGGCGGCGCGCAAGGCGGTGTCCACCTCGGCTTGCACCGCATCGCCCACCTTGAGGCTGCCCGCAGCCAGCTGGCCATGGTGGCCATACACATCGGCCTTGATCTTCAGCGTGTCTTCCACGACAAAGCGGTTCGCGCCGGCCGAGATCACGCCCTGGTCGCCCACCTGGCCACCCGATTCGGCGTAGAACGGGGTGGTGTCCAGCACCACCACGGCCGTCTGGCCCGCTTCGATCGCGTTGACGCTGCTGCCATCGACATACAGCGCCACCACCTTGGCGGGCTCGCTCAGCTGCGTGTAGCCGGTGAAGGCATTGGCGGCACCGGTGTATTCGAGCGCGCGGTCCATCTTGAACTTGCCCGCTGCGCGGGCCTGGCTCTTTTGCTGCTCCATCGCTGCATGGAAGCCTGCCTCGTCCACGCTCAGGCCGCGTTCGCGCGCCACGTCGTTGGACAGGTCCAGCGGGAAGCCGTAGGTGTCGTGCAGCTTGAAGGCCACATCACCGGGCAGCACCTTGGCGCCACCGGCCAGCGCGCTGTCCAGGATGTCCATGCCATTGGCCAGGGTCTCGAAGAAGCGCTCTTCCTCGACCTTGAGCACCTCGGTGATACGTGCTTCCTGCTCGCGGATCTTCGGGTAGGCATCGCCCATGACGGCGACCAGGTCCTTGACCAGCTTGTGGAAGAACGGCGTCTTCTGGCCCAGCTTGTAGCCGTGGCGGATCGCGCGGCGGATGATGCGGCGCTGCACATAGCCGCGGCCTTCGTTCGACGGGATCACGCCATCGGCCACCAGGAACGCGGTCGCGCGGATGTGGTCGGCGATGACCTTCAGCGATGGGGTTTCCAGATCGTCGATATGGGTCTCGCGTGCAGCGGCCTTGATCAGTGCCTGGAACAGGTCGATCTCGTAGTTGCTGTGCACGTGCTGCAAGATGGCGGCCAGGCGCTCCAGGCCCATGCCGGTATCGACGCAAGGGGCGGGCAGCGGCTTGACCGAGCCGTCTTCGGCCATGTCGAACTGCATGAACACGTTGTTCCAGATTTCGATGAAACGGTCACCGTCTTCATCGGGCGAGCCGGGAGGGCCGCCGGCAATGTGCGGGCCGTGGTCGTAGAAGATCTCCGAGCAAGGGCCGCAAGGGCCGGTGTCGGCCATCATCCAGAAGTTGTCGCTCTTGTAGCGGCCACCCTTGTTGTCACCGATGCGGATCACGCGCTCGGGGGGCAGACCGATTTCCTGGGTCCAGATGTCGTAGGCCTCGTCGTCCTCTTCGTAGACGGTGGCCAGCAGCTTCTCGGCCGGCAGCTTGTAGACCTCGGTCAGCAGCTCCCAGGCCCACTTCAGCGATTCGCGCTTGAAGTAGTCGCCAAACGACCAGTTGCCCAGCATTTCGAAGAAGGTGTGGTGGCGCGCGGTATAGCCCACGTTTTCCAGGTCGTTGTGCTTGCCACCGGCGCGCAGGCAGGTCTGCACGCTGGTCGCCCGGGTGTAGGGGCGCTTGTCGGTGCCCAGGAATACATCCTTGAACTGCACCATGCCGGAGTTGGTGAACATCAGCGTGGGATCGTTGCCCGGCACCAGCGGGCTGGACGGAACAATGGTGTGCCCCTTGGACGCGAAAAAGTCCAGAAAGGTCTTGCGGATCTCAGCGACGGAAAAAGTGGGTGTACTCATGGTGTGAAGCGGTGGTGGCGCCTGCCCGGCTTCCGTTGAAGCGGTGCAGGCGCGAATCTTCCATTATAGGGTTTGGTCGTTACCAGAGGCGCAGCCCGTACCGGGCCCTGCGCTGCGGTTTACTGGGGCACGGGCAGAGGAGCCGCCTTGCGCTTGCCCTCGTGCTCCTTCATGCGTTTTTCATGGGCCTCCAGCCGCCGCTGCGCGGCCTGCTGCTTGGCATCGTATTCTTCTTGGGCTTGACTGATGTTGTCGGGGCGCTCTGCATTCTGGCGCTGCTGCGCGCGCTGCTTGCTGTCGAGCTTGCCCGCCTGGCTGGTAGCGCGGCGGGCAGCGTCCTGCTCGCGGCGCTGCTGCTGCTCGGCCATACTCTCGGCATTGCGCTTGGGCGCATGGCTGCTGCGCTGGGCCGCCTGCTCGTCATGCTCCTTCTGGCGCTGTTCCAGATCGGGCTGATTCAGCGCACCACCATCCAGTGTGGGGTGCTTGCGCTCAAAATCGTTTTGCTTGGACGCACGCGAAGCACGCTGGTTGGCGGTTTTCTCTTCGCGCTCCTGCGCGTTGATGGCGAGCTCGCGCTGGCGCAGCGCGCGCTCTTCGGTGTTGTACTGGCTGCGCACCTTCTGCAGGCAGTCCGTCACCGCAAAGTGCTGGTAGCAGATCTTTTCATTGTTGGCCAGACGCGCTTCGCTGTCCTTGCGCTCCTGCGAAATCTGGGCCCGCGCCTGCGTGCGCTCCTGCGCATTCGAGGTCTTGCCGGAGGCCGCATGGGCCAGGCTGCCGGCAGTCAGCAGCAGCAACAAAGTCAGGGTGTTCAAACGAGGCATGGTGCCCTCTCCTGTCAGGTCAGCGCGGTGTCGACCACGCGCCGCTCCAGCGACAAATACTCCTGCGACTGCATCTCGTTGAGGCGCGAGACGGTGCGCGGAAACTCATGGGACAGCGGCCCTTCGGTGTAGAGCTGCTCCGGTGGCACCGCCGCCGACATGATGAGCTTGACCCGGCGGTCATAGAGCACATCGACCAGCCAGGTGAAGCGGCGGGCGGGCGAGGCCATGTTGACGAACATCTGCGGCACATTGGACAGCAGCACGGTGTGGAACTGGGTGGCCAGCTCCAGGTAGTCGTTCTGCGAGCGCGGATTGACGCAGAGCTCATGGAAATCGAACCAGATCACGCCGCCCGCACGCCGGCGCGGCTTGAGCTCGCGCGACTCAATCTTGAACACCGGCTTCTCGTCGGGCACTTCGGCGAGCTGGCCAAAGGTCTGCTCCATCGCCGCATCGGCCTCGGGCCCCAGCGGGCAATGGTAGAGCTGGGCCAGCTCCAGTGCGCGGCGGCGGTAGTCCGTGCCATTGTCGACGTTGATCACATCCATGCGCTCGTTGAGCAGATCGATGGCCGGCAGGATGCGGTCGCGGTGCAGGCCGTCGGGGTAGAGGCCATCGGGCGTGAAGTTGGAGGTGGTGACAAAGCCCACGCCGTTGTTGAACAGCGCCAACAGCAAGCGGTAGAGGATCATCGCATCGGTGATGTCCGCCACATGGAACTCATCAAAGCAGATGAGCTTGTACTTCTTGGCGATCCTGGCGCCCAGCACATCGAGCGGGTCCTGCGTGCCCTTGAGCAAGGTCAGCTCGCGCTGCACCTCGCGCATGAACTCATGGAAATGCAGACGCACCTTGCGGCGCAGTGGCACGGCATTGAAAAAGCAATCCATGATGAAGCTCTTGCCGCGCCCCACCCCGCCGTACATGTAGACCCCGCGCGGAATGTCGGGGTGGTTGATCAGCTTCTTGATCGGGTTCGAGCGCTTGTTCTTGTACTGCTCCCAGGCATCGGCACAGCGCTGCAAGGCCTCCACCGCACGCATCTGTGCCGGATCACTTTGAAAACCCTTGGCCTTGAGTTCGGCCTCGTATGCATCTCTTACCGCTGTACCCATGGGTGTCTCAATCTCTTGTTGCTCTAAGAACCTGTTGACGGTCTTCTAAATGACATAGCCTCTGGCGCAGAACCCATCTGCACCAGAGGCTATTTTCACCTAAATCTTCAGGATCAGAAGTTCAGGGTGCGCTTGTCCACGGCCAGTGCCGCTTCCTTGGTCGCTTCCGACAGCGATGGGTGGGCGTGGCAGATGCGGGCGATGTCTTCGCTCGATGCCTTGAACTCCATCGCCACCACGGCTTCGGAGATCAGCTCCGAGACCATCGGGCCAACCATGTGCACGCCCAGGATTTCGTCGGTCGTGGCATCTGCCAGGAACTTGACCATGCCGGTGGTGTCGCCCAGCGCACGTGCGCGGCCATTGGCCAGGAACGGGAAGGTGCCTGCCTTGTAGGCGACGCCGTCGGCCTTGAGCTGCTGCTCGGTGCGGCCCACCCAGGCGATTTCAGGGCTGGTGTAGATCACCCATGGGATGGTCGCAAAGTTCACATGGCCGTGTTGACCGGCAATGCGCTCGGCCACGGCAACGCCCTCTTCCTCGGCCTTGTGGGCCAGCATCGGGCCACGCACCACATCGCCCACCGCCCACACGCCGGGCAGGTTGGTCTTGCAGTTCTCGTCGACGACAATCGCGCCACGCTCGTCCAGCGCCAGGCCCACTGCTTCGGGGTTCAGACCAATGGTGTTGGCCACGCGGCCGATGGACACGATCAGGCGGTCCACGTCCAGTTGCTGGGCTTCACCCTTGGCGTTGGTGTAGCTGATCTGCACACCCTTCTTGTCGGCCTTGATGTCGCCGACCTTGACGCCCAGCTCGATCTTCAGGCCTTGCTTGTCAAAGGACTTCTTGGCTTCCTTGGCGATTTGCTCGTCCACGGCTGGCAGGAACTTGTCCATGCCTTCGAGCACCGTCACTTCGGTGCCCAGGCGGCGCCAGACCGAGCCCATTTCCAGGCCGATCACGCCAGCACCGATCAGGGCCAGCTTCTTGGGCGCGGCGCCCAGACGCAGTGCGCCATCGTTGGACAGGATGCGGTCTTCGTCGAAAGGCGCGCCAGGCAGCGCGCGGGCATTGGAGCCGGTGGCCACAATGATCTGCTTGCCGGTGATGGATTCCTCTTCCTTGCCCGCGACCTTGATTTCATAGCCGCCATCGGCGGCCTTCACGAAGGAGCCACGGCCGTGGAAGAAGGTGACCTTGTTCTTCTTGAACAGGTACTGGATGCCGTCGTTGTTCTGCTTGACGACGTTATCCTTGCGGGCAATCATCTTGGCCACATCCATGCTGACCTTGCCGGTCGAGATGCCGTGGTCCGCAAAATGCAGATTGGCGTGCTCGAAATGCTCGGACGACTGCAGCAGTGCCTTCGACGGAATGCAACCGACGTTGGTGCAGGTGCCGCCCAGTGCAGGGCCGCCGGCTGCGTTCTTCCACTCGTCGATACATGCCACCTGCATGCCCAGCTGGGCTGCACGGATGGCCGCTACATAACCGCCGGGGCCGCCGCCGATCACGACGACATCAAATTGCTTGCTCATGATTAATCCAATGGTGTTAGTTCAAAACTGCCCTGGTGCAATGCCACACCGAAGAGGCCCGTCTTGGTAGTCAGTTGTTCGTCGTTTTGGCGACCGAACGTCAAGGTGGTGCCGGGATGGGTGCGGCAGACGAACATGAAGGAGCCGGACTCCAGACACACAATCTTGCCGCCAGCGCGCATCGCGGCCCAGCCCATCTCTTCATAGCCCCTGGCCTTGAAAGGGATGAGCGGCAGCGGCGCTCCCGGCTCACCGACAAATGAAATGGCCCATTGCGGGCCATTTCCGTCCGCCTTCGCGCCGGGCACCTCCTTGGCGGATGTGATCGGGCGGATGCGAACCTGTGCGGGAGCGGGCACACCACGGCGCGCGGCCTGTGTGCCTGCTGCCCACTGGAAGCGGTAGTCACCACTCCAGCTTTGCGTGGCCACATCCTGCGCAGCAGGACGGGGCAAGGTGCCGCAGGCGCCCAGCACGAGTGCGGACGCTGCAGCCACCAGAACACGTAGCATCACTGCCCGGCGACCCGATTACAGGTCGAACAGCAGACGCGATGGATCTTCCAGCGCATCCTTCATCGCCACCAGGCCCAGCACGGCTTCGCGGCCGTCGATGATGCGGTGGTCGTAGGACATCGCGAAGTAGTTCATCGGACGCACCACCACCTGGCCGTTTTCGACCACAGCGCGGTCCTTGGTCGCGTGCACGCCCAGGATGGCCGATTGGGGCGGGTTGATGATGGGGGTGGACATCATCGAGCCGAAGGTGCCACCGTTAGAGATGGAGAACGTGCCGCCGGTCATGTCTTCGATGCCCAGCTTGCCGTCAGCAGCCTTCTTGCCGAACTCGGCGATCTTCTTTTCGATGTCGGCGAAGCTCATCTGGTCTGCATTGCGCAGGATGGGCACCACCAGACCGCGTGGCGAGCCCACGGCGATACCGATGTCGAAGTAGCCGTGGTAGATGATGTCGGTGCCATCGACCGAGGCGTTCAGCACGGGGTACTTTTTCAGTGCGTGCACTGCGGCCTTCACGAAGAAGGACATGAAGCCCAGCTTGACGCCGTGTTCCTTGGTGAAGTCGTCCTGGAACTTCTTGCGCAGCGCCATCACCGGTGCCATGTTCACTTCGTTGAACGTGGTCAGGATCGCGTTGGTCGACTGCGATTGCAGCAGACGCTCAGCAATACGGGCACGCAGACGGCTCATCGGCACGCGCTGCTCTGGACGCTCGCCCAGGTCCTGGGCAGCGGCGGGCGATGCCACCTGGGGCAGCGACTTGGTCGGTGCGCCGGTCGGGATCACGCCAGCAGTGGACTTGACGCCACCGGCCACAGCGGCCAGCACATCACCCTTGGTGACGCGGCCATCCTTGCCGGAGCCGGCCACGGCGCCGACCGACAGGTTGTTGTCCGCCAGCAGCTTGGCAGCGGCAGGCATCGCGACGTCGCCCTTGTTGCCACCGGCAGCTGCAGGCGCAGCGGCGGGGGCGGGAGCGGCGGCAGCTGGGGCAGGCGCTGCGGCTGCAGGGGCGGCAGCGGCACCGGCCACGGCTTCGGTGTCGATCTTGGCGATCAGCTGGTCAGCGATGACGGTAGCGCCGTCGCCTTGCACGATCTCGGTCAGCACGCCAGCGGCGGGGGCTGGCACTTCGAGCACGACCTTGTCGGTTTCGATCTCGATCAGGATTTCGTCGACAGCAACAGCTTCACCGGCCTTCTTCTTCCAGGTGAGCATGGTGGCTTCAGCGACCGACTCGGACAGCTGTGGGACTTTGACTTCTACGATTGCCATAACAATTCTTTCTGTATTCGTTAAATGCTGAACTCGTGCTTACTTGGTCAGCACAAAGCCTTTGAGCTTGCCGAATGCGCCTTCGACCAGCGCCTTTTGCTGCTCTTGGTGAAGGTGCGAATAGCCCACTGCAGGCGATGCCGAAGCGGCGCGGCCGGAGTAGCCCAGCTTTTGGCCGTCGAGCATGTTCTCGTGGATGTAGTGCTGCACGAAGAACCATGCACCCTGGTTTTGCGGCTCGTCCTGGCACCACATTACTTCCTTGGCGGCGCTGTACTTTTTCAGTTCAGCGGCAAAGGCCTTGTGGGGGAACGGATAGAGCTGCTCGACGCGGATGATGGCCACATCGGTGCTGCCTTCTTCGCTGCGCTTCTTGACCAGGTCGTAGTAGACCTTGCCCGAGCAGGCGATCACGCGCTTTACCTTGGCGGCATTGGCGACGATGGCCTCATCGCGCTCACCGATCACCGTCTGGAAGCCACCGGAGGTGAATTCCGACACGGGCGAAGTCGCGTCCTTGTTACGCAGCAGCGACTTGGGGGTCATGATGATCAGCGGCTTGCGCAGCGGACGCACCATCTGGCGGCGCAGCAAATGGAAGATCTGCGCAGCCGTGGTGGGCTGGGTCACTTGCATGTTCTGGTCAGCCGACAGCTGCATGAAACGCTCCAGGCGAGCCGAGCTGTGCTCAGGGCCCTGGCCTTCGTAGCCGTGAGGCAGCATCAGAGTCAGACCGTTGATACGGCCCCACTTGACTTCACCGGAGGCGATGAACTGGTCGATCACCACTTGGGCGCCGTTGGCGAAGTCGCCGAACTGCGCTTCCCAGATCACCAAGGTGTTGGGATCGTTGGACGCGTAGCCGTATTCGAAGCCCAGCACTGCCTCTTCCGACAGGATGGAGTCGATCACGGTGAACGGAGCCTGGTTGTCGGCCACGTTCTGCAGTGGGATGTAGGTGCCTTCGTCCCACTTTTCACGCTTTTGGTCGTGCACGACCGAGTGGCGGTGGGTAAAGGTGCCACGGCCGCTGTCTTCACCCGACAGGCGGATGGGGTAGCCCGACGCCACCAGCGACGCGTAGGCCATGGTTTCACCCATGCCCCAGTCGACGTTGATGTCACCACGGCCCATCGCTGCACGGTCGTCGTACACCTTCTTGACCAGCTGGTGCGGGTTCACCGAGTCAGGCAGGGTTGTGACACGCTCGGCCAGACGCTTCCACTCGGCCACTGGAATGGCGGTGTCGGCACTGTCGGTCCACTTCTGCTTGAGGAAGGGGCTCCAGTCCACGGCGTACTGGCTCTTGAAGTTGGTCAGCACCGGATCCACCGTGTGCTTGCCCGCATCCATGGCAGCGCGGTAGGCCTTGACCATGTCGTCGCCCAAGGTCTCGCCCAGGCCTTGCGTGGCCAGCTTGTCGGCATACAGCTTGCGCGTGCCGGGGTGCTGGGCAATCTTCTTGTACATCAGCGGCTGGGTCAGCGCAGGGGTGTCCTGCTCGTTGTGACCGAGCTTGCGGTAGCAGATGATGTCGACCACGACATCCTTGGAGAATTCCATGCGGAAGTCCAAAGCCATCTGCATCGCCAGCGCCACCGCTTCCGGATCATCGCCGTTCACGTGCAGCACGGGCGAGTCGATCATCTTGACGATGTCCGTGCAATACGTGGTTGAGCGCAGATCGCGGGGATCGGAGGTCGTGAAACCAATCTGGTTGTTGATGATGATGTGCACCGTGCCACCCGTGGTGTAGCCACGGGTTTCGGACAGTGCCAGCGTTTCCTGGTTCACGCCCTGGCCGGCAAAGGCCGCGTCACCGTGCACCAGCACGGGCAGCACTTGCTTGCCCTGGGGATCGTTGCGGCGGTCCATGCGCGAGCGCACCGAGCCTTCGACCACGGGGTTGACGATTTCCAGGTGCGAGGGGTTGAAGGCCAGCGACAGGTGGACGGGGCCGCCCACGGTCGACACGTCGGAGCTGAAGCCCTGGTGGTACTTCACGTCGCCCGCGGTCAGCTCTTCAGGAGCGGTGTGGTCGAACTCGGCAAACAGGTCCTTGGGCATCTTGCCCAAGGTGTTGACCAGCACGTTCAGACGGCCACGGTGGGCCATGCCGATGACGATTTCCTGCACGCCGGTCTGGCCAGCGGCATTGATCAGCTGGTCCATCGCAACGATGAAGGACTCGCCGCCTTCGAGCGAGAAGCGCTTCTGACCCACATACTTGGTATGCAGGAAACGCTCCAGGCCTTCGGCCGCCGTCAGGCGATCGAGAATGCGCTTTTTCTGGTCGGCGTTGAAGGCGGGCTTGCTGCGAATGGTTTCGAGCTTTTGCTGCCACCAGCGCTTCTGGTTCTGCTCGGCGGTGTACATGTACTCCGCACCCAGCGTGCCGCAGTAGGTTTCGCGCAGTGCATTGAGCAGCTCGCGCAGCGTCATCGATTCCTTGCCGAAGAACGTGTTGCTGATGTTGAACACGGTTTCCTGGTCGGCGTCGGTGAAGCCGTAGAAGGCGGGATCGAGCTCAGGAATTTCGGGGCGTTCTTGGCGCTTGAGCGGATCCAGATCGGCCCAGCGTGCGCCGACGTTGCGGTACGCAGCGATCAGCTGCTGCACTGCGGTGCGCTTGCGGCCCAGTTCCGAATCAGCACCAGACGCTACCACCACCTTGGTCACGCCCTGCTTGGCGCGCTCGGCGAAGGCATTGACTACGGGAAGATGAGGGACGTCCTTGGCGTTGCTGCCGTCCAATGCGGGGACGTTTTGCAGTGCATCAAAGTAAGCGCGCCAGGTGTCTGGTACGCTGCCTGGATTGGCCAGGTAGTTCTCATACATCTCTTCGACATAGGGGGCATTGCCGCCGAAAAGATAGGTGTTGCCTTGGTAGGCTTGATACACAGAGTTTGTATCGCTCATTTTCTCCGCTGACCTCCGCTTTCCTCTGGAAAGCATTAGCTGGTGCATATAAACAACCTTCCGCGACACGGCTGAACCGATTGGCGGATGCGACTGTGGCTGGGAAGGGCCGATCAACCGGTATTGTGCCACTTCCGTCTGGGCTTGTCCTTCGAAGGCCTTGCGCCAGCGGACACAGGCCTGGAATAGCGTAGGTTTATGCAGGAACCAGATACATTTGCGCTATCCATTCACACCGATGCGCTCGATGTTCAACAACCACTCTCTTCACGACAAAGCATTCATCTTGCTGCTAATAGGCGTCAGCATTGCTTTTTTTGCCGTGCTTTTCCCCTTTCAGGGCGCCGTTTTCTGGGCCGTGATCTTCGCTGTTGTGTTTACGCCTCTACACAAAAAAATACTGGTTCGCCTCCCCAAATACCCGACTATCGCGGCCTTGATTACGCTGATTCTGTGCCTGGTGCTGGTGATCCTGCCGCTGATCCTGCTGAGCATCTCCCTGGCCAAGGAAGCGGCCACTATCTATGAAAGCGTGCACTCGGGCGAAATGAATTTCGGCCAGTACTTCCAGCAGATCTACAACGCCATGCCCCAGTGGGTGCTGGACCTGCTGGCCCGCTTCAACCTGAACGATCCCAAGGTCGTGCAGGAGAAGGTCTCGGGCATCTCGGTGCAGGCCAGCCAGTATGTGGCCACCAAGGTGCTGGCCATCGGCCAGAACACGATGGGCTTCCTGGTGAGCTTCTGCATCATGCTCTACCTGCTGTTCTTCTTCCTGCGCGACGGCAAGACATTGATCCGCAAGATCCTGGCCGCCACGCCGCTCGATGATGCGCACAAGCGCAAGCTCGGCGCCAAATTCATCACCGTGGTGCGCGCCACGGTCAAGGGAAACCTGGCCGTTGCTGCCACCCAGGGCGCGCTGGGCGGCATCATTTTCTGGATTCTGGGCATTGAGGCATCGCTGCTGTGGGGCGTTGTGATGGCCTTCCTGTCGCTGCTGCCTGCCGTCGGTGCAGCCATTGTCTGGGGCCCCGTCGCCATTTATTACTTTGCGACAGGCTCCACGACCGAAGGCCTCATTCTGGCGGCCTACGGTGCCGGCATCATGGGCATGGTCGACAACGTGCTGCGGCCGCTGCTGGTGGGCAAGGACACGAAGATGCCCGACTACCTGATCCTGATCTCCACGTTGGGCGGGTTGTCGCTGTTCGGCCTCACCGGTTTCGTCATCGGCCCGCTGATTGCCGCGCTGTTCATTGCCGTCTGGGATCTTTTTGCGCCCCAGGCCCACATCAGCGATTCCGCAGAGGTAGACAATAGCGCCAGGTAACCTTTTCTTCTGGTGGGCGCACGGCGCCTGCCCTTTCTTTGCTGCCCCGACCCATGCCCGCTCGCGATTTTGAATCCCGCAAACAGGAGTTCCTGGATTTCTATGCCGCCCAGTTGCCCACCCTCAAGGCAGCGGCGGCTTCGTTCAATGCGCTGATCCACGCCATTTTGAGCAACCTCGAAGGCGTCAACATCGCCAAGTTCGAGTGCCGGGTGAAGACTGCCGACGAATGCGTGCGCAAGTTCAAGCGCAAGTACCGCAACTTCGTCGAAGACCAGTCCGAAGACTATGCCATCCAGGACTACATCACCGACCTGATCGGCGTGCGCGTGGTCTGTCTCTATGAGGACGAACCACCGGCGATCATGTCCCGCGTGCGCGAGTACTTTGATGTGATCGAGATCACCGACAAGACCTCGCCAATGGAAGACTCGGAGTCCGAGTTTGGCTACAAGGGCATCCACATGGACCTGCGGCTCAATGCGCAGCAAGCGCAGCTGACCGAACACCAGGCCTATGCCGACCAGGCGTTCGAGCTGCAGATCCGCACGATCATCCAGGACTCCTGGAGCGAGCTGGACCACAAGATCAAGTACAAGAAGTCCATCCCGACCAATCTCAAGCGCCGCATCAACATCCTGTCTGCGCTGTTTGAACTGGCGGACCGCGAGTTCCTGCAGATCCGCAACGAAACCAGCCAGGCCCTGGCGCTCTCGCGGGCCGAGGACGAGGCCGAGGGCGCCTTTGGCGACGGACTGAGCGACAACAACGAACCGCTCGATGCCTTCAGCTTTGTCGCCTTTGGCCACAAGCACTTTCCGGGCTATGAGTTCGACCCGCAGAAGGTGGAGTTCTTCCTCGACGAGCTGCTGCATGACTTTGCCGTGCGCCACGCGGGCTGGCTGTTTGCCGTGGTGCAAAAGCATGTCACCACAGTGCGACACTACAAGGCAGACTTCCAGCACCGCTATCCATCCAGCAGCTTCAACCCCTTCACGGTCATGCGCCACTGCCTCTATCTGGAAGACAAGCAGCGCTTTCGCAAAACGCTGCGCAACTCCGCCCGCGAGGCCTTTGAAGAGTGGCTGCAGCGGCAGCCGGCCAACAGCACCAGCGAAGATTAAGCACCGCAGCGCTGGCCGCCTCAGGCCGTGCGCCAGGAGCCTACGCATACGCCGGAACAATACTCTAGCAAGGCCCTCAGCCATTAGCTAAAGTCAATCTTTGTCAACCGGGCCAGCCGCCCTGCCGCATTGCAGCGGCCATGCGGCTGCCAGGCGCGGTTAGCACAATGCAGACAAAGGCGCAGAACCCGGTTTTCAGCCCCCTCCCCGTGTTTACGAGCATGCACGACCGTGCTTTTTGACACAGGCTACTGCTATATTGCAACGCAACATCCACGGAGTTTTGATGCTGTACCAACTGTATGAAACCCAGCGGGCCCTGATGGAGCCCTTCGCAGAATACGCCCACGCCACATCGAAGATGCTGAGCAATCCGCTGTGGCCGATCAGCCAGACCAACACGGCCCAGCGCGCCTCGGCGGGCTTTGACCTGTTCTACCGGCTCGGCAAGGACTATGAGAAGCCCGCTTTCGGCATCAACACTGTCGAGGCCAATGGCCATGAGATCGCGATCCACGAGCGCGTCGAGCTGACCAAGCCCTTTTGCGAGCTGCGCCGTTTCAAGCGCTTCTCCGATGACCAGACCAGCCTGGCGGCGATGAAGCAGCAGCCCGTGGTACTGGTTGTGGCACCGTTGTCGGGCCATTACGCCACCTTGCTGCGCGAGACCGTGCGCACCATGCTGGCGGACCACAAGGTCTACATCACCGACTGGACCAATGCGCGCCTGGTGCCGCAAAGCGAAGGCATCTTCCACCTTGATGACTATGTGAACTATGTGCAGGAGTTCATCCGCCACATCCAGGGTATCTATGGCAACTGCCATGTGGTGAGCGTCTGCCAACCCACGGTGCCGGTGCTCGCTGCCGTGTCGCTGATGGCCAGCCGTGGCGAGAAGACACCGCTGTCGATGACGATGATGGGCGGCCCCATCGATGCCCGCAAATCGCCCACCACGGTGAACAACCTGGCCACCACGCACGACCTGCAGTGGTTCGAGTCGAATGTGATCCATCCGGTGCCAGGCAACTTCCCGGGTGCCGGCCGCCTGGTCTACCCCGGCTTCCTGCAGCACATGGGCTTTGTCAGCATGAACCCCGACCGCCATGCGATGAGCCACTACGACTACTTCAAGGACCTGCTCAAGGGCAACGAAGACAGCGCCGAGCACCACCGCAAGTTCTACGACGAGTACAACGCCGTGCTTGACATGGATGCGGCCTACTACCTGGAAACCATCAAGACCGTGTTCCAGGACTTTGCACTGGTCAAGGGCACCTGGGAGGTGCGCTCCCCCGAAGGCAACCTGGAGCTGGTCAAGCCGCAGGACATCCGCCACAGCGCGCTGCTGACGGTCGAAGGCGAGCTCGATGACATCTCCGGCTCCGGCCAGACCCAGGCGGCGCATGATCTGTGTACCGGCCTCAAGGCGGTCGACACCCGTCACTTCGAGGTCAAGGGCGCGGGCCACTACGGCATCTTCAGCGGCAAGCGCTGGCGCACCATGGTCTACCCGATGCTCAAGGACTTCATCCTCGCCAACAACCGTGTCGAGGAGCGCCCAGGCAACGTAAAATCGGCGACTTCCAAGCAAAATACCTTGCACACGGTGTGACCGACTTTCTCAAAACAAGCCACCAGCCAGCCTCTGCGCTGGCTGTTTTCATTGGCGCCATTGATGCGGCCCTGCCGCAGACCCAGTGCACGCGCTGCGGCTACCCCGACTGCCACCACTATGCCCAGGCCATTGCTCAGGGCCAGGCGCCGATCAACCAATGCCCGCCCGGCGGCCAGGAAGGCGTGGTACGCCTGGCGGCCATCACCGGCCAGGCCGCGCTGCCGCTGAACCCCGACAACGGGCTGGAATCCGTGCGCGTCATCGCCAGGATCGATGAGAACTGGTGCATCGGCTGCACCTTGTGCATCAAAGCCTGCCCGACCGATGCCATCCTGGGCGCGAACAAGCGCATGCACACCGTGATTCCCGAGGCCTGCACCGGCTGCGAGCTCTGCCTGCCGGTTTGCCCGGTGGATTGCATCGAGCTGGACAATGCCAGCGGTGATGCCACCGGCTGGGCCGCCTGGAGCCCGGCGCAGGCCGACGAGGCCCGGCTGCGCTACCACAGGCACCAGCAGCGCCTGGACGGCGCCTACCGCCCGCAGGCATCCGCCCCAGCGGCCAGCGCAACCAGCGCGCCGCGCGCTGCCCCTGCAGGGCTAAGTGCCCAAGCGGCTCAGGCGGCTGCCGTCAGTGCGGCGGCAGCGCAAAATAACGCGGCCAGCAAGGCCAACCTCGCAGCGCCAGCCGCAGCCGACAAAAAGGCAATCCTGGCCGCCATTTTGGCCAAAGCCAAGCAGCAACAAGGCGGCAAGCCCTCGTCTTAATGGCTGCAAGGCGCTGGAGGCCTGGCAAAGGCCGCCAAGCCCCTACCGGGCATGACAGAACGGCGCAAAAAAAACGAGCGCCTCTGCACCATAATGGCTGGCTTATGAACCCCTTGCTCCAGAAACTGCAGCCCTACCCGTTTGAGCGCCTGCGCCAGTTGTTTGCCGGTGTGACACCGTCCGCAGACAAGTCGCCCATCAGCCTGGGTATCGGTGAGCCCCGCCACCCCACCCCCGCCTTCATTGAGCAAGCGCTCTCGGACAACCTGGCCGGCCTGTCGGTCTACCCTGCCACCGCTGGCACGCCGGCACTGCGCGAGGCTTTTGCCAAATGGCTATCGACCCGCTACGGCCTGCAGGTCGATGGGCAAAAGCACACCCTGCCGGTCAATGGCAGCCGTGAGGCGCTGTTTGCCTTCACGCAAACGGTGGTGGACAGCAGCAAGCCCGACCCGGTCGTGCTCTGCCCCAACCCCTTCTACCAAATCTACGAAGGCGCGGCCCTGCTTGCAGGCGCCACGCCCTATTACGTGCCCAGTATCGCCAGCAAGAACTTTGCGGTGGACTGGGCCAGCGTGCCCGAGGACATCTGGCAGCGCACCCAGCTGATCTTTGTCTGCTCGCCAGGCAACCCCACCGGCGCCGTGATGCCGCTCGACGAGTGGAAAAAGCTGTTTGAACTCTCCGACCGCTATGGCTTTGTCATTGCCTCGGACGAGTGCTACAGCGAAATCTACTTCCGCGACGAGCCACCGCTGGGCGGCATGCAGGCGGCAGCGCAGCTGGGCCGCAGCGATTTCCGCCGCCTGGTCTCTTTCACCAGTCTGTCCAAGCGCAGCAATGTGCCGGGCCTGCGCAGCGGTTTTGTCGCCGGTGACGCCGAGTTGATCAAGGCCTTCACGCTCTACCGCACCTACCAGGGCGGCGCGATGAGCCCGCCGGTGCAGGCGGCCAGCATTGCGGCCTGGGGCGACGAGCGCCATGTCGAGGACAACCGCGAGCAGTACCGCCGCAAATTTGCCGAAGTCACGCCGGTGCTGTCAGCAGTGATGGACGTGCAACTGCCCGATGCCAGCTTCTACCTCTGGGCCGGCGTGCCCGCGCATATGGGCTTGTCAGACACCGAGTTCGCGCGCGAACTCTATGCCCAATACAATGTCACGGTTCTGCCAGGCAGCTATCTGGCCCGTGACTTCAATGGCAGCAATCCTGGCGCTGGCCGCATCCGCATGGCCCTGGTCGCCCAGACCGCCGAATGCCTGGAAGCCGCCCAGCGCATTGCCCAATTCATTCAATCCTGGAAAAAAGCCTAAACCATGACGCAACAACTGCAAACCATCATCGAATCCGCCTGGGAAGCCCGCACGACGCTCTCGCCTGCCTCGGCACCCAAAGAAATCGTCGATGCAGTCGACCATGTCATCAACGCCCTGGACAAGGGCGAGCTGCGCGTGGCCACCCGTGAAGGCGTGGGCCAATGGACCGTGCACCAGTGGATCAAGAAGGCCGTGCTGCTGTCGTTCCGCCTCAAGGACAACGCGCTGGTGCAGGCCGGCGACCTGAACTTCTACGACAAGGTGCCGACCAAGTACGCCGGCATGTCCGAAGCCGACATCGCCGCCACCGGCGTGCGCGTGGTGCCGCCTGCCGTGGCACGCCGCGGCAGCTTTGTGGCCAAGGGCGCCATCCTGATGCCTTCCTACGTGAACATCGGCGCCTATGTGGGCGAAGGCACGATGGTCGACACCTGGGCCACCGTGGGCTCGTGCGCACAAGTGGGCAAGAACGTTCACCTGTCGGGCGGTGTGGGCCTGGGCGGCGTGCTCGAACCCCTGCAAGCCAACCCCACCATCATTGAAGACAACTGCTTCATCGGCGCCCGCTCCGAAATCGTTGAAGGCGTGATCGTCGAAGAAAACTCCGTCATCTCGATGGGCGTGTACATCAGCCAGTCCACGAAGATCTACAACCGCATGACCGGCGAAGTCAGCTACGGCCGCGTGCCTTCAGGCTCGGTCGTGGTGAGCGGCTCCATGCCTGCCAAGGACGGCAGCCACAGCCTGTACTGCGCGGTGATCGTCAAGCAAGTGACGCCCGAGACCCGCGCCAAGACCAGCATCAACGACCTGCTGCGCGACTGATCTGCCGCCGAGGCGATCAACCAGCCCTGCAAGCTTTGCGCTGCAGGGCTTTTTTGTCGCCGCTTTGCGCCCCGCCAGGCTGCGGCGAGGATGCAACATCGTTTATTCAGCGCCTGGCTAAGCCTACAATCCAAGATCGTGTTTACGATGTCCTCGCGCCGCGACAGCAGTTTTGCGGGATGGGACACGCTCGGGCGGCACCTGGCCGGGCATTTCAACGCCACGGTCCCTGCGGACTGGAGTGAATTTGTAAACACGTTCTAAGCACAAATCACTGGAGGGATCTGACATGGGAACCATGGAGCGAATCTTGCGCCTGATGGCGGACAACAAAGCCTCGGATGTCTATCTGTCAGCCAATGCGCCCGCGCTGGTCAAGATCCAGGGCGAGTGCATTCCCCTCAACAACCAGACCTTGACGCCCGATGCGCCACGCACCTTGCTGGCCGAGATCGTACCGCCCGAGCGCATTGAAGAGCTCGACGAAACCGGTGAGCTCAACATCGGTGTGCCACTCGAAGGCGTGGGCCGCTTCCGGGTCAGCGCGATGCACCAGCGCGGCAGCTGCGCCGTCGTCATCCGCTATGTGCCGCAGGACATTCCGAGCCTGGAGCAGCTCGAGCTGCCCGAGATCTTCCAGGAACTCATCATGGCCCGGCGCGGCCTGGTGCTGTTTGTCGGTGCCACCGGCTCGGGCAAGAGCACCTCGCTGGCGGCGATGATCGACCACCGCAATGGCCAGCAAAGCGGCCACATCCTGACGGTGGAAGACCCGATCGAGTACCAGTTCTCCAACCGCCGCTCCATCATCAACCAGCGTGAAGTGGGCAGCGATACCGCCTCTTTGCAAACCGCGCTGAAGAATGCACTGCGCCAGGCGCCTGACGTGATCATGATCGGCGAAATCCGTGACCGCGAAACCATGTCGGCCGCCATTGCCTATGCGCAATCGGGCCACCTGTGCCTGGCCACCTTGCACGGCAACAACAGCTACCACGCGCTCAACCGGATCCTGAGCTTCTACCCTGTCGAAGTCCGGCCCACGATGCTGGGCGACCTCGCATCGGCGCTGCGCGCCGTCGTGTCGCAGCGGCTGGTCAAGACCGTCACCGGCAAGCGCACCGCGGCCATCGAGGTGATGCTCAACACCAAGCTGGTGGGCGAGATGATCGAGCAAGGCAACTTCTCGGCCGTGCGCGAGGCGATGGAAAAGTCCATGGCCGAAGGCTCGGTCACCTTTGAAGGCGCGCTGGCCGCGCTCATCCACAGTGGCAAGATCAGCCGCGAGGAAGGCCTGGCCAATTCCGACTCGCCCACCAACCTGATGTGGCGCCTGCAAAACGACTTCCAGATGGCGGCCAATGCGGCCAAGGCCCAGGTGGCCGCCAAGCCCGAGCTGGACGACGCGGCCTCGTTCACGGAAATCGTGCTCGACGTGAACCAAGAGTAAGATAGCGGCCGTTGCCCTGCACCACGCCCCCGTGGCAATACGCCTTGAATGCGGCCTGCGGGCCGCATTGTTGTTGACCTCTCCGCCCCACCCTTTTGACGCCATGTCCCGCACCCTGCAACTGACCGAGCAACTGATCGCCCGTCCCTCCGTGACGCCCAACGACGAGGGCTGTCTGGAAATGATTTCCGACCTGCTCCAACCGCTGGGTTTTGCCTGCGAGCGCATGGACAGCGGCCCCGACAGCTTTCGGGTGAGCAACCTCTGGGCGCTGCGCCGCAGCGGCGTGGCGGGCGCCAAGACCGTGGTCTTTGTCGGCCATACCGATGTGGTGCCCACCGGTCCGCTGGAACAGTGGAACTCGCACCCCTTCACCCCCTCGCACCGCGATGGCAAGCTCTACGGCCGTGGCGCCAGCGACATGAAAACCTCGATCGCCGCCTTTGTCGTGGCCGCCGAGGAGTTTGTCGCCCAGAACGCTGCAGCGCCGCTGGATATTGCGCTGCTGCTGACCAGCGACGAAGAAGGCCCGAGCGTGGATGGCACGGCGGTGGTCGTCGAGCAGCTGCGCCAGCGCGGCCAGGTGCTGGACTACTGCCTGGTGGGCGAACCCACTGCGGTGCAGAAGCTGGGGGACATGGTCAAGAACGGCCGGCGCGGCAGCCTGACCGGCAAGCTCACCATCCATGGCGTGCAAGGCCATATCGCCTACCCGCAGCTGGCCCGCAACCCCATCCACCAGGGCCTGGGCGCGCTGGGCGAGCTGGCCGCCACGGTGTGGGACGAAGGCAATGCCTTCTTTCCGCCCACCAGCTTCCAGATGAGCAATATCCATGCAGGCACGGGTGCTGGCAATGTGATCCCGGGCCAGATGGTGGTGGACTTCAACTTCCGCTTCAGCACCGAATCGACGGCCGAGAACCTCAAGGCCCGTGTCAAATCCACCCTGGAGCGCCATGCGCTCGAGTACGACCTCAAATGGACGCTGGGCGGCAAGCCCTTTCTGACCACACCAGGCGTGCTGGTGACTGCCGTGCAGCAGGCCATCCGCGACGAGGTGGGTCTGGAAACCGCCCTCTCGACCACCGGCGGCACCAGCGATGGCCGTTTTGTCGCCGACATCTGCCCGGAAGTCATCGAGATCGGCCCGTCGAACGCCACCATCCACAAGATCGACGAGTGCGTGGCCGTGGCCGATATCGAGCCGCTGAAAAACATCTACCGCCGCATTCTGGAAAACCTGGCACGCTAAGCCAGCAGTCGGATAGCCGTGGCGCCTTGCGGCTGTCATCAAGCCTACAATGGCGGTCTTTGATTTTTGCCTGAGTTGAGCCATGACCACCATCCGCACCCTGATTGATGACAGCGCAGATGCACTGCGCACTGCTGGTGTGCATTTTGGCCATGGCACCACCAATGCGGAAGACGAAGCCAGCTGGCTGGTGCTCTGGTCGCTGGGCCTGCCGGTGGACAGCGACACCAGCCCGGATGGCGCCGACTCGGTCGCGAACCAGGCGGTCAGCGATGAACAGCGCGTCAAGCTCGAACAACTGGTGGCCGAGCGCATCCGCAGCCGCAAGCCCGCCGCCTACCTGACCCAGCAGGCCTGGCTGCAGGGCGTGCCCTTCTACATCGACGAGCGCTCCATCGTGCCGCGCAGCCTGATCGCCGAGCTGCTGGCCGATGGCAGCATTGACGACTGGCTGAGCGACAAGACCCGCCTGGTGCTGGACCTGTGCACCGGCAATGGCAGCCTGGCCTGCCTGGCGGCCATGGCCTACCCCGATGTGCAGGTCACCGGCGCCGACCTGTCGGCCGATGCGCTGGCCGTGGCCCGCATCAACGTGGACCAGCATGGCCTGCAGGAGCGTGTGCAGCTGGTGCAGTCGGACGGCATGGCCAACGCACACGGCCCCTGGGATCTGATCCTCTGCAACCCGCCCTATGTCAATGCCCAGAGCATGGCGAGCCTGCCGCTGGAATACCAGGCCGAGCCTGTGCTGGCGCTGGCCGGTGGCGAGGATGGCATGGACTTTGTGCGCGGCCTGATTCTGGAGCTGCCCCAGCGCCTGAGCGAAGACGGTGTGCTGGTGCTCGAGATCGGCAACGAGCGTGCTTTTTTCGAGGCCGCCTTTCCCGGCCTGCCGGTGTTCTGGATGGACACCAGCGCCGGCGACGACCAGGTGCTGCTGCTGACCCGCGAGGCGCTGATGCACTGGTCGCAGGAGCAACCCACGCAGCTCTAATCGGATCCAGGTTTGCCTTAGAGCCGCTAACACGACCCAGCAAACCGAAGGTTTGCGATTGAGACGAGGTGTCAAGCCGCAGGCAGTACAGACGTACGACAAGGCTTGGCGCGGCCGGCGAGGCAACGATGTATCAAGGGTTGTGTTAGCGGCCCTTAGTAAGCCAGCATTCGGCAGGCCAGCCGGCTGATCGGCCGGTGCAGGCAGGATTCCAGCTTGGGCGGCAGCAGCATGGGCTTGAGCAGCATCTGCACCGCCAGCTGGGCCGGCAGGCCGGTGCTGATCAGGTGGTAGATGCGCTGGGCCACCGCATCGAAGCTGCGCTGCCGGTCGCTGAACAGCTGGCCCTTGTTGGCATACACATGGCGCAGCGCAACGTCCGAGTCGCTCTCGCGCAATTCCTTCAGGCGGCTGTACAGCGCCTGGGCAATGCGCAACCGGCCCACGGGCTCTTGGGCCTGCAGGCTTTTGAAGTAGGCCAGGAAATGCTTGAAGTGCCCGACCTCGTCATTGCGGATATGGCCCAGCAGCCCCGTGAGCACCGGCTCGTTGCTGAGCGAGCGCAGGGTATGGTAGTAGGCGGTAGTGCCGGTCTCCACCACGCAGCGTGCCACCATCTCCAGGCGCGGATCCTCCAGCAGCGCTTCCTGCGTGCACAGCAGTGAATACTCGGCAAAAAAGCTGTCATAGGCTTTTTGCCAGTCAAAACTGGGCCACACGGTCTCCACATAGCGCCGCAGCGATTCGCCATGCTGCAGTTCCTCATGCTCCCAGCGGTCTTCCAGCCAGTGCTGGATGTCCGGGTAGCGGGCGTAGTGCGCGCCGAGGTTGGCCGCATACGTGTCCGAGCCGGTCTCGACAAAGGAGGCGCTCATCAGCAGGTAGAACATGTCCTCGTCCTGCGCGACCGCAGCATGGTCGATATGCGCATAGTCAATGTCGGCCAGCCGCCAGTGGTGCCGGGCGGAAACCGCCTCTCCTGCATCCTGGTGGCCATCGGCGGACCGTCCATGTATTTCAGAGGCTGTCGTCATAGCACTGTCCTTGTGGTTGCCATCGCTGAAATATGGCGTTTGCACATGGCAGTATGGCCCTGCTGCAGCCGCTTGGATAGCCTGAGCATGTGACTGATTCCTACTCCCATTTCCACTGACAACAGGTCGAGGCGGCGGCCTACACGCATTTTGCAAGCGCCAGCGCTAGGGCCGGCCCACCAACGACTATGCCCTCCAAGCCCCTGGGCCAAGCCCAGGGCGGCGATAATCGGAGCCATTCATGATTACGCTGAAAAATATCACCCTGCGCCGCGGCACCAAAGTGCTGCTTGACGGCGTCACCACCACCATCAACCCGGGCGAATCGGTGGGCCTGGTCGGCCGCAACGGCGCCGGCAAGTCCACGTTGTTTGCGCTGCTCAACGGCTCGCTGACGGAGGACGGTGGCGATTTCCACATCCCCGCCCAGTGGCGCATGGGCCAGGTGGCCCAGCACATGCCCGAAACCGATGAATCAGCCACCCAGTTCGTGCTGGAAGGTGATACCCGTCTGGTCGAAGTGCAGGCCCAGCTGGAGGCTGCCGAGGCCTCTGGCGATGGCATGGCCCTGGCCCAGGCCTATGCCGACCTGGCCGATGCCGGTGCCCACGATGCCGTGCCCCGCGCACAGGCGCTGATCCTGGGCCTGGGCTTCAAGGTGCAGGAGCTGGAACACCCGGTCAACAGCTTCTCGGGCGGGTGGCGCATGCGCCTGCAGCTGGCCCGCGCGCTGATGTGCCCCAGCGATCTGCTGCTGCTCGACGAGCCGACCAACCACTTGGACCTGGACGCCCTCGTCTGGCTCGAAGCCTGGCTCAAGCGCTACCCCGGCACCCTGATCACCATCAGCCACGACCGCGAGTTTCTCGATGCGATCACCAATGTCACGTTGCAGATCCAGGGTGGGCAGCTGACGCGCTACGGCGGCAACTACAGCCGCTTCGAAGAGCTGCGTGCCCAGCAGCTGGAGCTGCAGCAGGCCAGCTTTGCCAAGCAGCAAGAGAAGATGGCGCATCTGCAGAAGTTCATTGACCGCTTCAAGGCCAAGGCCAGCAAGGCCAAGCAGGCGCAAAGCCGGGTCAAGCAGCTCGACCGCATGGAAAAGATTGCGCCGGTGCTGGCCGAGGCCGAGTTCACCTTCGAGTTCAAGGAACCGGCCAACCTGCCCAACCCGATGCTGGCCATCACCGATGCCGCCTTTGGCTACGAGGACGAGGACGGCAAGCAGACCACGATTCTGCAAGGTGTCAACCGCTCGGTGCTGGCAGGCCAGCGCATCGGTATTCTGGGCGCCAACGGCCAGGGTAAATCGACCCTGGTCAAGACCATTGCCCGCGAGATGAAGGCGCTGGCCGGTACCGTGACTGAGGGCAAGGGCCTCAACATCGGCTACTTTGCCCAGCAGGAGCTGGACGTGCTGCGCCCCAGCGAGAACCCGCTGGAGCACATGATCCGCCTGGCCAAGGAAATCGGCAGCGAAGGCAACAGCGCCCGCGAGCAGGATCTGCGCAATTTCCTGGGCACCTTCAATTTCAGCGGCGACATGGTCAAGCAGGCCGTGGGCAGCATGAGCGGTGGCGAAAAAGCCCGTCTGGTGCTGGCGATGATCGTCTGGCAGCGCCCCAACCTGCTGCTGCTCGATGAGCCAACCAACCACCTGGACCTGGCCACCCGTGAAGCGCTGGCGATGGCACTGAACGACTTTGACGGCACCGTCATGCTGGTCAGCCATGACCGCCATTTGTTGCGCGCCGTCTGCGAAGACTTCTGGATGGTCGGCCGGGGCCAGGTCGGCCCCTTCGATGGCGACCTGGACGACTACCAGCGCTACCTGCTGGACGAATCCAAGCGCCTGCGCGAAGAGGCCCGCCAGGCCGATATGCAATCGCGCAGCAAGGATGCAGCACCCGCACCCCAGGCTGCGCCTGTCGCCGCACCGGTGGCAGTAGCACCCGCGCCCGCCCCCGCGCCTGCCCCCGCCAAGGCCGAGCCCGTGGGCGACCCCAAGGAAGCGCGCCGCCTCGCTGCATTGGCCCGCCAGCAACTGGCCGACAAGACCAAGCCCTTCAAGAAAGAGCTGGAACAGATCGACAAGAAGCTGCCCCAGCTCAACACCCAGCGCGATGCGCTGGAGACCAAGCTGGCAACCCCCGGTCTGTCGGGCGCGGACATCGTCGACGCCGGCAAGCAGCTGAGCGCCGTCAATGGCGAGATCGAGCAGCTCGAAGAGCGCTGGCTGGAACTGTCCGAGCAGATCGAGGCGATCAGCCAGGAGCTGAACGCGACCGCGTAAAGGGCGTGAAGACACCATGCAACGCATCATCCGCAGCCAGGACTTCACTGCCGAACGCCCCTGGGGCGCCCAGGACATTGCCCAGATGGACGGCACCAGCGTCCGTTTGCACTGGACGGACCAGCCCTACATCTGGCATGTCAACGACGGCGAGGAAGTCTTTGCGGTGATGCAGGGCCAGGTGGTGATGCACTGGCGCGAGGCCGGCGAAGAAAAGCAAGCGCTTTTGCAGGCCGGCGATATCTTCCACGCTGGCGTGGGCTGCGAGCATGTGGCCCACCCGCAGGGCGAGGCACGCATCTTGGTGATTGAAAAGGCGGGCAGCGTGTAGCCTGCACCCTACGTCAGGCTTGGCAGCGCAGACTGCATCCGCCTACACTGCCAGGCCCGGCACTGCCTCTCCAAGCCATGCATGAAGACCCACCCCGCGACAGCAGCGAGCGCAACGTACGCCTCTTTTTTGGTAGCCTGCTGGGCTTGTTCATTGCCGCTGTCATCGGCTTTCATGCCGAACCCAGCTGGACGGCATGGGCCTTGCTGTGCGTCATCTGCGCAGCGGTTTGCGCCTGGCTCGCGCTCCACTATGGCGATGGTTTCTGGCACAGGGCGCTGTAGCTGATGCGCTGGTGGTAGCGCATTCCTCCAATGCGCAGACGGGCCGCCTGCCCGCCAGTCACCGCTCCTTTTCCTGCAACAGGCGCCACATCACCTTGCCGCTGCCACTCTTGGGCAGCTGGTCCACCAGTTGCACCAGGCGCGGCGCCTTGTACACCGCCATGTGTTCGCGGCACCAATCGATGATGTCCTGTGTACTGACCATGCCCTGCTGCTCTGGCCGCAATACCACGACGGCCTTGACGGTCTCGCCCCGGTAGTCATCGCGGGCGGAGATCACGCAGGCCTCCAGGATCGCCGGGTGGCGGTACATGAGGCTCTCGACCTCGGCCGGCCAGACCTTGTAGCCGCTGGCGTTGATCATGCGCTTCAAGCGATCGGTCAGGAAGAAATAGCCATCGGCATCGCGGTAACCCAGGTCACCGGTGCGGAAAAAGCGCTGACCCGCCACCTCGACAAAGCTGGCGGCCGTGGCCGCAGGCTGCTTCCAGTAGCCCTGCAGCACCTGCGGGCCCTGCACCACAATCTCTCCCACCTCGCCGTCGGCCATGGGCTGCGCGGTTTCGGGGTCGATCACCAATGACTGCATGCCGATATGCGGCAGCCCCAGGCACTGCTGCTTGGGGTGCTCATAGGGGTTGGCGTGGGAGGCACCACAGGTCTCGGTCATGCCATAGCCCTCGATATAGTCCAGGCCCCAGACCTCCTTGACCCTTTGCGCCACCGATTGCGGCATCGCCGCGCCTCCGCCGCCCATGTAGACCAGGCTGCGGGTATCCATCTGCGCCAGGTTCGGGCTGGCTAGCAGATCGACCACCATCGTCGGGATATTGGCCCAGTGCGTTACCCGGTAGCGCGCCATCAGTGCAGCCGCCAGTTGCCGGTCCCAGCGCGGCATGATCACCAAGGTGGCCCCGGCACAGACCAGCACATGCATGATGGAGACCATGCCGGTGATATGGAACATCGGCGCCACCACCAGGTTCACGCTCTCGGTGCTTTGCCGGCCCCAGAGCACGCCCGCCATCGCCGCATGCTGCACATGGCTGTGCGCATGGATGCAGCCCTTAGGCAGGCCTGTGGTACCGCTGGTATAGGGCAGGATGGCCATGTCGCCCGCCGCCACCGCGATCGCCGGTGGCTCGGCAGTGCATTGGACCGCATCCCGCCAGCGGCTGACGGTGGTCGCACCCAGCCGGTCCGCAGCTGGCAAAGGCGGGTTGCCCAGCAACCAGGGCACCCAGCCCGGTGGAAAATCCGGCTGCGCTGCGGCATCTGCGGGCATCGTATCTGACAGATGGCTGATGAGCATATGCACCAGCTGCTGCGCAGGTGGCAGACTGGCGCTGGCCTCGCACAGTGCAGGCGCCAGATCGGCGGTGGTGATGGCCACGCGTGCATCGGCGTCGCTGATGTAGTGGGCCAGCTCGGCGGCGGTATTCATCGGGTTGACGGGCACCACCACCGCATTGGCACGCAGGACGGCATAGTGCGCCAGCACCAGCTGCGGGCAGTTCTGCATCAGCAGGATCACCCGGTCACCCTTGCGCACGCCCTGCTGGTGCAAATGGGCGGCCAGGCGCTCGGTCTGCTCGCACATCTGGCCATAGCTGATGGACTGGTCAAAAAACACCAGTGCGGCATGGTCCGGATAGCGGCGGGCGTTGACGGCCAGGTTGTCCCAGACCGAGGTGGCCGGCACCGTCAACCGCCGGGGCACGCGCCCAGGCCAGAACGGGGAAGTGGAGGTCGGTGCAGGCAGGTCTGCAGCAGAGGTCATGGCGTGTTCCGAACAGTCGAAAAGCGAGGTTCAGGCCAGTATGCCCAGCGGCCGGGGCAGCACCCCGTCGCTTAGGGGACCAGCGGGGGCTCCGCCTGCATCTGCACCCAATGCAACACCGCATGCCAGCGCCGGGCGGCGGCGGCCAGGCGCTGCAGGTCCGCACCGGGGTCGGCCTGGCGCCAGGCGATGTCGGCCATCACGGCGTCCTGCCACATCTGCGCTTGCTGCTCCACCTGGGCGCGCTGGAACTGGGCCAGCAAGGCCGCTGGCGACTCGCCCGGGGTGTAGGCATAGGGGTTGATGCCATGGCGCCAGAAGCGCCACTGCAGATGCAGCGCCTGCCGGGTCACCGCGCGGCCCTGCAGCCGCTGCCAGTGGTGAAAAGCCTCATGGGCCAGCCATCCGGCCATCAGTGGCTCGTCAAGGCGCAGGCATTGCCGGGGGTCCGATCTGGTAAAGCAGCTGGCCGGCATCGACACAAAGCCGCCATTGAACGACAGCGCCCGCCGCGTATCGCCGAGACGGCGAAGGTGCAGCCGCATGCGCGCCCAGCCCGGGTGCTGCGGCTGGCCAAAGTAGCGCGCCAGCAGCGCCCATTCCGCCGCGTTCAGCGGCCGGGACCAAAACAGTGCGCGCCGCAGCCTTGGCAGCCATGCGCGGGTCGATCGTGCCCCGGTCAACAGGCGCTCCTGCTGGAACGCTCTGCGCCAGCCCGCCAAAGCCGCCCTGGGTAATCCGGCTGCTGGTTAACACCGATCCTCGGGCAGCACGATAAATTGGATACTGAATACATAAAAGAACTTTGAACCGAAATTATTAGCAATTATTTAGGCACTGTTCTTGCATGGAACTGTTTTTCATTCGTCAGTTTGCATTTTCTGTATACAAGGAGTGGGTTATGACGTTCATGTTCAGCCGCCGTGCGGCCGTCTTCGCTTCCATGCTGGCAGCACTGGTGCCGCTGTCCCAGGCCCAGGCCCAGACGCAGACGCAGGCAACACACAAGATCCGTTACGAAGAGGTGGTGCGCTCCGTGCTCTATGTTCCCATGTATGTGGGTATCCAGAAAGGCATGTTCAAGGAGGCCGGCATCGAGATGAGCATGAAAACCTCGCAGGGCACCGACAAGGGCATGGCCGCCCTGCTCTCGGGCAGCGCCGATATTGTGCTGATAGGACCCGAGGCCTCGATCTATGTCGCCAACAGCGAGTCGCCCGTCAAACCCATTGTTTTTGCCGGGTTGACCGCCACCGACGGCTTCTTGCTGATGGGCCGCAAGCCCGAGCCCAACTTTGACTGGAAGCAGCTCCAGGGCAGCAAGATCATGTCCTTCCGTCCAGGCTCCAACCCCGATATCTTTCTGGAAGCGGCATTGCGCAAGAAGGGGCTGGATCCCAAGAAGGATGTCAAGCTCGTGAGCAACATCGGCCCGGCCGCCCGCACCGGTGCCTGGCTGGCCGGCCAAAACGACTATGCGACCTTCCTGGAGCCCGAGGCCAGCAGCCTGGAGAAGCAAGGCAAGGCTTTTCCGCTGGGGTCGGTGGGCAAGGAAGCCGGCATGGTCGACTACACGGTGTTCACCACCACCGATGCCTACCTGAAGAAAAACCGCGCCGCCGTGCAGGCCTGGACCCAGGCGGTGGCCAAGGCCCAGCAGTACACCGCGGCCGCTCCAGCAGGCGAGCTGGCGGACCTGGTGGGTGAGTACTTCACCGGCGTGAACAAGGCTGAACTGGTCAGTGCGATCGAGCGTTACCAGCAACTGCAGTTGTGGAAGAAAACCCCGATGGTCGAGAAGCAGGCGATGGACCAGCTGCAAGAGATGCTGGTGCAAGGCGGTGTGCTGGAGGCGAGCAAGAAAGTCGACTACGCGCGTTTTGTGGACATGGGCCTGGTGCAGAGCCTGGCCCAAAAATAAGGAAGTGCGATGAACCACCCCTACCGTATCCATGTCGACAACGTCTCGTTGCGCTACTTCACGCCCCAGGGCGAAACCCAGGCGCTGCAGAACATCAACCTCTCTGTCAAGGCCGGGGAATTCATCAGCCTGATCGGCCAGTCCGGCTGCGGCAAGAGCACCTTGCTGTCGATCCTGGCGGGCATCCTGCCGCCGTCCAGCGGCTCGGTGCTGGTGGACGGCCAGACCATCATCGGCCCCAACCCGCGCATCGGCTACATGCTGCAGCAGGACTACCTGTTCGAATGGCGCACCATTCTGGAGAACACCTTGCTGGGCGCCCAGATCCAGAACAAGGACCTGGCCGCCGCCGAAAAGCGCGCCACGCAACTGCTGCACAAATGCGGCATGGGCGACTACCTGCACCACTACCCGCGCCAGCTCTCGGGCGGCATGCGCCAGCGGGTGGCGCTGGCCCGCACCCTGGTCACCAACCCGGATGTGGTGCTGCTCGACGAACCGTTCTCCGCGCTCGACTCGCAAACCCGATTGTCGATTGCCGATGAGGTGGTCGATGTGCTGCGCGACGAAGGCAAGTCGGTGATCCTGGTGACACACGACATTGGCGAGGCCATTGCGATGACCGACCGTGTCATCGTGCTCTCGCGCCGGCCCGGGCGCATCAAATCGGTACACCACATGGATTTCCCCTCGCAGGGAGGCAAACGGCCCACGCCCTTCGAGGCCCGGGGCTGCCCGGAATTCAACGACTACTTCAATGTGCTGTGGGACGAGATCGACGCCCACGTGGAAGGATAAGCATGAGCACCGTCATGAACACCACCAACACGGCGGCCCCGGCCCAGGCCGACACCCGCAGCCCCGAATACCGCCAGTGGCTGGCCCAGATCCAGCGCCGCAAGCGCCTGGTGGCGCTGAGCCGCGCCGGCCTGTTGCTGGCATTCCTGCTGATTTGGGAGGTACTGGCGCGCAGCCACATCCTCAACCCCATGCTCACCAGCTACCCGTCTGCGGTACTGCCCACCCTGGTCGATCTGGCCCGCAGCGGCGACCTGCTGGGCCACACCTGGGTCACTTTCAAGGCCACGGTGATCGGCTTTGCGATCAGCATGCTGCTGGGCATCGGCATGGCCGCCCTGCTGTGGTGGAGCAGCTTTGTCAAAAAGGTACTGGATCCTTTCCTGGTGATTGCCAACGCCATGCCCAAGATTGCCTTTGTCCCGATCTTCTACATCTGGCTGGGCTCGGAATATTCGGTCTACGGCATGGCCGTTGCCATCTCGCTGTTCATCACCATCATGGTGGTCTATGAAGGCTTTCAGGCCATCGACCCCAACAAGATCAAGCTGGCCACCACGTTGGGCGCGAGCAAGTTCCAGGTGATGAAGTACGTGGTCTTCCCGGGCAGCGTGCCGGCAGTGATCGCCGCGATCAAGATGAACATCGGCCTGTCGCTGATCGGCGTCATCGTCGGCGAGTTCCAGTCCTCCAGCGCCGGGCTGGGCTTTCTGATCGTCAATGGCAGCCAGGTGTTCAAGCTCAATGTGGTGATGGCCTCGATCGTCGTGCTGGCGCTGCTGTCAGCGGTGATGTACATGGCGGTCACCCGGCTGGAGAAAAGCGTGCAGCACCGCTACGCCTGAGCGCTGATCATGATCCCCCATTTCAAGAAACGACAACCCATGCAGTTTGAACCCTGGATTGAAGAACGCGTGCTGGCCCGCCAGGGGGTGCTCCACCCCTATGACCAGTTCGATGCCGCGACCACGGCCTTTGTCATCGTGGATCTGCAGAACTACTACACCCAGCCCGGTTTTCAGGGCGAATGCGCACCGGCCCGCGCCATCTTTGGCCAGGTCAACAAGCTGGCTGCGGCGCTGCGCGCCAAGGGCGGCACCGTCGTGTGGATCAAGACCAGTGCCGACGGCGCCGACCAGTTCTGGTCCCACCACCACCGCCATATGCTGACGCCCGAGCGCAGCGCACGCCGGCTGCGGGAGCTGGGCAGTGGCCACGCCGGCTTTGCGATGCCGCCAGCGCTGGAGGTAATGCCGGGCGATCTCACCGTCGTCAAGCGCTGCTACAGCGCCCTCGCCCCCGGCGCCTCGGACCTGGACGCCGTCCTCAAGGCACGGGGCGTGCGCACGGTGCTGATCGGCGGCACCGTCACCAATGTCTGCTGCGAATCGACTGCGCGCGACGCGATGATGCTGGACTACGCCACCGTGATGGTCGACGACGCGCTGGCCGCCGTTACGCCCCATGAGCATGTCAACAGCTTGAACAACTGGATGCTGTTCTTTGGCGATGTGCTGACGGTGGACGAGGTCGCCGAGCGCCTGGCTTGACCCCCAAAAAACCGGCCATGGTGCGCCACGCAGCATGGCCGGCTATCACAGGGCCTTACTGCTGCAACTGCTGCCAGACCTTGTCCAGCCGCTTGCTGCTGACCGGGTACGGCGTGCGCAGCTCCTGCGCAAAAAAGCTCACCCGCAGCTCCTCGAGCATCCAGCGGTACTCCTGCATGCGCGCATCCACCTGGCCCTTGCGCTCGGCTACCAGGCGCCAGTAGCGCTGCTCCAGCGGCTGCAGCTCCTTGAGCTTGGCGGCATCACGTGCCGGGTCGGCCCGGTACTTGTCCAGGCGCGCGGTGATCGCCTTCAGGTAGCGGGCATAGTGGCCCAGTTGGGCCCAGGGCGCGATGGCGATGAAGTTCTTGGGCACCAGCTTTTGCAGCTGCTGCTGGGCGTCTGCGGTGGCTTCGGGGGCGTTCTTGGTGTCCTTGATCTTGCGCACGGCAGCCATGTACTCCTGCAGTACGCCAGCGGCCATGCGCGCCACCTCGTTGGCGATCAGGGTCAGGCGCCCGCGCCCCTCCTGCACCCGCTGCTTGAACTGCTCGGCATCGGCGGGCAGCGGCTCTTGCAGAAACGCGCGGTCAATCGCCACATTGATGATCTGCTCGCGCAGCTCCTCCTGCGTGCCCAGGGGCATATAGCCCACCGCCATCTTCTGCAGATCGGGGATGTTCTTCTCCAGGTACTTGAGCGCATCGCGGATCTGCAGCGCAAACAGGCGGCGCAGGCCCAGCGCATGGCGGCTGGCTGCCACCTCGGGCTCGTCGAACACCTCGATGCCGACACCGGAGCCGTGGTCGATCAGCGCGGGAAAGCCAATCAGCGTCTGGTTGCCCTTCTTGATCTCCATCAGCTCGGGCAAGGCGCCAAAGCTCCAATCGGTCCAGAGCTTGTCGGCCGCATGCACGGGCCCCGCCGGCTTGCGCGGGGCTGCACCGCTGCTGGGCGCCGGGGCCGCCTTGCCCGCCTGCTTGGCAGCGGCGGCGGGGGCTTGCGCCGGTGCAGCGGCGGCCGTGCCTTCGGCCTGTGGCGCGATCTTGAGCTCGGCCAAGGCCTGGAAGGCGCCGCGCGCCTTGGCGCCCCACTGGGCCTTCAAGGCACCCAGGTTGCGGCCCTGGCCCAGCTGGCGGCCATGCTCGTCGCTGATGCGGAAGTTCATGAACAGGTGGGGGCTGAGCATGTCCAGCTTGAAATCAGCGCGCTTGATGTCCAGCGAGGTCTCGTCGCGTGCCTGCTTGAGCAGCACCTCGACCAGGCTGCCGGCACCAAAGCGCTCTGCGCTGCCCAGCAACTCGGCCAGGCGCTGGGCGTTTTCAGCCAACGGCACAAAGCGGCTGCGCGGGCGCTGGGGCAGGCTTTTGAGCAGGGCCTGGATCTTGTCCTTGAGCATGCCCGGCACCAGCCATTCGGCACGCTCCTCGCTGACCTGGTTGAGCACAAACAGCGGCACCGTCACGGTCACGCCATCGCGCGGATCGCCGGGCTGGTGCAGGTAGCTGGCCGTGCAATCGACCCCACCCATCCTGATGGTCTTGGGGAAGGCGGCGGTCGTGATACCGGCGGCCTCATGGCGCATCAGCTCCTCGCGCGACAGGCGCAGCAGATCGGGGTTGCGCGCGCTCTCGTCCTTGACCCAGCGCTCCAGCGCCCAGCCGGTGCAGATGTCTTGCGGAATCTGCTGGTCGTAGAACGCATAGATGAGTGCATCGTCGACCAGCACGTCCTGGCGGCGGCTCTTGTGCTCCAGCTCCTCGACCTTGGCAATCAGCTTCTGGTTGGCCTGCAAAAATGGCAGGCGTGTCTCCCAGTCGCCCTCGACCAGCGCCTGGCGGATGAAGATGTCGCGCGCGCCTTGCGGGTCGATCTTGCCGTAGCTGATGCGGCGCTGGCTGTAGACCACCAGGCCATACAAGGTAGCCCGCTCATAGGCGGCCACCTCGCCCTGCTTTTTCTCCCAATGCGGGTCCAGCAACTGCTTGCGCAGCAGGTGCGCGCCTACCTGCTCCAGCCACTGGGGCTCGATGGCGGCAATGCCACGCCCGTAGAGGCGCGAGGTCTCGACCAGCTCGGCCGCCACAATCCAGCGGCCAGGTTTTTTGGACAGATGCGCGCCGGGGTGCGGATGGAAGCGGATGCCACGCGCGCCCAGGTAGCCATCACCCTCCTCGGTCTTGAAGCCGATATTGCCCAGCAGGCCCGAGAGCATGGACAGGTGCACGGCCTCATAGCCGGCAGCCTCCTCATTCATCGGCCAGCGCTGCTCCTTGACCACCGTCAGCAGCTGCGAATGGATGTCGCGCCACTCGCGCACCCGGCGGATGTTGATGAAGTTCTGGCGCAGCAGCTGCTCCCACTGCCGGTTGCTCAGCTTGTGGCTGGCCTCGTCGGCGACGCTGTCCTGCGGCGTGAAGGCGGCCAGCGGCGCGGCCGTGTCCACTGCGGCAGTGGCACCGGTGCTGCGCTGGGCCACCGGCAAAAAGGCGGCATTGCGCCCCATTGCCTGGCCCTTGGCCGGGGCCGATTGCTGGGCCATGTCCTTGCGGCTCTTGGCCACCACCTTGCCGCCGCGCGCATCCTGCAGCCATTTCCACAGCCGCAGGTAGCCACTGAACTCGCTCTTCTCGTCGTCGAACTTGGCATGCTGCTGGTCGGCCTGCTGCTGGGCTTCCAGCGGGCGGTCACGCACATCCTGCACACTCAGCGCCGAGGCAATCACCAGCACCTCGGCCAGTGCGCCGCGCTCGCGCGCCTCGACAATCATCCGGGCCACGCGCGGGTCCAGCGGCAGGCGCGACAAGGCCTGGCCCATCGGCAGCAGCTCGCCCTGCTCATCGACTGCACCGAGCTCGGCCAGCAGCTGGTAGCCATCGGCAATCGCGCGGCCGGACGGCGCTTCCAGGAACGGGAAATTCACCACATCGCCCAGGCGCAAGGCCTTCATGCGCAGGATGACGCCGGCTAAGGACGAGCGCAGGATTTCCGGGTCGGTGAAGGGGCTGCGCGACTGGAAATCAGCCTCGTCATAGAGACGAATGCAGATACCATTGGCCACGCGGCCGCAACGGCCGGCGCGCTGGTTGGCCGCTGCCTGGCTGACCGGCTCGACCAGCAACTGCTCGACCTTGCTGCGGAAGGAATAGCGCTTGACCCGGGCCGTTCCGGCATCGATCACATAGCGGATGCCGGGCACCGTGAGCGAGGTTTCGGCCACGTTGGTGGCCAGCACGATGCGCCGGCCGGTATGGCCTTCAAAGATGCGGTCCTGCTCGGCCTGCGACAGGCGCGAAAACAGCGGCAGCACCTCGGCATTGCGCAGTACCGGCGAATGCTGCAGGTGCTTGCGCAGGTGGTCAGCGGCCTCGCGGATCTCGCGCTCGCCCGGCAGAAAAATCAGAATGTCGCCGCCGGCCCCACCGCTCCACAGCTCGTCGACGCCATCGGCAATCGCATCGTTGAGGTCATAGTCCTTCGCATCCTCAAAGGGGCGGTAGCGCATCTCCACCGGAAAGGTGCGGCCCGAGACCATGATCACCGGCGCCGGGCCCTGCGGGCCGGCAAAGTGCTTCGCAAAGCGGTCGGCATCGATGGTGGCCGAGGTCACCACCACTTTCAGGTCCGGGCGCTTGGGCAGGATCTGGCGCAGATAGCCCAGCAGAAAGTCGATGTTGAGGCTGCGCTCATGGGCCTCGTCAATGATCAAGGTGTCGTAGGCCTTGAGCAGCGGGTCGGTCTGGGTCTCGGCCAGCAAGATACCGTCGGTCATCAGCTTGACCGAGGCGTCCTTGGACAAACGGTCCTGGAAACGCACCTTGTAGCCCACTACATCGCCCAGCGGGGTCTGCAGCTCTTCGGCAATGCGCTTGGCCACGCTGCTGGCCGCAATACGCCGGGGCTGGGTGTGGCCGATCAGGTGGCCGCGCACCTCCCCCTTGTCATTGGGGGTGGCATTGATCTTGCCTCGGCCCAGGGCCAGTGCAATCTTGGGCAGCTGGGTGGTTTTGCCCGATCCGGTCTCGCCGCAGACGATGATGACCTGGTGGCGGTCCATGGCCTCCATGATTTCATCACGGCGGGCGGAAACTGGCAGGGATTCGGGAAACGTAATCTTGAGCGACATAGGGGCAGCATTATCCCCGCAGCAGGCCTCCACCGGTTGCGAAGCCGCAACAACGCCTTGGCCCGCGCAGGCTTTGCCGCTCAATCGCTGCTGCCGCCCCCGCAGCTGCTACCGCCACAACTGCTGCCACTGCAGCCGGACGAGCCGCCATCGCTGTCTGCACTCGTGCTGCTGGCCATATCGGTGCCATCACCAGCGCTGCTGCTGTCGCCCCGGTGGTGGCTGCTGTCGCTGCCCGATACCGGGCTGGACATGGTGTCGGTGCTGCTGCTGGCCGCAGCGGACGCCTGCGCAAAGGCCGCTGCCCATTGGTCCAGCAGCTCCGGCGGGTAGTGCCAGCCGTCCTCGATGGCCGCAGCAGCGTCGAGCGCAAACAGCAGCGGAATGCCGCCCAGCAGCGCACCCACCATATAGCGCCGGGTGTGCATCGCCGCATTCCAGCTTGGCTGCATCTGCGCTGCCCGGTCCAGCGAAGCCCCAGCGCTGGATGATTGCGCCGGCAGGTGGTGGAGCATATGCCCAAAGGCGCGCTGGCAAAACTGCTGGTAGCGCCGCGTATCCAGAATGAACGCATGCCACAGCGCATCGGCCAGGCGCGAGGGCATCTGCAGCTGCGCGCGCGGCGCCAGCCAGTGCATGATGAAAAACTGGCGCAGCGCCTCTTCGGCCTGCGCCAGGCTCGCATCGTTCAGGTAGGGGTGGTCACGCCAGATCGCCTTGCGGTAGGCGGCGTCCAGCCAGTACTGCTGCAAAAAACGCAGTTGCCGGCGTTTGCGCAGCATGCGCCAGCCCAGCACGGCCAACAGCGCCGCAACGATGGCGGCAAAGATCAGAAACATCAGACCCGCCCCGCGCCGGCTTGGGCGCGGCAGCAGCCAGGGGCGCGATCAAACCTTGGGCACCGGTACATCAATGGCCTCCCCGATGGCATAGAAATGGCCGCCCGCGACATAGTGCAGCGTGCGCAGCGCCTGTGGCGCGGTTTCGAAATGCCAGTGGCCGTCCCGGAACACCCGGTCGTCGGCCCAGGCCGCGGTGACCTCGCCAATGAACAGGTCATAGCTTTGCTGGTTATGGGGCTCGGGCACCAGCCGGCATTCCAGCCAGGCGGCGCATCCCGCCACCAGCGGGGTCTGCTGGCCTGGCGCATCGAACAGCTGCACACCCAACCGGGCCAGCTTGTCCGGGTGCTGCAGCGCGCTGAGGGTGCCCAGCTCCACCGCCAAGGCGGCGATGGGCACGGTGGGCAGCTGCAGCGCAAAGCGGCCGCTGGCCTCCACCAGCGCGCGGGTGCGGGTGGCCTTGTCCAGCACCACGGTCACCTTGGCCGGTGAGAAATCGAGCGCGCAGGCCCAGGCAGCGGCCATCACATTGCGCTCGGCGCCATCGGCGGCCGACACCAGCACCGTGGGCCCGTGGTTGAGCAAGCGGTAGGCCTTCTCCAGTGCGACGGGTTGAAAATGGGGATCGGCACTGCCAGAGATCAGGTCCATAGGTGGGTCTGCAAGTACAAGATCCCTCCATTGTGCATGTCTGCGTCGCGCTGCACAGGTTGTGGCTCAATCGATGCGGATCTTCGCGGTCTTGACCACCCGTGCCCATTTGTCGATCTCGGACTGCAGGCGCTGCGCCATCTCTTCGGGCGTGCCGGGATCGGCCTCGGCACCGGCGACATACAGGCGCTGGCGCACCTCCGGGTTCCGCATCACCTGGTTGAAATCGGCATTGACCTTGGCAACCACCTCCTTGGGCGTGCCGGCCGGCGCAAACAGCGCTGCCCAGGAATAGGCCTCGTAGCCGGCCAGGCCCTGCTCGGCAATGGTCGGCACCTCGGGCATCAGCGCCGAGCGCTTGGGGCTGGCAACACCGAGCACCCGCACCTTGCCGCTCTTGATATGGCCAATGGCGGTGGGCGCATCGCTGAACATCATCGCCACCTGGCCACCCAGCACATCGGTCATCGCCGGAGCGCTGCCCTTGTACGGAATGTGCAGCAGCTGGGTGCCCGCATGCATGTTGAACAGCTCGCCCGCCAAATGGGTGCCGCCGCCATTGCCCGAAGACGCAAAGGCCAGGTTGCTTCCGGGCTTTTTGGCCAGCGCGATCAGCTCCTGCACATTCTTGGCCGGCACGCTGGGGTTGACCACCAGGAACACCGGGAACATGGCCGCAAAGCTCACCGGCACAAAGTCCTTCTGGATGTCATAGCCCAGCCTGGCATGCAGCGACGGGTTGACCGAATGGTGGATCGCGCCCACAAACAGGCTGTAGCCGTCGGCGGGCTGGCGGGCTGCGGTCTCCGCACCGATGATGCCGCCGCCACCGGCGCGGTTGTCGATAAACGTGCCCTGGCCCCACAGCTGGCCCAGCGGCGGTACAAAGGCCCGCGCCGTCGTGTCGACCGGGCCACCGGGCGGAAACGGAACGATGAATTTGACCTGCTTGTTGGGGTAGTCGGCCGCATGCGCAGCCCCCGCATGCAGCAGGGGCAGGCCGGCGGCTAGGGGCGCTGCGCCCAGCGCCAGCAGCTGGCGGCGGTTGATGGTGGTGGTCATGCTTGTCTCCAGGCTATTTTTTGCGAAACCGCCATCATCGGCCCGGCGCGCTGCTTTGCCCACACCCGCGCCGTTTGTGATTGCGAAACCTCCACTTCGCGCCAGCAGAAATGAAACAGGCGCCATTGATGGTTTTTTCCCATGGCCACAGGCCCGATTCCGGTGCGAACTGCATGCAGGGGCGCCATGTTTGTATAACAATAGCGGCAGCTGCAAACCGCCGATCTGGCGTGCTTCTAGGAAATACCCCACCCCCACCCCCCATGTCCGCTGTATTCAATTTCACCTTTGTGCCCTGGTTCCGTTCGGTGGCGCCTTATATCCATAAGTTTCGCAACCAGACTTTTGTAGTGGGCGTGACAGGTGAGGCGATTGCAGCGGGCAAGCTGCAATCCATTGCCCAGGATCTGGCCTTGATCCAGGCGCTGGGTGTCAAGATCGTGCTGGTGCATGGTTTCCGGCCCCAGGTGAATGAGCAGCTCGCCGCCAAAGGGCATGCGCCGCGCTATTCGCATGGCATCCGCGTGACCGATTCGGTCGCGCTCGATTGCGCCCAGGAGGCCGCTGGCCAGTTGCGCTTCGAGATTGAAGCGGCCTTCAGCCAAGGTCTGCCCAATACGCCGATGGCGGGCGCCACGGTGCGGGTGATCTCGGGCAACTTTGTCACCGCGCGCCCGGTTGGCATTGTCGATGGCGTGGACTTCATGCACTCGGGCCTGGTGCGCAAGGTCGATGTTGGCGGCATCCACCGCACCCTGGACATGGGCGCGATGGTGCTGGTGTCGCCCTTTGGCTTCTCGCCCACCGGCGAGGCCTTCAACCTCAGCATGGAAGAAGTGGCCACGCGCGTGGCCATCGAGCTCAAGGCCGACAAGCTGATGTTCCTGACCGAGGTGGCCGGCATTCGCCAAAGCCCGCTGGAGGCCGAGAGCGAAGAAAACCCCATCGACACCGAGCTGCCGCTGGATGCGGCGCAAAAACTGCTGGCCGAGCTGCCCCCGGCCACCGTGCCCACCGATGTGGGCTTTTACCTGCAGCACTGCGTCAAGGCCTGCAAGGAAGGCGTGGAGCGCAGCCACATTCTGCCGTTTGCGACCGACGGCGCGCTGCTGCTGGAAATCTATGTGCACGATGGCATTGGCACGATGGTGATCGACGAGCGCCTGGAAGAGCTGCGCGAAGCCAAGCCCGACGATGTCGGCGGCATTCTGCAGCTGATCGAGCCCTTCGAGAAGGACGGCACCCTGGTCAAGCGCAGCCGTACCGAGATCGAGCGTGACATCTCTGCCTACACGATCATCGAGCACGATGGCGTGATCTTCGGCTGCGCCGCCCTCTACCCGTACCCGGAAGCGGGCACCGCCGAAATGGCCGCCGTCACCGTATCGCCGCAAAGCCAGGGCACCGGCGATGGCGAAAAATTGCTCAAGCGCATCGAGCAACGCGCCCGTGCCACGGGCTTGAAGAGCATTTTTGTGCTGACCACCCGGACGATGCACTGGTTCCTCAAGCGCGGCTTCCAGCCGGTGGATCCCGACTGGCTGCCCGAGCAGCGCAAGGCCAAGTACAACTGGAGCCGCAAGAGCCAGGTGCTGGTCAAGTACCTGTGATCGGGCCGGCTTGAAGCGCGCACAGCAAAACTGCCCCTGACCCGGGGCAGTTTTTTCTCCATGCCGGCGCTATCGGTGCCGCCTTAGCCCCAGAGCTTGACCACTTCGGCCGCCACGGCGGCCAGTGCGGCATCGCGGGCCTTGGGCTCAGCCTTGCATTCGGTCAGATAGCTGGTCACCAGGATGGGGGCACCACCGCCTGGCGGCCACAGCAGGCCCACATCATTGCGCGTGTCTGGACCGGCTCCGGTCTTGTCGCCTACCTTCCAACCCTTGGCGCCCGCGCGCAGGCAGTTGTCCCCGGTGGTGTTGGCAAGCAGCCAAGCTACCAGCTTGTCGCGGCTTGCCGGGCTCAGGGCGGTACCCAGGGTCAAGGTCTGCATGCTGGTCAGCATGGCCAGCGGGCTGGTCGTATCACGTACATCGCCAGGCTTGGACTCGCTCATGGCAGGCTCGATGCGATCCAGCCGCGTGACCTGGTCTTTCAAGCTGCGCATGTAGGCGGTAAAGCCTGCGGGGCCGCCGACACGCTCCAGCAGCAGATTGGTAGCACCGTTGTCGCTCACCGTGACGATGGCGTCGCAAAGCGCGTCGACCGTCATCGGCGCCTTGCCAGCAAACTTCTCGATAACCGGCGAATAGCTCACCAGCGCCGACCGGTCAAAGGTGACCTGTGCATCCAGCTTTTCCTGCCCTGCATCCACGCGGGACAGCACCTGGCCCGCCAGCAGCATCTTGAAGGTACTGCACATCGGGAAACGCTCATCCTGGCGCCAGCCCAGTGCCACGCCCGTGCCGGTGTTCAGCACCGACACCCCCAGCCGCCCGCCCACCGAGCGCTCCAGCGCCTCCATCGCGCGGAGAAACGCCCGCTCCGCGGGCGAACGAAGCGCAGGTGTGGCCGCCCAGGCGCGCGACGAGGTCGCTATCATGCTCGCCGCACCCATAGTCAAGAAAAACTTTCTTCTGTACACTGATTCACTCCTTAGAATTCATGGTTCATCGATAGATGACACTGAATTTACCGGGTTAGCGACGTTTTTACCAACGATGAAAACCAAGAAAACCCACAAGAAAAACTTATAGCTTATGCACCTGCCTCTGAATGCCCTGCGCGCTTTCGATGCCGCTGCACGCCACCTCAACCTGACGCGGGCGGCGCTGGAGCTGCATGTGACCCAGGCTGCCATCAGCCAGCACATACGACAGTTGGAGGACCAGTTGGGCAAGCCGCTGTTTCGCCGCCTGCCACGCGGCCTGGCACTGACCGATGAGGGCATGGCCCTGGTGCCGGTGGTGGCCCAGGCCTTTGGCAGCCTGTCGCGGGCGCTGGCGCAGGTACAGGACCGGAGGCCGCACGAGGTGCTGTCCGTGGGCGTGGTGGGCACGTTTGCCGTGGGCTGGCTGCTGCCCCGGCTGCGGGCCTTTCAGGAAGCCCACGCCTTTGTCGACCTGCGGCTGTTCACCCACAACAACCGGGTGGACCTGGCTGGCGAGGGCTGGGATTGTGCGATCCGCTTTGGCGACGGCGCCTGGCATGGCACAGCGGCCCGGCAACTGCTGCAGGCACCGCTGACGCCGATGTGTGCACCAGCCATCGCCGCACGGATACAGCAACCGGCCGACCTGGCCCATGAGACCTTGTTGCGCTCCTACCGCGCCGGAGAGTGGGAGCAGTGGTTTGCCCATACCCGGCAGACCTGTCCGACGCTGCGTGGCACGGTCTTCGACTCCTCGTTGACCCTGGCTGAGGCAGCTGCGCAAGGACTGGGTGTTGCGCTGCTGCCGTTGCGGCTGTTTTCCCGCGATCTGCAGGCCGGCCGCCTCGTGGCGCCGCTGGCGCAATGTCTGGATACCGGCAGCTACTGGCTGACCCAGCTGAAGTCGCGCAGCCCCTCGCTGGCCATGCAGACGTTCGAGCGCTGGCTGCTGGAGCAGTGCAGCCCACCAGCCGCTGGCCAGTAGCCGGCCGCGATGGTCTCGGGGCCCAGGCCGGGCCGTCTCCTACAAAGGCCCCGGCGCTTGTCAGACAGTGGGTAAACCAGGCCACGCCTACGATAGGCAGTGACGCGTTCCTGTACAACAAGTCTGCGTCTACGCAGAACCACAACCACCGAGAGGACATCCATGCTTTCCACCCGCTATATCGCCTCCCTGTCCGCTGTTACTGCCGCCTTGCTGGCTGCAGGTTGCGCCTCTACCGGCGACATCGAAGACCTGCCGCGCCCCAAGTCGGGCCACTGGCAAATCAGCTCCACCGACCAGGATGGCCAGACGGTCCAGTTCCAGGACTGCATGGACAAGGACACTTTCTACAAGACGCGTGAGCTGCAAAAGGCCAAGTACGATGTGCAGCAATGCAAGACGAGCAGCCTCCGGGACAGCAATGGCTGGCAGTTCACCTCCAACTGCAAGGTAGGCCAGACGGAGCAGCGCATCGAGAGCAGCCGCAAGATCAGCGGCGATTTCCAGCACAACTTCCATGTGCTGTCGGTCACCAAACAGCAGATGCCCAATGGCAGCACCGTGGAGACCACCCGCAACATCAAGGGCGAATACCTGGGCGCCTGCCCCGCCGGCATCCATCCTGGCGACCGCGTATTCGACGGTGGCGGCAAGATCAACTTCTACGACGTTACGGGCCTGAGCCCCAAGTAAGGTTTGGCACCTGTCCAACAGCCCGGCCATGCCGGGCTTTTTTACGTCTGCACGCCGGGCCATTTTGCTGATCCAGATCTAGAAATGGGTGATTCAGATACAGTACGATGTTCAGCCGTTGGACTGCGGCCCGCCCTGTGCTGCCTGCGCTGGCGCTGCCGGCCAGCCCATGCAGCCGTCCCAAGATGGCATGCCAGGGCCCTCCTCGCGTCCACCCGGCTTTTCCTCTGCCCTACCCGACAGATGCTGCCCACCGGCAGGCATCTTTCGTAGATTTTCTCCATGTCCCAGCAATACCTTACCGCCGCGCTTTACCAGTTCATTGACCTGCCGGAGTTTGCCCAGTGGCAGCAACCTTTGCAGGCGCTGTGTGACCAGCACCAGGTCAAGGGCTTGCTGCTGCTCGCCCATGAAGGTATCAACGGCACGATCGCCGGCCTGCCTGGCGATGTCCATGCGGTGCTGAACTGGCTCAAGCGCGACCCGCGCCTGGCCCATCTGGTGCACAAGGAAGCCTTTGCCGACAGCAACCCTTTCTACCGCATGCGGGTGCGGCTCAAGCAGGAGATCGTCACGCTGGGCGTGCCCGAGCTGAACCCGGCGCTCAACGCCGGCCAGTATGTGAAGCCTGAGGACTGGAATGCGCTGATCAGCCAGCCCGATGTGGTGCTGGTCGACACCCGCAACGACTACGAAGTGGGCATTGGCAGCTTTGAGGGCGCGATCAATCCACGCACCAAGAGCTTCACCGAGTTTCCGCAATGGGTGGCCGAGCAGTCCCAACCGGGTGGCGCGCTGCACGGCAAGCAAAAGGTGGCGATGTTCTGCACCGGTGGCATCCGCTGTGAAAAATCCACCGCCTATATGAAGACCCAGGGCTTTGACGAGGTCTACCATCTTGAAGGCGGCATTCTCAAATACCTGGAGACGGTGGACGCTGACGCATCGATGTGGTGGGGCGACTGCTTTGTGTTTGACGAGCGCGTGTCGGTCGGCCATGGCCTGGTGCGCGGTCCGCACCAGCTCTGCCGCAGCTGCCGCATGCCGCTGGGGGCGGACGAACTGGCCCATGCCCACTATGTGCGCGGCGTCAGTTGCCCCTACTGCCACGGCAGCCGCACGCCTGAGCAACTCGCTTCGCTGGCCGAGCGCCAGCGGCAGATGGATTTGGCGCATGAGCGCGGCGACACCCATCTGGGCCACACCCAGGCCAGCTCGCAGCAGTCGCGCCAGCAAAAAATGGCGGCACAGCAAGAGGCCTTGCAAGGCCTGCCGGTGCTGTACTCCTTCCGCCGTTGCCCGTACGCGATGCGGGCGCGCCTGGCGCTTGCCTACGCCGGAGTGGCCTGCCAGCTGCGCGAAGTGGTGCTCAAGGACAAGCCCCAGGCGCTGCTGGATGCATCGCCCAAGGCGACCGTGCCGGTGCTGGTGCTGGCGGATGGCACCGTGCTGGAAGAGAGCCTGGAGATCATGCTCTGGGCGCTGCGCCAGAATGACCCCGACCAGTGGCTGAGCCCTACCGACGGCAGCCTCGACGAGATGCTCGCGCTCATCGCCCGCCACGACAGCGTATTCAAGCCCGCGCTGGACCGCTGCAAATACCCCAGCCGCTATCCGCAAGCAGATGCGGCTGCCGCAGCGTCCACTGCCCATGCGTTCCTGGACGCGCTGAACCAGCAGCTGACTGCCACCGGCTACCTGTTTGGCCGCGACCCGAGCCTGGCCGACATGGCCATCCGTCCCTTTGTGCGCCAGTTCGCCGGTATCGACGAAGCCGCATGGCAGAATCACCCCTGGCCCCATCTGCAAGCCTGGTTGCTGCGTCTGACCGACTCGGCACTTTTTGAGCAGGTGATGGAAAAATACCCTGCCTGGCACCCGGACGAAGCGGGCGTGCTGTTCCGCTGAGCGGACGCCGCCCCCTCCCGGCACGCGAGTGACAGGCACTGCCCGCGGATGCGCAACCCTGCGCCCGCTGCAGCGCTTGCCCGGCACCGACCGCCTGCGCCCACGACCGTGCCATGATCCAGTCCATCCAGATCCTGCGTTTTGCTGCCGCCCTGTGGGTGGCGCTTTACCATGCGCGGACCTATAGCTTCTTCCCCGAACTCTCCGCCCCGCTGCGCGCCATTGCCGAGGGCGGCTTTGTCGGTGTCGACATCTTCTTTGTGATCAGCGGCGTCATCATGGCGCTCGCCACCACCCATACCCCCAGCGGCCTGCGCCCATCGGCCCAGTTTGTTGCCACCCGCTTTGCCCGCATCTACACCGGCTGGTGGCCTGCAATGCTGCTGTACGTCGTCGGTTTGCAGGCGCTGGGCACCATGCCGCCCGATGTGCATCTGCTGTCGTCCGCGCTGCTCTACCCGGCCAATTTCAGCCTCCATATCAATGCGGTGATCTGGACCTTGGTCTACGAGCTGTATTTCTACCTGCTCATCGGCGCCAGCCTGCTGCTGGCCAAGCCCTGGCGCGACCGCGCGCTGGCGCTCTGGGCGCTGGTCATCGCCGTGCTGGTGCTGTATTACGCCGCAACAGGCCGCTACCGCCCGGACATGTTCTCGCAAGCGACGCCGCTGGTCTGGTTCTATGCCGCGCCGCTGGTGCTCGAGTTCTTTGCCGGGTACTTCTTGTACCGCTGGCTGCAGCGCAGGCCCCAGCAACACTGGTGGGCCTGGCTGTTGGCCAGCGCCCTGCTCTGCGCGGCTGCCGTTTACTACAGCGTCACCGCCACGTTGTATGCACCGGGCATCGTCGGCTTTTTCCACTGGCCGGAGCGTGCCCTGCTGGTGGGGGCTGCAGCCACCGCCCTGGTCGGTGCCGCCTTGCTGTTGCCAGTGCCCCGGCATGCGGCATGGCGCTTGCTCGCCAAGCTGGGCGACTACGCCTTCGCCATCTATTTGCTGCATCTGCTGGTGTTCCAGCTCGCGCAGCACTCCATCACCTCAATGGCGCTGGAAATACCGCACCGCGCCTTCAGCCTGCTGCTGGTGCTGGCGGCGCTGGTCGCGCTGTCGGCGCTGTACTACCACGCCATCGAACACCCCATCTACCAAGCCTGCCGCCGCGCCATTGCGCGCTGGGCGGCTCCCAAGCCATGACCCAAGCCCGTATCCATCTGATCTATGCCCGCGCCCGCAATGGCGTGATCGGCCGCGACAACCAACTGCCCTGGCACCTGCCCGAGGACATGGCTTTTTTCAAGCAAAAGACAGCCGGGGGCACCGTCGTCATGGGCCGCAAGACCTGGGATTCGCTGCCGCCGCGCTTTCGCCCGCTGCCGGGCCGCGACAATGTGGTCGTCACCCGCCAGAGCGGCTGGCAGCCCAGCCCTGCCAGCGAAAGGGTGCATGTCGCTGCTGACCTGCCGCAGGCGCTGGCCACCGCCCAGGGGCTGGGCCAACCGGTCTGGGTGATTGGCGGCGCGCAGATCTATGCCCAGTCGCTCGCGCTGGCAGACGAGGTCTGGGTGACCGAGATCGACCAGGATTTTGACGGCGACGCCCATGCACCCGTGCTGGATGACCGGTGGCACGAGGTCTCGCGCGAAGCCCAGACCAGCAGCAATGGTCTGCCGTTTGCGTTTGTCTGCTACCAGCGTAGGCAAGCCCCAAAGTCCTGAGTAGGACAGGCCGAGGTCCCAAGGCACCACGCTGGTGCAGCGCAGCAAATTGATGCAAAATGGATTTCATCAAATAGCAATCTGCGGCGTGCCGGACCAAGCGCTGGGGCGACGCAACAAGACGGAACACTGTGACGATGAGCCTGGTACAAGCTTTGCCCGCCGGCCCGTTGGATGTGATCGGCGATGTGCACGGCGAGCGCCTGGCATTGGAAGCGCTGGTCCGGCATCTGGGCTATGACGACAATGGCATCCATCCGGCCGGCCGTACGCTGGTCTTCGTCGGCGATTTCTGTGACAGAGGCCCCGACAGCCCTGGCGTGCTGGCCCTCGTGCGCCGCTGGGTGGAAGCCGGCAATGCCTGCGCCGTGCTCGGCAACCACGAGATCAACCTGCTGCGCGAAGACGCCAAGGACGGCTCGGGCTGGTACTTTGACGAGCGCATCGAGGCCGACAACCTCAAATATGCACCCTATGCGCGTGCGGACAGGGCCTTTGACGACGAAATGCTGCCGTTTTTGCGCCAGTTGCCGCTCGCGCTGGAGCGCGCAGACCTGCGCATCGTTCATGCCGCATGGATCGGCGACAAGATCGACCAGGCCCGGGCACTGCCGCTTGGGCGGGTGGCGCAGGACTATGACCGGCTGGAGCAAGAGGCCTATCTGCACGCAAAAACGCTGGGCATCCCCGCCCAGTTGAAGGCCGAAAACCAGGCCTGGCCCTACCACCTCGAAGATGGCGCCCATTGCCCGCCCTTCATGCCTGCGCATGCCGACAGCGAGCTGAACAAGTCCCAGTACAACCCCCTCAAGGTGCTGAGTTGCGGGGTGGAGCGCAGAGGCAGCGAGCCCTTTTTTGCGGGTGGCAAATGGCGTTTTGTCGAGCGGGTGGCCTGGTGGGATGCCTATACGGACAGCACACCTGTCGTCGTCGGCCATTACTGGCGCCGCATCCATGAGCTCGACCGCTCGGTGCTGGGCAAGGGGGACCAGGACCTGTTCGCCGATATCGCCCCCCACGCCTGGCACGGGCTGCGCGGCAATGTTTTTTGCGTGGACTTTTCCGTGGGCGCGCGCTGGACGGCCCGGCTCGCAGGCCAGCCGCCGGAGCAGGACTTCAAGCTCGCGGCGCTGCGCTGGCCGGAGCGGGTGCTGGTGCTCGATGACGGCAGTGCAGAGCCCACCACCGGCTTTATGCAGGCGGCCGTGCCAGCGCTGGTGTGACGCCCGGGTCAGCCCCTGATGCATGGAAAAAGCGGCCAGTGGCCGCTTCGTCGTTGATGGGCTCGCTGCCCTGTTTGGAGTGCTCGTGCCTTACAGGCCCAGGGCTGCAATGCCCGCCTTGGCAATCTGCGCATCTTCCGGTGCCTTGACACCGCTGACGCCCACAGCGCCCACACATTCGCCGTCCTTCATGATCGGCACGCCGCCTTCGAGCATGCCATCGATCAGCGGAGCGCTCAGGAAAGCGGTGCGGCCGCCGTTGATCATGTCTTCAAAACCCTTGCTCTCGCGGCGGCCCAGTGCCGAGGTGCGGGCCTTGGCCACGCAGATGTGGGCCGACACGGGGGCTGCGCCGTCGCGGCGGATCATGCCCAGCAGGTTGCCGCCGTCATCCACCACGGCAATGCTCACGATCCATTGGTTCTTGACCGCTTCGGCCTCGGCCGCATTCAACACCGCCTTGACATCGGCCAACTCCAGCACTGCTTTGGTTTTCATGGTGACTCCTTGGAAAAGATGGGGGAAACCCGGTTGTTCAGCATGCCAGCATAACGGCATTACAGCGCGCTAATTGATCAGCGGCATCACAGCATTTGTGCCTAAAACGTCGGTAATCCCCATCGGTTTAGGCGGCTGCACCTTCCGCAGCAGCCGGGGCCTCTGCATCGGCCATCTCGGTCTCAGTCTTGACCGACGGCGCATGGCCATCCCACTCAAACACCGCCATGCTCTCGACGTGGGCCGTATGCGGGAACATGTTGACCACACCGGCAGCCACGCACCGGTAGCCGGCCTGGTGCACCAGCAGACCGGCATCGCGTGCCAGGGTCGCCGGGTTGCAGCTCACATACACAATGCGCTTGGGCGGTGTCCAGTCCTTGGCGCTGTCGGGCAGCGGCGCCGTGTCGGGTACCTGGTGGCGGGCCTTGTGGATATCAGCCAGCGCCTTGGACAGTGCGAATGCGCCTTCACGCGGTGGATCGACCAGCCATTTGTCGGCCTGGCCATCGGCGATCAGCATCTCCGGCGTCATCTCGAACAGGTTGCGGGCCACAAAGCGCGTGGGCGCCAGCGCATTGCCTGCGGGGCGGCTGGCATTGTTGGCGGCATAGTTCTCGTGCGAGCGCTGCACCAGGGTCTCCGAGCCTTCGATGCCCAGCACCTCACCGGCCATCGTGCCGATGGGCAGGGTGAAGTTGCCCAGACCGCAGAACCAGTCGATCACGCGCTCGGTCTTCTTCGCATCCAGCAGGCGCAGCGAGCGCGTCACCAGCACCTGGTTGATGTGGGGGTTGACCTGGGTGAAGTCGGTGGGCTTGAACGGCATCGTGATGCCGAAATCGGGCAGTGCATAGGACAGCTGCGCGCCGATGCCGTCCATCAGGTGCACGGTGTCCGGCCCCTTGGGCTGCAGCCACCATTGCACGTTATGGGCTTCGGCAAAATCGCGCAGGCGCTGCATGTCGGCGTCGCTCAGCGGCTCCAGATGGCGCAGCACCAACGCGGTGACATGGTCGCCGCAGGCCACTTCGATCTGCGGGCAGGTCTCGCGGGCATCGAGGCTGCCGATCAGCGCGCGCATCGGCATCAACAAGGCATCGACATGCGGCGGCAGGATCTTGCAGGTTTCCATGTCGGCGATGTAGCGGCTCTTGCGCTCATGGAAGCCCACCAGCACCTTGCCCTTCTTGGCGACATAGCGCACCGACAGGCGCGAGCGGAAGCGGTAGCCCCAGCTGGGGCCTTCAATGGGGCGCATCACCGTCTCGGGCACCACCTTGCCCAGGTGCCAGAGGTTGTCCTCCAGCACGCGCTGCTTGGTCGCAATCTGGGCGCCGACGTGCAGATGCTGCATCTTGCAGCCACCGCAGGCACCGGCATGCAAGCCAAAGTTGGGGCAGCCGGGCCGCACACGCTGCGACGACTCGCGGTGGATCTGCAGCAGATCGGCCTGCTCCCAGTTGTTTTTCTTGCGCCGGGTCTTGGCGCTCACCCATTCGGTGGGCAAGGCACCGTCAACAAAGACGACCTTGCCGTCGGCACGGCGCGCGACACCCTGGGCATCCATGTCCATGGACACGATCTTCAAGGCATCTGCGGGGAATTGGGCCGCCTCGGCGGCATCGGGGGATTCGGAAATGGTCTGTGGGGTCTGCGCTTCGCTCATCCCGGTATTTTCGCAGGCTGGACAATGGCCTGCGGCCAACCTCTGGCAATTTGGCGTGCGGGAGCGCAAAATCACGACGGCGCCCAGATCAGCTTTGCCAATGCCGGGTCTTGCTGTGCTGCCGCCTCGTCGTAGCTGTCCCGATGGCGTATCACCTCATCCATATGCCGCTCGGCCCACAGGCGAAGCGCATCCAGCGTGTCAGCCAGCGACTGGCCCAGCGGAGTCAGGCTGTATTCCACTTTGGGCGGCGAACAGGCAAAGACTTCGCGCCGCACGATGCCATCGCGCTCCAACGCCCGCAGCGTTTGCGTCAGCATCTTTTGAGACAGGCCCTCAATGCCCTTGCGCAACTGCCCAAACCGCCACGTCCCTGCGCGCAGCAGGCCCAGCACCAGCACTGTCCATTTGTCGGCTACGCAATCGAGCACCTGCCTGGTGGGGCCGGTGGCGAGATAAGGGTTCCATGCAGGCTGCCAGGGGTCAATGGTCACTTTTTGGTTCCTATGTCACTTTTCAGTGTCTTATTGCAACTATTGATCGCTACCTTTAATCTCATCGTTTTTCATGCATCTGCCCACGGCAGCTTGGCTTATTCAACAAGGAGAGAAGATGAACACAGCACAGAACATGGATGTCGTACGCCGCTACTTTGAGGCTGTCGCAAAAGGCGATCTCGAGGGCGTTGGCGCCGCTTTCAGTAACGACATTGAATGGCACCAGCCCGGCAAGGGCACGCTATCTGGATTGCACCGTGGCAAGGCTGCCGTCTTCACACTGCTGGGCCAATTCATGCAGCGCAGCCAGGGAAGCTTTCGCATCGACAAAGTCGGCCCGCTGATGGCCCAGAGCGATCTGGTCAGCACCTCCTTGCACTTCTGCGCTGAAAAGCCAGGTGCAGCCATCGCCATGTCGGGCATCGATGTGCTGCGCATCGAGAACGGACTCATCCGGGAAGTATGGCTCTTCTCTGAAGATCAGGATGCGGAGGACGCCTTCTGGGGCTAACAGCGCTGGGCAGGCCAGCACGATGAGGCCTGTTTGAAAAACACAAAGGGCAGCCGCGCTGCCCTTCGGTATTTTGTGTAGCGATTACTGCGCAGTGATCATGCTGCCCATGTTCAGCTGGTCAGTCACCATGTTGGCACTGCTCGATGTGCGCTTCTTGGCGCCCGGCAGCGCATGGACTTCGGTGACGCAGACGCTGTTGTTGGGCGTGAAGACCACGCGGCTGCCGCTGGGCAGCTCGCCTGCAGTCTGGTGCAGCGGCTTGGACATGTCGACCGGTGGTTCCGCACTGCGGTAAATCACTTCGTTCTTGCTGTCATAGACCGTGTAGCAGGTCGCCTGCGCCCAGGCCGAGGCGGTGAGCGCCAGCATCGCAAGTGCTGTGGATTTGAAGCTGTAACTGGAACCAGGCATGGTAGGACTCCCGCAATATTTTTTATCGATCCGGTGAAGTTACCAAATTTTCCCAAACGGCGCATCCCCATTTGCCGGGGAAAGGTCAAGAAAAATCAACCAAAAACAAAAACTTACATAAAACGAGCGCTTGGCACTGATTTATTCAAATTTGATATTGATAATTATTCTCATTCAATGCTAAGATTCGCCCATCGCCGCTGGCAGGGGCTGGGTGCATACAGACATGCCCCCGGCCCTCGCAACGGTGATGGTTTCATCGTGGGGCGACTCTTGGGGCCCGTTCAGCCCCAGGGTCGTTTTGGCCAGCCAACGATCTTTTCGCACAGCCACGCATTTTTTCGATGAAGCCCGCGCAGTCCATGGCCCCTGCCCATCGCCGCCGCTGCGACCGGTGTTTGCTGAACGATAGCCCTGCCCTGCTGCACCGGCCCGCGTTGTCCACGCCTCCGCAATCTCCAACACCCGCTGCTACAGCTCGCCTTGCCGCAATCCGCTCGAGCGCCTCACCTGGCGTTCCGTCGCCTCTTCCAACACCGAGAAGTTACTGCTGCCGCCTGCCACCACGGTCAGCCAGCGCTTGGCGCGGGTCATGCCGGTGTAGACCAGCTCGCGCGTCATGATGGGCGACAGGCTGGGCGGCAATACCACGGCCGCATGGCTGAACTCCGAGCCCTGCGATTTGTGGATCGTCATTGCATAGACGGTTTCCACCGCCTGCAAGCGGCTGGGCAGCACCCAGCGCAGGCCTTCGCTGGTCGCAAACACCACGCGCAGGGCGCCCGGTGCCATACCGGCCCCGCCGGTCTCGGGCGCCTGGTTCGCCGGCATCTGCACGGTGATGCCGATATCGCCATTCATCAGCTTGAGGCTGTAGTCATTACGGGTCACCAGCACCGGCCGGCCGGCATACCAGCCGCTGCTTTGTGCAATCAGCTCGCGGTGGGCCAGCAGCTGGGCAATGCGCTCGTTGAGCCCTTCCACACCCCAGGGGCCGCTGCGCAGCGCGCAGAGCACCTGGAACTCGCCATGCGCCTTCAACAGCCGCAGCGCCCAGGCATTCAAGGCCTCGGGGCCGGGGTTGGGCGGCATCTCGCGCAGCAACTGCAGGTAGTGGCCATAGCCCACGGGCCCGGCATCGCGCTTGGCGGCGCTGTCGACAAAACGCTTGCCGCCGCCATCGAGCACCAGTTGCGCGAGAGATGAATGTGTCGGGTCCGGTACCGCATACGCGGCCAGGTCGGGGTAGCCTGCCTTCAGCAGCGGCTTGATGGCCTTGCGCCTTCCGGCATTGACGACACCGGCCAACTGGCCGATGCCGCTGTCGGCATGGAAACGGTGGCTGACCCGCAGCATCACCACCGCCTGGTCCAGCGGCTTGCCTGCAATATCTTGCAGCTCCGCAGGCACCTGCTGGCCGGTCACCTGCTGCAGCCACTGTGCCGTTTCGTGCCAGTAGAGGCCGCGCTCGGCCTGGGCGCAAAGCTCCCCGAGCACCGCGCCGGCTTCCACCGATGCGAGCTGGTCCTTGTCGCCCAGCAGCACCAGACTGGCCTGCGGCGGCAGCGCCGACAGCAAGGCGGCCATCATCTCCAGGTCAACCATCGAAGCCTCATCGACCACCAGCACATCCAGCGCCAACGGGTGCTGGGCATCATGGCGGAAATGCCGGCTGTCAGGCCGGCTGCCCAGCAAACGGTGCAAGGTCTGGGCTTCCGACGGGATCAGCGGCTTCAAGCTCCGGGGCCCGCCACCCTCGGCCGGCGGCAAGGCAGGCAGCTGCGCATCATCGAGGCGCTGCAAGGCCTGCACGATGGATTCGGACAAGCGCGCTGCCGCCTTGCCGGTGGGCGCCGTCAGGCAAATGCGCAGGGGCCGGCCGCCTTGCTGCAAGGCCATGCTCTGCAGCAGCGCCAGCAGCTTGACAACGGTGGTGGTCTTGCCGGTGCCCGGTCCGCCGGTAATGATCGAAAACGCGCTCGATGCTGCCAAGGCGCAGGCCATTTTTTGCCAGTCGGGCGAATCGGGAACCTGGTGCGGTGCCGGTGCAAACAGCTGGTCCAGTGCCTGGCGCAGCATCGCATCCTGCGCGGCACTGCGGCCCTGGCGCAAATGCTGGCTGGCAGTGATGCGCTGGCCAATGGCCTGCGCCACGTCCTGCTCGTACTGCCAGTAGCGGCGCAGATAGAGACGATCCCCCTGCAGCACCAGCGGTGTGCCGCCTTGGCTGGGCTTGCCGGGCGCGGCCACCAGCACACTGGCCTGCAGGGCCGATTGCCACTGCAGCAGGTTGACCTGGGCCAGCAGCTCGCTGGGCAGCGGCAAGGGCGTGGGCTCGGTAGCACCACTGCCCTGCGCGACGGTATCGGGCGGCAGCGACAGCGCAAAACGGCTGTTGTCCAACGTGGCTTGCAGATCCAGGCAGACATGGCCACGGCCCAGCTGGTGGCTGGCCAGCGCAGCGGCCAGCAGCACCAGCGGCGATGCGCCGGGATCGAGTTCATGCAGAAAAAGCACCAGCGCCTGGTCCAGGCTGCGCAGCCATCCATGGGCGGTCCAGCGCTCTACCGTGTGCAGCAGGCTGGCGGTCGCGCCGTCCGGCACGGCCGGCGTACGTACTGCGGATTGCTGGTGGGGCACGCCCTGCGGGGGCGTGCCGTCCTCGGGTTCTGTCGTCATTGCATTCTTCATCATTGCGCAAACAGCGCATCGAGCGCATCCATCAGCGCGCGCGGGGGTTTGTCCTGGTAGAGACCCTGGTGCTCCGCACCCACGCCTCGCAAAAACCAGTACTGCACGCCGCCCACATCGCGCTCGTAGTCATAACCGGGCAGGCGCTGCTGCAGCAAGCGGTGCAGCGCATAGGTGTACAGCACATACTGCAGGTCATAGCGGTGTTGCAGCACAGCAGCCGCCATGGCCTGCGGCGTGTAGGCCGTACTATCCGCGCCCAGCCAGTTGGATTTGTAGTCCATCACGTAATAGCGGCCGCCATGCTCGAACACCAGGTCCATGTAGCCCTTGAGCATGCCATGGAGCTGGTTGGGGAGCAGCGCCGGCCTCGGCTGGCCCGGCAGCACATGCTGCTGCACGAGCGTGTCGAGCTGACCGGTCGAGGCCCGGTTGATCGACAGCCAGAACTCCATCTCGACCTGGTAATCGCCCAGCGACTGCAGTGCGGCAGGCGTCTCGCTCGGGGCACCCTGCAGCAGCAACGGCGTCTGCAGCCATTGCCGGACGAAGCCTTGCAAGGGTGCGGCCCAGTCCCCCCAGCCGCGCACCTGGCAGCGGTAGGCGATGATGCCATCCAATGCCGCTGGTTTGCTCAGTACCGTGGCAAAACCCTCTTGCGCGCACCACTCCAGCAGGCCGTGCAGAAAGTTGCCCGCATCCGGGCCCTTGGGAAACGCATGCAGGCTGCCCGGCTGCGGCTGGCCGGGCGCGGTGGCCTCGGGCAGTGCTTCCTGGGGCTCGAGATACTGGTCCTGCTCTGCGGTTTCGGGCTCGGCCGCAGTGACGGCTTCTTCGTTCCACAGGCCTTGCGAGGGGACCGCCAGGCCCAGCCGCTCGGTCAGTGCGGAGAAACTGGCGATCCACCAGTGCTCATCGGCTTGTCTGCGGGGGCGGCGCGCCGGGTGAACAGCCGGCGGCCGCTCGGGCTGGTAGCGCTGCAGGCTGACCTCGGGGACCGGCTGCACTGCCATCTGCGGGCAGCTGCTGGCAAATTCCTGCAGGTAGGCATGCAGCGCCAGATCGGGCAGCTTTTGCCCGCCCGCCAGCAGGTAACCGACAGCGCTTTTCTCCAGGCTGCCTGCGCGGCTCATGCCCTTGGCGAGCGGTGCCACTCCCAGCCACAGCGCGTACTGGGCCCGCGTCAGTGCCACATAGAGCAGGCGCATGTCTTCGCTCAGGCGCTCGTCGTTGTGGGCGCTGACCGCCTCGGCATGCTTGTTGTTCAGCTCCACGACCAGGTCACCCGAAGCAGCATCGTGGTACTGCGCATAGCCCCGGCTCTTGCCGTCAAAATCGCGCCAGCTGCTGATGAAGGGCAGCAGCACCAGCGGGTATTCCAGGCCCTTGGACTTGTGGATGGTGACCACCTTGATCAGGTCCGCATCGCTCTCCAGGCGCAGGATCTCCTCCTCACCCTCGGGGCTGTCCATCTGCTCGGCCAGGCGCCGGATCAGCGCCTGCGCACCCTCCACCTCGGTCGAAGCACGCTGCAGCCATTCGGCCAGGTGCAGCACATTGGTCAGGCGCCGCTCGCCGCCGGGCTGGCCGAGCCAGCGGGCGGGCAGGTCAAAATCGAGCAGCCACTGGCGCAGCATCGGCAACACGCCTTTTTTCTGCCATAGCTGCTGCAGTAAACGTGTGCGCAGCGCCAGGTGCTCCCAATGCTGTTCATCATGGTTGAGCCGCTCCAGTTCCTGCCACGACCAGTCCATCGACGCGGTGGCCAGCGCCACCCGCAGCAGGCCGTCATCGCCAGGCGCATTGACGGCGCGCAGCCAGCGCAGCATGTCAGCGGCCTCACCCGTCTGGAACACCGAATCGCGGTCCGACAGGTAGACACTGGCCAGGCCCCGGTCCTTGAGCGCATTGCGCACCAGCTCGGCCTCGGCACGGCCCCGCACCAGAATGGCGATATCGGCCGGACGCAGCGGCCGGCCCAGCGCATCCGGCGATTGGCCAAAACCGGCCTGCCCGGCCCGGGCAGCATTGAGCCAGGCGGTGATCTGGCTGGCGGCCGACTGTGCCATGCGCTGGCGGTAGGCGGATTCGGCCACGCCGGTACGCGCGCTCTTGCCAGCGCCTGCGGCATCGCCATGCTCGTCGGGGGCTTCAGCCTGCGCCTGCACACCCGCTTCCATGGTCCACAGGGTAATCGCCGCAGGGGCTGCGCCCTGTAAGAAGAGCGCATCGGCCCGCCCGTGCGCACCGACCGCCACAAAGGGCACCGGGTTGCGCTGCAAGTCCTCGCGGAAGCGAAAGGCCGCCCGGGGATGCCCCTCGGCATGCACAAAGCAATGGTTGATGGCCTCCACGACCGCCTGGGTGGAGCGGTAGTTGGTGCCCAGCGAGTAATGGCGCCCCTGGGTGGCAGCGCGGGCGCGCAGGTAGGTGTAGATATCGGCACCGCGAAACGCGTAGATCGCCTGCTTGGGGTCGCCGATCATGAACAGGCCCTGCGCGGGGTCGTTGTCCGCGATGCGGTAGATGCGTTCAAAAATGCGGTATTGGAGTGGATCGGTGTCCTGGAACTCATCGATCATTGCCACCGGAAACTGGCTGCGGATGCGCTGCGCAAGAGCGTCGCCCCCGGGCGCATGCAACGCAGCATCCAGGCGCTGCAGCAGGTCGTCAAACCCCAGTTCGCCACGGCGCTGCTTCTCGCCCTCCAGCGCGCGCTGTATGTGGGCCATTGCATGGCGCAGAAGCAGCGGCTTGAGCGGCGTGGCCGCTTGTGCGCCTTGCGCCACCGCCTCCAGCCAGGCGTCGATCGCAGCAAAGGCCGCATGCTCGGGCACCACGACCCCTTTCTTGGCCTTGATGCCCGACTGGCCGAAGGCCCGTATCTTGGCGGGCGCCGGCTCGCCAGCACTCCAGGCCGCCATCGCGGCCAACCAGGCCTCGAACACGCCTGGCTCGTCCTTCTTGGGATAGGTGACGCCGTTGAGGCCCGGCACCAGCGCGATGAGCAACGCCTCCAGCTCGGCCCGGTGCTGCTGCCACAACTGGCGGGCGGCATTCTCCAGCGCGCCATGGCGGGCGGCAGCCTCGCTGGCCTGGGCCAGCAAAGCCGGCAGGTCGACCTGGCCGGCAGGCGCCAGTTGCGCGCCCTCGTAGCGCCAGTCGGCATCCTGGCGGCTGAGCATGGGCTGGATGGCCTGCTGCAAGGCCTGGGGCGTGGCCACCACTTGCAGCAAGCTGCGCAGCGACGTCGCGGGCAGGTCGTAGAACTGGCGGCGCCAGTAGTCCTGCACCACCTGGGTCAGCAATTCGCTCTGGTCGGTGATGAGGCTTTGCTGGAACAGGCTGCCGCTGTCAAATGCATGTTCGCGCAGCATGCGGTAGCACCAGCTGTGGATGGTGGATACCGCTGCCTCATCCATCCAGTTGGCGGCCTCGTGCAGCACACGGGCGCAGGCAGGCCAGCGGCTGCTGGGGTAATCGGCCCGCAGCGCCAGCAGCAAGGGGTCCGTTGCCTCTTCGCTGCCGCTGCCCTCCGGGTCCTGCGCGAACAGCTGGGCCGCTTCGGACAGGCGGTGACGAATGCGGTCGCGCAGCTCCTGCGTGGCCGCATCGGTAAAGGTCACCACCAGAATATCGGGCGGCGCCAGAGGCCGCCCAAAGGCCTGCTCTCCTCCATGCTGCAGCACCAGCCGCAGGTACAGCGCAGCAATCGTATAGGTTTTGCCGGTGCCGGCACTGGCTTCGATCAGCCGGCTGCCCCACAGCGGAAAACGCAGCGGATCCAATGCCAAGGTGGTATCGGGTGGCATCGCGCTCATTGCGGCGGCCCCTCCCCATCGCCCGCACCACCCTCTGCAAAGCGCGCCAGCGCCTGCGGATGCTGGCCATTGACCAGTTGCACATGGGCGAGCATGTCGCCATACAGCTGCTGGGCCACGTCCAGCAGACCGGCAGCCAGCAGCGCATCAAAATCCGGAAACACCCGGGCCAGCTCGGCCGAGCGTTGCAGCTCGCCGGTGCCCCGGTAGCTGTCGTCGTACAGCGACGCCAGCTGCCCGGCCGATGCAGCCGGTGACAGGCTGGCGATGGAGGTACGAACCGCTGCCGGCAAGGGCGCGCGCATGCCTTGCTGCCACAGCGCCAGCAACTGGCGCCACGCCGTCTGGGCATCGCCAGCGGCCAGCGCGGGAAACACTGCAATGCCCGATTCGGTGCAGACCACGGTCGTCAGCGCCTGGCCGGCGTTGTGCCAGGCCAGGTGCTCCACCCAGGCGCGCACCAGGCGGTCATAGCGCAGCTGCTCGCCGGCATGCAAGCGGCCGGCGGACAGGCTGATCTTGGCGGCATGCCGCTGGCCGGCGGCATCAGTCCAGCGCAGACCGCGCAGCCAGTCGGCCACGGCCGGGCCCTGCGTGCCGCCGCTGTAGCGCAGCTCCAGCGCATCGCTGCCCGCCTGCGGCCAATAGCGCAGCGCTGCCGCATACACCTGCAGCGCACGCAGGGCCGCGTCGCAGGCAGGCTCGAGCGCGCAATCGGCAAAGGCGCGCAGCGGCAGCCGCCCTTCCAGCCGCAGCCGCTGGGCCGCAGCATCGAGCTGCGCGCGCAGCTGGGGCGCATCGGCCGCCGCGCCGGGGTTGTCGCGCACCCAGGGCTCCAGCGCGCTCAGCAAGCCCGCCTGCAGGCTCCAGGCCTGCAGGCCGTCCGGGGCAAACATCTCCTCGTCCTGGCCGGTCAGGTCCTCGTCTTCAAAAAACACGCGCAGGCGCTGGCGGAAGAATGCGGCGACGGGCTTTTGCGCAAAGTCCTGCAGTTGGCGCAGGTTCAGCGCTGCGTCCAGCCCCATCTCGGGCAAGGCCTCCAACGCGTCTTCGGTTGCCTCGGTCGGCAGGCCTTCACCGTGCACACCATGCCATTCCTGCGCATAGGTATAGAGGCCATCGCTGCCCGCCTGCGCAGGGGGCTGTGCGAAGTAGCGCGGGCTGAAGGGTTGCAGCGGGTGCTCCTGCGTGAGCGCGCGCAGCAGCGCCTGCCCCGAGGCAGGGCCCGACAGCCCGGCGGGGGCGCCTGCCAACTGCCAGCCCTGGGCCAGATGGTCGCGCAGCTGGCCGATCAGCACCGATGGCGGGCGGGCCGTGCTATCACGGATGCTGCGCCCTACCCAACTGATGTAGAGTTGCTCGCGGGCCGACAACACAGCTTCCAGCAGCAAGTAGCGGTCATCATCGCGGCGCGAACGGTCACCGGGCCGGTACTGCTGGCGCATCAGGTCAAAGTCCAGCACCGACACCGGGCGCGGGTAGGCCCCATCGTTCATGCCCAACAGGCACACCACGCGAAAAGGAATCGCGCGCATCGGCATCAGGCTGCAAAAGCTCACCGCCCCCGCCATGAAGCGCTGGTTCAAGCTGCTGGTATCCAGGCCTGCCAGCCAGGCCTCGCGTGCCACACACAGCGGCAACGCTTCGTCAAACGCCGCCGCCTCGCATTGGCCCAGCCAGCGTTCCAAGCCTTGCAGCAGCTGCATCTGCAGCAGTTTTTCATGGTCTTGCTGAGGATCGAACAGCAGCTCCAGCACCGTTCGTGCCCGTTCCACCCAGGCACCGGGCGATACCTCCTCGTCCAGCAGACTGCAGGCTTGCTCCAGTGCGCGCAGCAGGGCCGCCAGGCCACCCAGTGCTGCGGCATCGAGACCGCCAATCTCATCGTAGGGCTGGATATCGTCCAGCGCCTGACCGCGCCCCACGGCAAAGCCCAGCAGCATGCGGCGCAGGCCGAAGCGCCAGCTGTTGGTCTCCCCGGCCTGGGCCAGGCCAATGCGTGCGCGCTGCGCGGCATCCAGCCCCCAGCGCACACCGGCGCCTTCAATCCAGCGGTGCAGCAAGGCCAGATCGTCCGGGTCAATGCCAAAGCGCTGGCGCACCGCATCGACGGCCAGCAGATCGAGCACTTCGCTGACGGCAAAGCGGCTCTCAGGCATGGCCAGTACATGCTCCAGCGCAACCAGCATCGGCTCGCGCCCACGCTGGCTCTGGTCGGCCAGCGAATAGGGAATAAAACGCGCATCGCTGCGGGCTATGCGGCCAAACACCGCATCGATATGCGGTGCATAGACCTGGATGTCGGGCACCATGACGATGATGTCACGCGGGCGCAGGCCCGGGTCGGCGCCCAGGCGGGCGAGCAACTGGTCGTGCAGCACCTCCACCTCGCGCTGCGGGCTATGCGCGGTCTGGAAGCGGATGGAGCCATCCTGCGCCGGGTCCACCGCCGGCCACAGCGCGCGGCTTTCGGCCAGCGGCCGCAGGTCCAGGATGTCGTCCTGCAACTGGGCCAGCATGTGGCGGGGCTCGGCCTCGCCAAACAGATCAATGCGCCCGCCGTTGACCGGGCTCAGCAGCGAGGCGTACTGGTCAGGCTGGTCGAATTCGTCAATCAGGTGGATATAGTCGCGCCCCTGCTTGCCCCAGGCGGCCAGCAGCGGGTGGGCATGCTGGTGCAGGTCATCGTCATGGATGAGCCCCTGCATGCTGCCCTTGCGCTGTTGCCGCCGGTACTGGTGGCGCAGCAAATCCTTGTCGGCAACGATGTCCGACCAATGGTGGCGGCAGGGGTTGTGCACGCACAGCAGCACCTGGCTGCTGCGCGACATGGCAGCCAGCGCCTGCAAGGTCTGCGCCGGCATCGAAGAAATGCCAAATACCACCACCCGGCGCGGCAGCCCGGGCATGTGCCGGGCCTGGGGCGACTGCCAGTACTGCACGAAGCGCTGGTGCACGGCGGCGCGGCTGGTCTCCATGCCGGCAGCGCCCACGTCGTCCAGCAAGCTGCGCCACAGCTGTGCCTGCCAGCGCTGCTCCTGCTCCAGCGGTTTCGCATCGCCGCGCGCACTGCGCAGCTGGTCACGGCCTTCCGCCCAGTCGCGCAGCCAGTCGGCGCGGTAGACCTGGTACTGGTCGAACAGGTCGGCGATGCGCTCGGCCAGTTGGAAGCGCCGGCGCTGGTCATGGTCCTCGGCGAGAAACCGCTGCAGCGCGGCGAACGCAGGCTGGGCCAGCAGACCGGGCAACAGGCGCATCAGGCGCCAGGTCAGCGGCTGCTTGTCCAACGGCGAGATTTCGGGGACCTCGTGCTTGCCGAGCACTGCCCGGTAGGCCTGCCACAGAAACTGCGCGGGCAACTGCAGATCGACGGCGGCAGTGATGCCGCATCCTCCTTCCGCGACCGGCTGCGCCATCGACAGCTTGAGCCACTGCGCAATGCCATTGCTCTGCACCAGGATCGTCTCGCTCTCCAGGGGCCGCAGCGGGTAGCGCTGCATCCAGGCCACGACCAGGTCACGCAGAGCCTCCGGATGGTTGCTGTGTATCACCATCAAGCCGGGGGTCATCGCTGGTACGGGGGAAGATTGCATCAGAAGGGGGAAGATCGGTCAGGCTGTGCCAGCTTGGGACTGTAACGCAGGCCCGGCCCACCGCGATTGCAAAGGTCGGTGAGGCCGATAAAAAAGGCAGCCGAAGCTGCCTGTGCGGAGGGGGAGTCGGCCCGGCTCAATCCACGGTCGCGCCCGAGGATTTGACGACCGGCGCCCAGGCCGCCACTTCGGACTTGATGAAGGCGCCAAACTGCTCGGGCGTGTTCTTCTCGGCCACGGCGCCCAGCTTTTCATAGGCTTCCTTGACCTGGGGCTTGTCAAAGGCACGGTTCATCGCAGCGTTGAGCTTTGCCACCACTTCAGGTGGCGTGCCAGCCGGTGCAATCAGGCCGAACCAGGACGAAACATCAAAAGGCTTGATCCCGCTTTCTTCCATCGTCGGCAGATCGGGGGCGGTGGGCGAGCGCTTGGTGGTGGTGACCGCCAGCGCCTTGAGCTTGCCCGCCTTCACATGCGGCCAGGCCGAAGGCATGTTGTCGAACATGAACTGCACCTGGCCGGCCATCAGGTCGGTGAGCGCAGGCGAGCTGCCCTTGTAAGGGATGTGCTGGGTCTTGAGACCCGTGCGCAGCTTGAACAGCTCACCGGCCATGTGGATCGACGTGCCGCTGCCCGACGACGCATAGGAGACCTTGTCGGGGTTGGCCTTGGCAAAGGCGATGAGCTCCTGCACATTGTTGGCAGGCACGCTGGGGTTCACCACCAGCACATTGGGCACCTTGGCGCCCAGCGCGACCGGTGCAAAGTCCTTTTCCAGGTCAAAGCGCACCTTCGGGTAGAGGGTCTGGTTGATGGCACTGGTGACCGCGACAAACAGCAAGGTGTAGCCGTCGTTCTCGGCACGCGCGACCTGCTCGGTGGCGATGTTGCTGCCGGCGCCTGGCTTGTTGTCCACGACGAAGGACTGGCCCAGCTCGGCGGTCAGCTCCTTGGCCATGATGCGTGCCACCACGTCGGTGGTGCCGCCGGCAGAAAAGCCCACCACCACGCGCACGGCGCGCTCGGGGTATTTCTTGGGGTCTGCGGCTTGCGAGGCCAGGGGCAGCAGCGCGGCGGCACCCAGCAGGGTGGCGGCCAGCACGTGACGGCGCGAGGGCATGCAGGCGGCCGCGATGCGGCTGCACGAAGAGGGGCTCATGGTGTCTCCTTGGCACCTGGACGCTGAGCACATCCAGGCGGTTGGCTTATAGGCTTGTAGCGGCTGCAGCCTGATGCGGCGGCAGACCTTCGGGGCAGATCACCCCAAACCGCAAGATTGTGCCACGGCAGCGTGCGCCTGAGACGCTATGACCTTTGCACTGCATGGAAAGGTCCGAAAAGCCGTACAACGATCTCAGACCGGCCGCACGGCCTGCTCTTGCGCCAGCTTCTCCAGCATGCGGCGCGTGATCGACTGGCTCGCGCCTCCGCTGGCGACAAACAGGAACATCGTCGAGCGCGCATTGGTCCAGCTCAGCTGCTTGGGCACCCAGCCACCGCCCTGGCCCAAAAACTCCAGCCAGACACCGGCTTCCAGCCGCTTGCCACCAATCCAGAGCCCCACGCTGTCGGGTTTGGGCGCATCCAGCATCGAGCCGGTCACGATGATCGCGGGCTCATCCTCGCCAATCGCATCGACGGCATCGGGCAGCTGTGCCCATGCCGAAGGAGACGGCGCAGGTGACACGCCGGCGGCCGCCGATGAAGCCGGCAGGGCGCGTGCCACAGCGGGCACCGGGTGCAGCCCCTCTTCCTGCACCATCTGCAGCTCGACCAGCGCGCTCGGCGCCATCTGAGCCACGGCGGTCAGCACCGGTGCAATGCGCTCCGGCATCCACCCGATGCTGGTCAGCCCTGCCTTGAGGCGCGTGAGCAGCGAGGGGATCAGCATGTCCGCATCGTGGTGCATGCCTGCGCTGGCATTGGCGCCGGCCAGCGCCAGCACATCGTCCACCGCCTCCTGGTAGGCGCGGTAATGCGATGACGAGATGCCCGAGCGCTCGGCCGCCTGCTGCAGCACCTTGGGCCAGGCGCCCGTCAATGCCGCCAGCAGCGCGGGATCCACATCAAAACTGTGCAGACTGGTCGCCAGGCGCAGCATCACGTCCGCCTCGATCTTTTCGAGGCTGGCCGAGGCGCTGTCGTCCGTGGCGGCTGGGACCGTGATCGGTGCAGCAGACGCCACGGATGCGCCTGCCGCCGGGGCCTGAAGCGGCACGGCTTGCGGGGTGGGCGGTACCGGGGCATCACGCTCTGCCTGCATCTGGGCCAGTTGCGCCCAGTCAGACTCGGGGCTGATGCTGATCAACCCCGATGCGCCCCACTGGCTCTCCAGCAGCATGCTGCTGGCGTAACCGGAATCATCGACATCCTGCAGCGCAGACGACAAGCGGGGCTTGAGCCGCACGCCGAAGCGGCTGAGCGCCAGGGCAAAATCCTCGGCCCTGGGCTGGGCCAGAGCCGACAGCGCTTCTACAGTTTCGCTCACCAGCTGGGGAAACTGCGGATCGGACAGCGCACGCCCCTCTTCCTTGAGCACGGTGGCCTTGTCGACAATGGTCTGCACCAGCACGCGCGCAGGGTGGTCGGAATCACTCCAGAACGATGCATCCTGGCCGGCCATGCGCTCCATCACCGGAATCAGGGTTTTGTAGGCTCTGACGGCACCGACAGGACAATGCGCGGGGATGTCGAACAGTGTCTTGATCCGCTGCACAAAACTGCGGGTGTTGTCCTTGGCAGCGCGGCGCTTGAGCTCGGCCCTGGCCAGCAGCTCGGCATAGCTGTTCATCGCCAAGGTCATGATGCGCTGGTAGTTCGTCTGCAGGTGGTCCGCCATGACGCCCACCATGTCCGGCAAGAACAGCGCCGTGGCGTCTGCAGACATCTCCACATCGCTCAACGTGGCCTGCAGGCTGTCAAGGTAGACGGTATGGTGCAACGGGTTGCCATTGCGCCAGTAACGGGTGATCTTGCGCAACGGGCGGTAGACGCGCTCCAGGCCTGTCAGGCTCTGCTCGGTCTGCTGCAGCAGGTTGATCTGCATGCGCCCCCACTCGATCTGGGCACGCAGCGCATTGCGGTCCTCGGGCAGGCCATCGGTCAGGCCCTGGCTGCTCATCTGGGCGTGGTAGTCCTCACGTTTGCCTTCGGCAATGGCAAACACGGCCTGGCGCAGACGCAGCGCATACGCGAGCGGCAGCTGTGCCTTCTTGCTGGCGAGCTGGCCTTGCGCGTGGCGCAACAATTGTTGATCTTCAGCGTTGCTGTAAGACGACAATTGCGCAGCCAGGGAAGCCAATGCAGCATTGACCATGGCGGCCATCAAAGGCTCCGCCTCCTGCAATGCCTGCTCCAGACAGGTGTCAAATACCGATACGGCCCGTTGCTCCACGCTTCACCTCTCCCAGTTAAAACGCCCGCCGCTTCTGTAAAGCGACGGGCGTACGGTGTGGGTTTACTTCAGGGCTTTGTAGCGCATCCGCTTGGGTGCCGCCCCTTCTTCTCCCAACCGCTTCTTCTTATCTGCCTCGTATTCCTGATAGTTTCCATCAAAAAATACCCACTGGCTATCCCCTTCCGCCGCCAGGATATGGGTCGCGATGCGATCCAGGAACCAGCGGTCGTGGGAAATGACCAATACTGTACCCGCATATTCCAGCAATGCGTCTTCCAGTGCACGCAGGGTTTCCACGTCCAGGTCGTTCGACGGTTCGTCCAGCAGCAGCACGTTGCCGCCCTGGATCAAGGTCTTGGCCAGGTGCAGGCGGCCGCGCTCACCGCCGGAGAGGTTGCCGACCTTCTTTTGCTGGTCCTGGCCGTTGAAGTTGAAACGGCCCGCATAGGCACGCGAGGCCATCTGGAACTTGCCCACGTTGATGATGTCCAGACCACCGGAGATGTCCTCCCACACGGTCTTGTCGTTGGCCAGCGCATCACGGTGCTGGTCCACAAAGGCCATCTTCACGGTCTGACCGATTTCGACCTCGCCCGAATCAGGCTGCTCCTTGCCGGCGATCAGCTTGAACAGCGTGGACTTGCCTGCGCCGTTGGGGCCGATGATGCCGACGATGGCGCCCGCAGGGATGTTCATGCTGAGGTTGTCAATCAGCAGACGATCGCCAAAGGCCTTGGACACATTCTTGAACTCGATGACGCGGCTGCCCAGACGCTCGGCCACAGGAATGAAGATTTCCTGCGTTTCGTTGCGTTGCTGGTATTCGTAGTCGCTCAGCTCTTCAAAGCGGGCAATACGGGCCTTGGACTTAGCCTGGCGCCCCTTGGCATTCTGGCGCACCCATTCCAGCTCCTTCTTCAGCGCCTTGGCACGGGCTTCTTCGCCCTTTTGCTCCTGCTCCAGGCGGTTGCCCTTTTGCAACAGCCAGTCGGAGTAGTTGCCCTTGTAGGGAATGCCGTGGCCACGGTCCAGTTCCAGAATCCACTCGGCCGCGTTGTCCAGGAAGTAGCGGTCGTGGGTAATGGCCACCACGGTGCCGGTGAAACGGTGCAGGAACTGTTCGAGCCAGTCCACCGATTCGGCATCCAAGTGGTTGGTCGGCTCGTCGAGCAGCAGCATGTCAGGCTTGGACAGCAGCAGCTTGCACAGCGCCACGCGGCGCTTTTCACCGCCGGACAGCTGGCCGACGATGGCATCCCAGGCAGGCAGGCGCAGCGCGTCTGCAGCGATCTCCAGCTGGTGCTCGGAGTCGGTGCCGGCAGCGGCGATCACCGCTTCCAGCTGGCCTTGCTCGGCAGCCAGCGCATCGAAGTCGGCGTCTTCTTCGGCGTAAGCGGCGTAGACCTCTTCCAGGCGTGCCTTGGCGTTGTTGACCTCAGCCATCGCCTCTTCCACCGCCTGGCGCACGGTGTGCTCGGGGTTGAGCTGGGGCTCTTGCGGCAGATAGCCGATCGACAGGCCTGCCATCGGGATCGCTTCGCCTTCGAATTCCTTGTCGACGCCTGCCATGATCTTGAGCAAGCTGGACTTTCCCGAACCGTTCAGACCCAGCACGCCAATCTTGGCGCCCGGGAAGAAGCTCAGAGAAATACCCTTCAGAATCTGTCGCTTCGGAGGAACCGTCTTGGTGACGTTGTTCATCGAAAAAACGTATTGAGCCATGTGTTCTTTTGGTAAATCAGTAAAAAAATATGCGATTTTTGATCGCGGCCACCCTGGGATTATCGGTGCATGCGACAATACCTGCAGTCAAAGGCTCCAGTTGCCTAGGACTTCAGCGCTTATGCTGGGGACGATGGACACAGTTCCGGGCTCCCTCTTTGAACCCATCTGCCTATCTGACTGGCTGCAATTATTCCAAAAAATTGCTTAGACGAGGCCGATACCCAGCGTCCAGGTTGGACGCATCTGATCCAATGAACTTTGAAGAACTGAATCTGGCACCTGCCATTGTGCAGGCTGTGCGCGAACAAGGCTACGACACGCCTACTCCCATCCAAGCTCAGGCTATCCCGCTGGTGCTGCAAGGCAGCGATCTGCTGGCCGGCGCACAAACCGGCACCGGCAAAACGGCCGCCTTCACGCTGCCGATGCTGCAGCGCCTGACCGAGTCCCAAGGCAGCCTCAACAAATGGGGCAACAAGGCCATCCGCGCCTTGATCCTGGCCCCTACCCGCGAACTGGCCGCCCAGGTGGAAGAGAATGTGCGCCTCTACGCTGCACACCTGGACATCAAGTCCACTGTCATCTTTGGTGGCGTTGGCATGAACCCCCAGATCGACCGCATCAAAAAGGGTGTGGATGTGCTGGTGGCCACACCTGGCCGCTTGCTCGATCTGCAGCAACAAGGCTTTCTGGACCTGTCCACGGTCGAGATCCTGGTGCTTGACGAAGCCGACCGCATGCTGGACATGGGTTTCATCCACGACGTGAAGAAGGTGCTGGCCCTGGTGCCCAAGGACAAGCAGAGCCTGCTGTTCTCCGCCACCTTCAGCGATGAGATCCGCGAGCTGGCCAACGGCCTTCTGAAGAATCCCCAGTCCATCCAGGTGACGCCGCGCAACACCACGGTGCAGCGCATCAAGCAGGTGATCCACCCGGTGGGCCGCGGCAAGAAAAAGCAGGTGCTGCTGCACATCGTGCAGGAGAACAACTGGAGCCAGGTGCTGGTCTTCACCCGCACCAAGTTCGGCGCCAACAACGTGGCCGAATACCTCAGCAAGAATGGCGTCTCGGCCATGGCCTTGCACGGCAACAAGAGCCAAAGCGCCCGCACCCAGGCGTTGGAAGGCTTCAAGTCCGGCGACCTGCGTGCGCTGGTCGCCACCGATATCGCAGCGCGCGGTATCGACATCGACGAGTTGCCCAACGTGGTCAACTACGAAATCCCCAATGTCTCGGAAGACTACGTGCACCGCATTGGCCGCACCGGCCGCGCGGGCCGCGAAGGCAACGCCGTGAGCCTGGTGTGCATGGATGAAGAAGGCTTCATGATGGACATCGAGCGCTTCACGAAGCAGGACATCCCTGTGCAGGTGCTCGAAGGCTTTGGCCCTGAAGAAGGCGAAAAGGCCGAGCCCATCGCCATGGGCCGCCAGACGATCTGGGGCGGCGCGGGCAAGGCCCCTGGCCGTGATGTGATGCAGGCAGCGGCCAAGGCTGCGCGCCAGGAAATGATGGAACGCGTGCGTACCAACAAGGTGGCACGCGGCCCCGGCGGCGGTAACGCAGGTGGTGGCCAGCGCGGCGGCAATGCCAAGCGCGGCCCCGGCCCACGCGGTGAACGCGCCGAAGGTGGTGCTGATTTTGGCGGCGAAGGCATGGACCAGGCACGCCGCGAGCAGCGCCCACCACGCCGCGACGGCCGCCAAGGCCCACGCCACCCATCGGGTGAGGCACGCGGCCCACAACGCCAGTCGCAAGGCCCGCGCCAAGGCGGCGCTGGTGCTGCCCGTGGCCCCCGCCAGGACAGCGAACGCCAGCCCCGCGCTGATGCCCACCTGGGCACGCAGTTTGGCGGCACGGTCGATGGCCGTGACCACCGCCGCAGCGGCGCGGCACAGCCCGATCCGATGCGCACCAGCGTGGACAGCATGGCCGAACGCGGCCGCCGTGGCGGCTTCGGCGGTGGCAACCGCAATGGCGGCGGCGGTGGTGCTGGCCGAGGTGGCCGCAACCACTCGTTCTCGCGATAAGCAGCGTGAAGTGGGGACGAATCCCAACTGTCATCGCTGATGGCAGTTGATTTGGACGCCCACTTCCGCTAGGGTTAGGCCGCATTCGAAAGCGAGTTTCATGCGGCCTTTTTCTATGCCCTCTTCCGCTGCCCACCCTGCAGCGCCCTCTTTGGCACCCGACACCTTGACGGTCGCCACCTGCAATGTTCTCAATCTGGCACTGCCTGAGCGGGAGTTCTACGCCAACCAGGCGCCCTACACCCGGGCCCAGTACGAGCGCAAAACACAATGGCTGGGTGACCGCTTTCAGGCGCTGAATGCCGACATTCTGGCGGTGCAGGAAGTCTGGGACGAGGCTGCCTTTGCTCAATCGCTGGCCGCCAGCGGTCTGCACTACCACTATGCGGCTGTGCCCGGCGCAGAAAACAGCGAGGGCCGGCCAGGCGCCAGCGGCACCCCGCGCGTGGGACTGGCCACCCGCCTGAAGGTGCTGGCCACGCGCTCGTTCACCGACTTTCCTGCCGGGCTGGGCCAGCCCATTCCGGGGCTGGGCGTCCACACGCGTTTTGAGCGTCCCCCGCTCGTGGCCACGTTGCAGATGAAGCGTGGCCAAGTCTTGACGGTGCTGACCTGCCATCTCAAATCCAAACGCCCGAAGTTCCTGCTTGATGCCAACGGCAACCCTCTGGAAGACCGCGACAACCCCAAGATTGCCGCACTCGCCTCGTTGCGCTCGCTGGTGATGCGGGGCGTGGAAGCGACGGCGCTGCGCTGCCTGGTCATCGACCTGCTGCGCCACACCCGCATGCCCTTGGTGGTGCTGGGCGATTTCAACGACACGCCCGACAGCGTCACCACGCAGATGATCTCGGCCAGCGCCGAAGTGGCCTATGACCGCAAGGCCCGTGATCGCGCGCTGTTCAATGCCTTTGATCTGCTGGGCGATGCGGCGCTGAAAAAAGACGTGGCCTACTCCCATATCCACCAGGGGGCGCCGGCCGTTCTGGACCAGGTGCTGGTCAGCGAGGAGTTCGATCCGCGCAGCCGCCATGCGGTGGGCGATGTGCGCCGCGTGGATTACTTCAACGACCACCTGCATGAAGGGCGCGACCGCAGCCGCTCCGACCACGGATTTGTTCGCGCATTGCTGCGCATGCAGGCGCCGGTACCTGGCGCCGCGCCCGGGGATGTAGCCCCGGATCTGGAGACGGCAGGCACTTTCGAGCGGCCCAGTGATGGGGCCTAGCAACATAGCGTCCAATGCAAACGACTGCAAGCCGCGCCGATTCCTCGCTGGAGGTCGGCACTGCGGCGCACACTACGGCGGCAGATCAGCCTGCGCCAGTTACGCACGGAAACTTATTGTTTCGCACCCATCCTACGTGAAAGCCGTGCATAGCTTTGCATAATGGCAACGTATTTTTCAGGAGGGGCGTGATTCGTCACGCACGACAATGATGATGAAATCCGACGCAGCATCCCCATCCACCCAGCGCACGATGCCCGCCTGGACCAGCCTGACCGTGATTGCGGCAGCGCTTGCGCTGAGCGCGTGCTCGAGCACGCCGCTGCCTGCCTGGAACAGCACGCCGATAGCCGGCGGCCAACCGGCGCCGGGCACGGTCACGACCCGGCCGGCCAGTGGCCCCAGCCCGGTGCAGATTCCGGGCATCAGCAACTCCGGCGTGGTGTCAACCCCGGTTGAAACGGTGCCCCTGCAGGGCAGTCCTTTGAGCGGATGGAAGGAGAGCGACGAAGTCGCTGCCCGATTTCCCGATCCCCAACGCAACTACATCACCCCTGGATTGAGTGCGGGCCGCACCACCTATACCAGCAATGCCGAACTCGGCCAGTGGCTGCGCCAGCTGGCGACGCCAGACCAGTCCGGCACCAAGACCGAGCTGGTCACCGCCGGCACCTCCCAGGAAGGCCAGCCCATTTTGGCGCTGCTGCTGACCCGCGCTGCCAGCACCAGCCTGCACGACCTGGACCAAAGCCAGCGCCCCACCGTGCTGCTGATTGGCCAGCAGCATGGTGATGAGCCCGCCGGCAGCGAAGCGCTGCTGGCCCTGGCGCAGGATTTGAAACAAGGCCCGCTGTCGGCGGTCCTCGACAAGATCAACGTACTGCTGGTGCCACGTGCCAATCCCGATGGGGCTGCCACCGGACGGCGCACCACTGCCAACGGCCTGGACATGAACCGCGACCACCTGCTGCTGCAGACGCCGGAAGCCCAGGCCCTTGCCAAGCTCAGCCGGAATTACCGGCCCCTGGCAGTGTTGGATGCCCATGAGTTCACAGTCGCCGGCCGCTACCTGGAAAAGTTCAAGGGCGTGCAGCGCTATGACGCCCTTCTCCAGCCCCCCACGACCGCCAATGTCCATGAGTTCGTCAGCAAGGCGGCCCACGAATGGTATTTGCTGCCGATCCAAAAGGCGCTGACCGAGCAAGGGCTGGCGACCAACTGGTACTACACCACTACCCGTGATCCGCAGGACCTGTCGCTGTCGATGGGCGGCGTACGCCCCGACACCGGCCGCAACGTGAACGCACTCAAGAACGCCACCACGATGCTGATCGAGACGCGCGGTGTCGGTATTGGCCGCGCGCACATCCAGCGCCGCGTGCATGCGCAGTATGTGGCACTGGCATCTGCATTGGAGACCACTGCCCAGCGCACCAAGGAGCTCGAGCAGGTGCGCACCTTCGTCAACCGCGACATCGCCTCCCAGGCGTGCCGAGGTGAGTTCACGCTGGAGGCGAAGCAGACCACCGAAAAGCGCCGCGTCCTCTTCCTCGATCCGCAAACGGGTGAGGACATGCAGCAGGAAGTGGACTGGCACTCCTCGGTGAAGCTCAGCCCTGGCCCCAAGCGTGCTCGCCCTTGCGGATACTGGCTGGCCAGCAGCGCGACCGATGCGGTCGACAAGCTCCGCGCGCTGGGGCTGCAGGTGCTGCGCGTCGCCGAACCGGGCAACCTGCTGGCCGACACCTACCAGGAGCAAGAACGCAGCAGCAACGCCAAAAGCGATGTACTGGGCCCGGGACAGCAAAGCGTGGAGCGGGTCAAGGTCGGCCTGGAGCGCGTTGCCATCGATGTGCCCGAGGGCAGCTACTACGTGCCACTGAACCAGTCGCTGGCCAATGTGGCCATCGCGGCCCTGGAGCCAGATACCCAAAGCAGCTTTTTCGCCAACCACATCATCGCCGGCCTCAACGATGTGGCTCGCTCGATGAACAACCCTTCGCTGGTTTACGAAGAAACCGAGTAAGCGCTGCCCTGCCCTCTTCGGCCATGCTTGGATCGATGCATGGCTGGGTCGGAATTGACAATGCCCGCAGTGTGATCGCACTGCGGGCATTGCTATTTGTGCATTGAAGGCACGACTCGATGCGACGTGACTGCCCTGCTATGGGGGGAATGCAATCTTGCAGTCTGGCAGCGGACTCAATACAGCCGAGGAGTTTGGCCTGCCCGACAGGGATCGAACCTGTGACCCACAGCTTAGAAGGCTGTTGCTCTATCCAACTGAGCTACGGGCAGATGCTTGATTTATGAAGGTATTTTGCCGTGAAGGGCGCAACCTGAGAGCCTGGTTTTGCGGAGCGCTCCGCAAGGGCCGTTTTTGTTTTTTTATGACTGGGCGTCATTATGCACTGAATCATCGGCTCCAACTTCAGCGCAGGCGTGGTCAAGGCAAAAGATGGATCAGACGGTACCACTGCGGGACGTTTGCGCAAAATGGCTGAAGGCTTACAACGCGAAAAGCCCCTTGCGGGGCTTTCCAGGACATCTGCCTCCGGGCAGCTATCACTTCTTGGCGTACTCAAACTTGGGCAGCGCCTTGAGGGCATCCTTGGTCGCACCGGGCAAAGTGATCTTGTCATTTTGCACGCGGAACTGGCCCACGGGGATGGCAACATCATGCTTGCCAACGCCCAGGAAGCCGCCGGCACCGATGATGGCGTAAGAGACGGCCTTGTCAGGTGCGACGATCACGTCGTCGACCTTGCCGACAGACTTGCCTTCTTCGTTGTAAACGTTCTTGCCGAGCACCGACTTCTTCAGGCTCCAACCGGTGGCGACCGCCTGGATTTCGGTCTGCTCCACACCCAGCTTGACGCCGCCTGCGACTGGCACTTGTGTCTGCGCGAATGCAGTGCCCGCAGCCATCGTGATGGCAAAAGCGCCGAGCATCAACATAGATTTGGATTGCATCATCAACTCCTTGTTACTTGTTAGTGTCCCGGACCGCTTCTTGCACATGGCCCGCTGCCTTTTGGGTCTTGCCTTCGACCTGCTTGGCAATGCCCTTGGCCTGCTGCTCAGGGCTGTTGACTGCTTCGCCAACCTTCTGCTGCACCTTGCCAGCAGCATCTTTTACGGCACCCGCGACTTGGTTCTTGTTCATGCGTTTTCCTTCAGTGGTGTTGCAGCGCAACGTTGGGATGGGTCAACGATAGCGCGCAACGCGATGGAAGAAGTTAGGTGCACAACTTGTTAGACAGTGGGGTTAGGCTTACAGGCCTCGCTGGAGTTGCTCGGAATGCGCGCCTTCAAGCGCCCGTCCGGAAAGCACTGCATACGCTTCACCCTGAACACTCGCGCACTACCTCATGCGCATTCAGCGGCAGGTCTCGGTTAACCGGCTTGATCCACTGGGTGCGCAACACCATGAGGCGCACCGCAGGTCGGCGGCAGGCCAACGCGTGCCACGATCAGCCCACGCTGCCGAGCAAATCAGTGGGGATTGACACACACCCGGCACACCAGATGAGTAGCACCCCCTACAATCGCCCACCCATCTTTTAGATTTTTTATTTTTCTTTGGTTTTTTTCATAGTTTCTGCAAAATACGCACAGCTATGACAATGATTGGCAATGTGTATCGAATCTGAACCAATAATAGATGCATAATCCGTTCAGACTTTTCAATAGCCAGTTCCTTCAGGAGCTCACCATGTTGCCGGAAATCCTTGTTCGTTCTGATCTGCAATCCCCTCCCCGCGCTATCCAACTGGAGCGCGGTTGCACGGCCATTGGCCGAGGTCCGAGCAGCGGTCTGTTCCTGAGCGACCCGAGCATCAGCCGCGACCACGGCGCCTTCAGCTACTACATCGGTCTGTTGATGGTGGAGGACCATGACAGCACCAATGGCATCTTTGTCAATGGCCGCAGGGTCAAGCGCCAGGTGCTGTATGCCGGAGACCAGGTCTCTGTCGGCAATTTCGACATCGTGGTGAAGTCCGGCTCCGTGCCCAGCTTGGAAACACAAGACTGACTGCCTGCCTGCCACCCAGCGAAAAAAGTCCGCATGTGTGGACTTTTTGCATGGTGGCTGACGGCTTGGACTCCGCCCGCCCGATTCAGTGGCCAGGGTCTCAGGCCACCGCTTCCTCGTTGGGGGTCAGCATCAGACGCCCTACCGCCTTGCCCTGCTCCAGCGCCACCAGCGCGGAGAAGGCCTTGCTGAAATGCATGCAGGTGGTCGGCACGGGGTTCAGCTTCTTGTCGCGCACCAGCGCGATCAGTTCACGCAGATCACCCAGGTTGCCCACATAGGTACCCTGGTAGGTGATGGCACGGATCGCATGCGTGGGGGTGGGCAGATCCACATGGCCGCCGAACAGACCGATCTGCACCAGATGGCCGCCCTTGGTCAGCATATCGATGCCTTGCTGCACGGTCTGGCTGGAGCCCACGCAGTCGATGATGGCCCAGACCGCGCCGCCAGCGGCCTGCTTGACTTGGGCGATGAAGTCGGGCGACTTGGGATCAATGACCACGTCGGCGCCTGCGCTCAACGCTGCCGCGTGTTTGCTGGCATCGGGCTCGACGACCACCACACCGGCCCCACCCATGGCCTTCATCAGCAGGATGGCCATCAGCCCCAGACCGCCGGCGCCAAACAGCACGATCTTCTCATCCTTGAAGACCTGGGGATCGATCTTCTTGATCGCGCTGTAGGTGGTCAGGCCCGAGCAGGCATAGGGGGCGGCGCGCTCGGCGGGCATATCGCCGATATCCACCAGGTAGTAGGCATGGTTGACCAGCACATGGTCGGCGTAGCCACCGTTCTGGTAGACACCCATGGATTTGCCGGCCAGGCAGAGGTTCTCATCGCCGCGCTTGCAGACCTTGCACTCGCCGCAGCCATGCCAGGGGAAGACCACATAGCGCTTGCCGATCTCGACACCCTTGGCGTCCGGGCCCATGGCGACCACTTCGCCGGCAATCTCGTGGCCCAAGGTCAGGGGCAGCTTCATGCCACGGTCGGCCATGGACAGCTTTTTGCCATTGCCCAGGTCGTACTCGCCATGCCAGATGTGCAGGTCCGAGTGGCAGACACCCGCAGCCTCGACACGCACCAGCACCTGGTCTCCGGTCGGTACGGGGGTGGGGCGCTCGCTGCGCACCAGGGGCTCACCAAAGCCTGTGACGTCATAGCTGATCATGCGATCTCCTTATTGCTTGTTGCTTGTACTGGGCCGGGACTGGCTGTCCCTTTCGTTGCCTGACAGATCAGCATATTAGTGCCGCGTTGTTTCTGCACAAGCTGGCTATCGCGCACACCAGTCGCATTGGCGATATAGGTCTGGCGGGCCATCCCCTGCTTGATGCAGCCATGAAAAACGCCCCTCAAAAGGGGCGTTCGCATGCGGTTGACTGGCGCTTAGCGCTTGGCTTTGAACAGGGCCAACAGCAGCACGATGCTAAAGCCTGCAAAGGCGATAAAGGACCAGTTGGCGATCGACAGACCCAGGAAAGTCCAGTCGATCGCGGTGCAATCACCGGATCCTCGGAAAATCATAGGCAGCGAGCGGCTGATCGGGTAGTTCTCGATCATGCCGTAGAAGTCGCGCCCGCAGGTCGCGAACTCTGGCGGGTTCCATTGCAGCCAGCTCTGGCGCGCTGCAGTGAATGCGCCGAAGGCGGAAAACAGCAGCGCCAGGCCACCGAAACTCTTCCACCAACCGGCCGTCGACGGCTTGAGGCTGCCCAGCAGCGCAAATACACCGACCGCAATAAGGCAGTAGCGCTGCACGATGCACATCGGACAAGGCTCCAGCCCTACCACGTGCTGCAAATACATGCCAAAAGCCATCATGGCCGCGCAGGCCACAAAAATCAGCGCCAAGGTGCGGCGCGGTGCGTTCCAGATCCAGTTCAAGTCATGTCCTTATGCTGCCAATCCCGCCATCTTACGCGTACAGACCTGCAGGAGCCCAAAACCAGAAAACCGGCCCGCCCACAGGGCAGAACCGGGTCTCACAGCTTCAGGCGCAGGCGCGAGCGTCAGGCGCTAGATATTGGCCGCTTGATCGAGAAAAACTCGGGCTTGCCGCGGTGTCACCACCAGCGTCTCGCCTTCCTTCAGGCCCATGGCTTTGAACTGTTGCGCAGAAATCTGCGCCTCAATGAGCTTGTCGCTGTCCGAAGCCTCGGCACCTGGGGCTTGGTGCCCGCCAACGGCAATAAGTTCCAGACGGGCGATGGGGCCGACAACAATCGCACGGTCAAGCTGGGCCACGATGCCGCGCTGGCGGCCATCGGCGTCCTTTTCCTGGCCGGGCGAGTAGCGCTCCACGTCCAGCTCGTGGGGCCGCACATAGGCCAGTGCCTGGGCATTGTTGGCCGATGCCAGCTCGGGCGAATCGATCTGCACGCCGCCTTCGACCACCGTATGGCCACCGGTAGCACGGCCTCGGAACAGGTTGACGTCACCCAGGAAGCCATAAACAAAGGGGCTGGCCGGGCTGTCCCAGACTTCCTGCGGCGTGCCCGCCTGCTCGATCTGGCCCTTGTTGATGACGACCACACGATCCGCCACTTCCAGCGCTTCTTCCTGGTCATGGGTCACGAAGATGCTGGTCACGTGCAGCTCATCGTGCAGACGGCGCAACCAGCGGCGCAGCTCCTTGCGCACCTTGGCATCGAGTGCGCCAAAGGGCTCGTCGAGCAGCAGCACCTTGGGCTCCACCGCCAACGCCCGGGCCAGCGCGATCCGCTGGCGCTGGCCACCCGACAGCTGCGAGGGATAGCGGTCCGCGATCCAGTCCAGCTGCACGAGCTTGAGCAGGCTCATGACCTTTTCGCGGATCTGGGTTTCGCTCGGGCGCTCCTTGCGGGGCTTGATGCGCAGGCCAAAAGCCACGTTCTCGAACACCGTCATATGGCGGAACAGCGCATAGTGCTGAAAAACAAAGCCCACATTGCGGTTGCGCACGTGCACATCGGTGGTGTCCTCACCGCTGAACTGGATCGTGCCCTGGTCAGCAGACTCCAGGCCGGCAATGATGCGCAGCAAGGTGGTCTTGCCGCAGCCCGACGGGCCCAGCAGCGCAATCAGTTCACCGGATTGGATGTCCAGATTGACGTTATTGAGCGCCTTAAAGCTGCCAAACGACTTGGAAATGTTTTGGATTTCAATGCTCATATCCGACCTCGAAAATACCGGGTTTATGCCGTGGCTGCGCTGTCATCACGCGGACGCTCGGGTGGCAGACTGGCTGCCTCTTTGTGCTCTTTCTCGGCGCGCCACTCGGCGATCGACTTGAGCACCAGGGTCACCAGCGCCAGCAGGGCCAGCAACGACGCCACCGCAAAGGCTGCAGAAGACTGAAAGTCGGCATACAGAATCTCGACATGCAGCGGAATGGTATTGGTCTGGCCGCGGATGCTCCCCGACACGACAGAGACCGCACCGAATTCGCCCATGGCGCGCGCATTGCACAGGATCACGCCGTACAGCAGACCCCATTTGATGTTGGGCAGGGTCACGCGCCAGAAGGTCTGCCAGCCCGAAGCCCCCAGCACAATGGCTGCCTGCTCTTCGTCATTGCCCTGGGCCTGCATCAGCGGAATCAGCTCACGGGCAATGAACGGGAAGGTGACGAACACAGTGGCCAGCACAATGCCGGGCACCGCAAAAATCACCTTCAGGTTATGGGCCTCCAGCCATGCCCCAAACCAGCCATTGGCCCCAAACAGCAGCACATAGGTGAGGCCGGCCACGACGGGGGACACCGAGAAAGGCAGGTCCACCAGCGATGTCAGCAAGGCCTTGCCCTTGAACTCGAACTTGGCAATGGCCCAGGCGGCTGCCACACCAAACACCAGGTTCAGCGGCACGGCAATCAATGCAGTGATCAAGGTCAGCTTGATGGCCGACCAGGCATCAGGCTCGGTCAGCGCGCTCACATAGACGTCCCATCCCTTGCGCAGCGCCTCAAAGAACACCGCCAGCAATGGCAGCAGCAAAAACAGCAGCATGAAGACCAGCGCAATACCGGTCAGGGTCCAGCGCACCCAGCGCGGCTCGGTCACGGTGCTCTGCACTTCAGGCACATGGCGGGCCACATACTGGTAGCGCGCCAGCACGGTGCCCAGCACCACCACGACGATGGCAATCAATACGAGATACATGGTTGGCATGGTTCAGGCCCCCGAACGCTTGCGCTGCCAGCTTTGCAGGCCGTTGATGAGAAGCAGCAGCACGAAGGAGATCACCAGCATCACCATCGCAATCGCAGTGGCACCGGCATAGTCGTGCAGCTCCAGCTTGGCCATGATGACGAAGGGTGTGATCTGCGACTCCATCGGGATGTTGTTGGAGACGAAGATGACCGAGCCATACTCACCCACTGCGCGCGCAAAGGCCATCGCAAAGCCAGTCAGCAAAGCCGGGCCGATCGCAGGCAGGATCACCTTGTAGAAGGTCTGCCAGCGCGACGCACCCAGGCTGCCGGCGGCCTCTTCCAGCTCTTTCTCAAAATCTTCCAGCACCGGCTGCACCGTGCGCACCACGAACGGCAGGCCGATGAAGATCAGCGCAAACACGATACCTACGCGGTTGAACACCAGCTGGATACCCAGGGGCGCAAAGTACTGGCCAATCCAGCCGTTGTCCGCCAGCAATGCAGTCAGCGAGATACCGGCCACAGCGGTGGGCAGCGCGAACGGCAGGTCGACCAGCGCATCGACGATCTTCTTGCCGGGAAACTGGTAGCGCACCAGCACCCATGCGATCAGCATGCCGAACACCAGGTTCACCAGCGCCGCGATCAGCGATGCGCCGAAGGTGACCTTGTAGGCGGCCACGGCAATGGGGGCGGAGATCGTTGTCCAGAATTGGTCCCAGCTGAGCTCGAAGGTCTTGAACAACAACGTGGCCAGCGGGATCAGCACGATGATGCTGAGGTAGAAAATGGTGTAGCCCAGGGTGAGCCCAAAGCCTGGCAGTACGCGTTTGGCACTACGGCGTTTGGCACTGGGCACGGCATTCGCCGGAGCAGTGATGGCAGCTGACATGGATTCCGATCGGCAAAAATCTACAGGAAATGCGCAGTCAGCGCCCGGCTGGCGGGCGCTGCTGCTGGCTCATCACTTCTTAGGTTCGGTGAACAGCTTGTCGAAGTAGCCGCCATCTCCAAAATGGGTCTTCTGCGCCTCACCCAGGCTGCCAAAGTACTTGGCCACGGTGAACTGCTTGATCGGCTTGAACACGTCGGCGTGCTTCTTCAGCACCGCTTCGCTGCGGGGGCGGATGGCATGGTTGGCAGCGATTTCCTGCCCTTCATCCGAGTAGAGGTAATCCAGATAGGCCTTGGCCAGCTCGGCCGTACCCTTTTTCTCGACCGTGCGTTCCACCACAGCCACCGGGTTTTCCGCAGTGATGCTCACCGATGGGTAGACCGGATCCACCTTGCCTTTGCCAAACTCGCGGTCAATCGAAACCACCTCGGATTCAAAGGTGATCAGCACATCGCCCACGTTGCGCTGCAGGAAAGCAGCAGTCGCATCGCGCCCACCCTTGGCCAGCACCGGCACATTCTTGTACAACTTGCTGATGTAGGCTTGGGCATCAGCATCCGAGCCACCCTTTTCACGGGCCTGGCCCCAGGCGGCCAGATAGGCGTAGCGGCCATTGCCACCCAGCTTGGGGTTCACCACCACCACCTGCACACCGGGCTTGATCAGGTCATCCCAGTCCTTGATGCCCTTGGGGTTGCCGTTGCGCACGAGAAAAAGCATGGTCGATGTGGTGGGCGACGCATCGTTGGGAAACTTCTTGGTCCAATCCTTGGCAACCACGCCCTTTTCAGCCAGGAACTCGACGTCGGTCGTGGTGTTGAAGGTCACCACATCGGCGGCAAGACCTTCGGACACGGCGCGCGCCTGGGCGCTGGAGCCGCCATGGGACTGGTCCACCTTGATATCCACGCCCTTGGTCTTCTTGTAGTGGGCGATAAAGGCCGCGTTGTAGTCCTTGTAGAACTCGCGGGCGACGTCGTACGAAACATTGAGCAGCTGGTTCTGTGCCAGCACCGAGCCACTGGCCACCACCGCTGCGGCAACCACCAAAGATTTCAATCCACCCAGTTTCATGTTCTGCTACCCGTTCGTATGAAGTGATGTTGCAAATTGTGGACTTTTGTACTTAAAACTCAAACGAATATATTTTTGTTAATTTATGGCGTTTTGAGAATAAAGGAATCAGGCAAGCGTCTTGCCGCCGGTCTCCAGGCGGCCTGTGCGCCATCCGCCCGGCACCGCGCTCAGCCCGGTGCAGCCAATGGTGCAGAACCTGGCGGGCTCACAGCCCCAGGATGACCACCAGCACGCCCTTGTCCACCTTGATATCGCGCACCGCCATGCGCGCCAGGCGCTGGCGCGTGTCGGAGGCATTGAGCGTGTAGATCGGCTGCTGGGCCAGGTACGAAGCCATCGCCGCTTCCAGCGCTACCTCGGCCATCGCCGTGCGCCGCTCATCAAGGCCCTGCACTACCAGCTTGTCCATCACCGGCTGGTCCAGAAAGATCGCCCCGCGCTCGGCGTCATAGCGCAGGGAGGAAGACACATCGATCTGCGCACCCAACAGCTGCGTGCCGCTGGAATGGGTGTTGACCGTCATGTTCACACCAAAGTCGACGCGCTCGCTGTCTTCCTTCAAATGCACCCGGGGCTGTGCCATGGTGACAGAGACCAGCGGATAGCGCTGCGTCAGCGGCAGGCGCTCAGCCAGCTTCTGCTCCAACTGCGCCTGGCTGATGCGTATCTCGTAGGTTTTACCCGCCAGGTACCAGATGACCGCGCTGCCCACCAAGGCCAGCAGCACCAGCAGTGACCATGTCCATTTTTTCCCCATGCCTGCATCCCTTCTGTTGCTTCCATCTCGCTCACTCCACCCGCCAACTGGGCAGCCGCCAATGCCGCCACAGCGCAATCGCCCGCAAGCCTGCGGTGACCAGCACACAGCCGAGCATCGGCGCCATATCGGGCACGGGCGAGCTGCGCAGCAGCAGATCCACCCAACCGCCGACGAAGGCACAGACAGCATAGGGCTGGTGGTCACGGAAGGCCTGCGGAATCTCGCCGCACATCACATCGCGGAGCACCCCGCCAAACACCCCGGTGATCACGCCCATCATCACGCAGATGAGTGCAGGCAGGCCCTGCTCGGCGGCCATGTCCACCCCCACCGCAGCAAACAGGCCCAGGCCCAGCATATCGGGCCAGAGCATGGCCCGCTCGGTCAAAGCAAAGTGGCGCTGCCGCAAAAATACGATGGCCAGCAGGCTGATGCCCAGGATCACCCAGACAAAGGTCTCCTGCCGCACCCAGAAAAACGGCCGCTGGTCCAGCAGCAGATCACGCAAGGTGCCGCCGCCAAAAGCAGCCACAAAGGCCACCACACAGACACCGACGACATCCAGTTTCTTGTGCGCCGCCTTGATTACGCCGGACAGCGCAAACGCAATCGTCGCCGCGATCTCCAGCACCTGGCGCGCAGTGTCGATGATGTGCGGTGTGTCCATGGCCATGGGCAGCAAGGTAAGGGGCGGGATGCGGCTTCAGCCGCAGCCCCGCCGGTGGAAGGTCAGGCAACCGATTGCATGTTGCTGATCATCTCGTCGCCAAAGCGCGAGGTGCTGACCTGCGTGGCCCCCTCCATCAGCCGCGCAAAGTCGTAAGTGACGCGCTTGGAGGCAATCGTGGCCTCCATCGCGGCAATGATCAGGTCAGCGGCTTCGGTCCAGCCAATGTGGCGCAGCATCATCTCGGCCGACAGGATCAGCGAGCCGGGGTTGACATAGTCCTTGCCGGCGTACTTGGGCGCCGTGCCATGTGTGGCCTCGAACACCGCCACCCGGTCCGACAGATTGGCGCCCGGCGCAATGCCGATACCGCCCACCTGCGCGGCCACCGCGTCCGAGATGTAGTCACCATTCAAATTGAGCGTGGCGATCACCGAGTAATCGGCCGGGCGCAGCAGCACCTGCTGCAGGAAGGCATCGGCAATCACATCCTTGATGATGATCTCGGAGCCGTCCTTGGGGCTCTTGAGGCGCATCCAAGGCCCGCCGTCGATGACCTCGGCACCGAACTCCTGCTTTGCCAGCGCATAGCCCCAGTCGCGGAACGCGCCTTCGGTGAACTTCATGATGTTGCCCTTGTGCACCAAGGTCACGCTGGGCTTGTCATGGTCGATCGCATACTGGATGGCCTGGCGCACCAGGCGCTCGGTGCCTTCGCGCGACACAGGCTTGATGCCGATGCCCGAGCTGAGCGGAAAACGGATCTTCTGCGAGCCGATCTCCTGCTGCAAGAAAGCGATCAGCTTGACCGCCAGGTCCGAGCCCGCCGCAAACTCGATCCCGGCATAGATGTCTTCGGAATTCTCGCGGAAGATCACCATGTGCGTCTTGTGCGGCTCACGCACTGGCGATGGCACGCCTTCAAAGTAGCGCACGGGGCGCAGACAGACGTACAGGTCCAGGGTCTGGCGCAAGGTCACGTTGAGCGAGCGGATGCCGCCGCCCACCGGCGTGTTCAACGGGCCCTTGATGGCGACCAGGTACTGGCCGATGGCGTCCATGGTTTCCTGCGGCAGGCTCTGGCCCTCGCCATACAGACCCAGCGCCTTGTCACCGGCAAACACTTCCATCCAGGCAATGCGGCGCGTATCACCATAGGCCTGGGCCACTGCCGCATCCACCACCTTGCGCATCACCGGGGTGATGTCCCGGCCCACGCCATCGCCTTCGATGAAGGGGATGATGGGCCGGTCTGGCACGCACAGGCTGTGGTCCGCATTGGCCGTGATGGCCTGTCCGCCTTCGGGCTGCTGGATAGGTTGAGCACGCATCGTCACAAATCTCCCAATCTGGTTCTTCGCCCAGCCCCACACCAGGCACCAGGCGCATGTGTTACCGCCAACGATTCTATCGACAAATACCGGCCCGGCCTGACTGCACAAACTGTGACATCTGAACCCGGCCCCGGGCAAGGTACAACGGCCCCCCAGCTGCGCTGGCATGGTGTATAAAACCGGCTATGGCGCGCCGCGCCGCCGCTGCACATCTCGTGCGCCCTGCTTTGTGAGAGTCTTGACCCCTATGTTCCCCACCCCCTTGGTAACCCGTTCTTCCCGCCTCGCTCAACGCTGCCTTGCCGCATCCGCCATGGCCTGCGCACTGGCGGCTGCCTTGCCGGCTGCGGCGCAGCAGGCGGCGCCCACCGGGGAGCCCCAGATGCAGCTGGCCCGCACCGAGCTGACGGCCGGCATGCACCGCATCCATGCACAGGTGGCCCAGACGGCGCGTGAGAAGGAAATCGGCCTGATGTTCCGCAAGGAGATGCCAGCCAACGAAGGCATGCTCTTTGTGTTTGACCGCCCCGGCATCCAGTGCTTCTGGATGAAGAACACCCTCCTGCCGCTGACCGCCGCCTTTGTCAGCGACGACGGCACCATCGTCAACCTGGCCGATATGCAGCCGATGACGGAGGATTCGCACTGCTCCAGCAAGCCGGTGCGCTATGTGCTGGAGATGAACCAGGGGTGGTTCAAGCAAAAAGGCATTGCGGCCGGCACCAAGCTGCGCGGCCGCCCCTTCAGCGCGCCTTGAGCAGGCGCTTTCGGGCGGCCACCTTTCAGCAGCCGCCCGCAGGTCGTGACCCGCAGTCACCAACAGGCAGGCCCGGCGCAGGGCTTGCCTCTATGATGGTCCGCAGAACAACCCAGTGGAGACAAGACCATGGCTGCAGCTGCACGCTACCCCCTGCCCGATCTCAAAAGCCTGCCCGAAGACATCCAGGCCCGCATTGCCCAGGTGCAGGAAAAGGCGGGCTTCATCCCCAATGTGTTTTTGGCCTTTGCGCGCCGCCCGGCGGAATGGCGCGCCTTCTTTGCCTACCACGATGCGCTGATGGAGCGCGAGGAAAGCAGCCTGAGCAAGGCCGAGCGCGAGATGATCGTCACCGTCACCAGCGCACACAACGAGTGCCTGTACTGCGTGGTCGCGCATGGCGCGCTGGTGCGCATCTACGACAAGGCCCCGATGCTGGCCGACCAGTTGGCCGTCAACTACCGCAAGGCCAACATCTCGGCACGCCAGCGCGCGATGCTGGATTTTGCGATGAAGGTCTGCACCCGCTCGCAGGAGATTGATGAAGCCGATTTCGGCGCCCTGCACGCCCATGGCTTCGATGACGAGGACATCTGGGACATAGCGGCCATTACCGCCTTCTTTGGCCTGAGCAACCGCATGGCCAGCTTTGCCGGCATGCAGCCCAATGACGAGTTCTATCTGATGGGCCGCATCCCCCGCGGCAAGGCCTGAGACGGGTCAAGAATGGACCACGCACCAGAAGACAGCCTGCTGGTCAGCGAAAGCGACTTGCAGCGCCTGGCGCTGCAGGTATTGCAGCACCTGGGCCTGAGCGAACCCCATGCCCAGGCCATTGCCCGCATCGTCGTCGCTGGCCAGCGCGATGCCTGCCAATCGCATGGCGCCTACCGCATCCTGAGCGCAGCCCACACCATCCGCACCGGGATGGTGGATCTGCAAGCCCCACCACTGCTGCAGCCCACGCAAGGCGCCATCACCCGGGTCGATGCCCAGCGTGGCTTCTCGCCCTGGGCTCTGGAGGTGGGCCTGCCGCCGCTGGTGGCAACCACCCGCAAGCTAGGCATGGGTGCCTTGGTGATCAACCACTGCGTCCACTTCACGGCGCTGTGGCCGGAGGTGGAGATGCTCACCGACCAAGGCCTGGCCGCCCTGGTGATGACACCCAGCCATGCCTGGGTGGCACCGGCCGGCGGCACCCAGGGGGTGTTTGGCACCAACCCGATTGCCTTTGGCTGGCCCCGGCCCGGGCCCTTCCCCTATGTGTTTGACTTTGCCACCAGCGCCATAGCGCGCGGCGATCTGGACCTGCACCGGCGCGCCGGCACCCCCTTGCCCGAAGGCGTGGGCATCGATGCGCAAGGCCAACCATCGACCGACCCGGAAGCCGTCGCCCTGGGCGCGATGCGCACCTTTGGCGGCCACAAGGGCTCGGCCCTGGCGACCATGGTGGAGTTGATGGCCGGCATGCTGATTGGCGATCTGGGCAGCCAGGAATCGATGGCGCTGGACGCCGGTGCAGGCGGCATGCCCTGCCATGGCCACCTGGTGCTGGCTTTTGATCCGCAGCGTTTTGCCGGCGAAGACTGGCCCGGGCACCAGGCGCGTGCCGAGGCCATGTTTGTAGCCATCAAAGGCCAGGGTGCACGACTGCCGTCCGAGCGGCGCTATGCAGCGCGGGCGCTGAGTGCGCAGCAAGGCATCCGCCTGCCACGCCAGCTGCACGACGAAATCCTGGCCTTGCTGGACTGACGCCAGGCACACAGCCGCCGATGCGGACAGTTGCAGGGCGCGGCGTTTGCGAACTAGCGCGCGATGCGCTTGGCGATCTCGGCCACCAATTGCTCGCCCAAGGCCGCCTTGCTGGCATGGGGCAGCTCCTGGTGGCCCTGCGCGTCCACCAGCAGCAAGGCATTGTCGTCCTTGCCAAAGGTGGCGGGGCCAATATTGCCGACCAGGAGCGGAATCTGCTTGCGCAGGCGCTTGGCCTGGGCGTTGGCCAGCAGGTTTTCGCTTTCGGCGGCAAAGCCCACGCAGTACAGATCGCCGCTCTTGGCACGCGGCAGCTGCGCGACGGTGGCCAGAATGTCCGGGTTTTCGACAAAAGCCAGATGGGGCACCTCGCCACTGCCGTCCTTCTTGATCTTCTGGTCCGCCGCACGGGCGGGGCGCCAGTCGGCCACCGCAGCGGTGGCTACAAACACATCGGCGCCTTCCACGCTGGCCAGCACCGCTTGCAGCATGTCTTGCGCCGATTGCACATCGATGCGGCGCACGCCACGCGGCGTGGGCAGATGCACCGGACCGGCGACCAGCGTGACCTCGGCGCCCGCGGCCTGCGCCGCACGCGCAATCGCAAAGCCCATCTTGCCGCTGGACAGGTTGGTGATGCCCCGCACCGGGTCAATCGCTTCGAACGTGGGGCCTGCGGTGATCAACAGCCTTTTGCCTGCCAGCGCCTTGGCGCTGAAAAAATACTGCAGCTCTTCCTCGATCTCGGCCGCCTCCAGCATGCGGCCGTCCCCGGTCTCGCCACAGGCCTGGTCGCCATTGCCCACGCCCAGCACCACGGCGCCATCGGCCTGCACCTGGCGCAGGTTGCGCTGCGTCGCAGGGTGGGCCCACATCTCGCGGTTCATCGCGGGCGCGAGGATCAGGGGCACGCGGTCGATGGGACGCGCCAGGCACAACAGGCTCAGCAGCTCATCGGCCCGGCCCTGCACCAGGCGGGCGATAAAGTCGGCGCTGCAAGGCGCCACTACCACCGCATCGGCCTCGCGGCTCAGGTTGATGTGCGGCATGTTGTTGGGATCGCGCGGATCCCACTGCGAGGTATAGACCGGGCGGTTGGAGAGCGCCTGCATCGTGACCGGGGTCATGAATTGGGTGGCCGATTCGGTCATGACCACTTGCACGGTCGCTCCGGCCTTGATCAATCGGCGGCACAGCTCGGCCGATTTGAAGGCTGCAACGCCGCCCGACATGCCGAGGACAATATGTTTTCCGTGGAGCTGGTTCATGCCCGCCAATGTAGCAGAGGCACAGCGCCACCGCTGCACTGCAGCAGACAAGAGAGCAGCGCCAGAACGGCTATCTTTGCCGCACGCCATCGCACGCAAACCCGTGGCCGTTGAAGCCCATTTGTCGCAGCTGTCCGCAGGGGCTGGCATACGCCTTTATAATCAGAATTTCCCACCTCCCTAAAAGACATGACCAAATTTGTCTTCGTTACTGGCGGTGTGGTGTCTTCCCTGGGCAAGGGAATCGCCTCAGCCTCCCTTGCAGCGATTTTGGAATCGCGCGGACTCAAAGTCACCCTGATCAAGCTGGATCCCTACATCAACGTGGATCCAGGCACCATGTCCCCCTTCCAGCACGGCGAAGTGTTTGTGACGGACGATGGCGCCGAGACCGACCTGGACCTGGGCCACTATGAGCGTTTCATCGAAACGCGCATGCGCCAGTCCAACAACTTCACGACCGGCCGCATCTACCAAAGTGTTCTTGAAAAAGAACGCCGTGGTGACTACCTGGGCAAGACCGTGCAGGTCATTCCCCACATCACCAACGAGATCCAGGAATACGTCAAGCGCGGCGCCGGCATCGGCACCGACCACGCTGTCGATGTCGCCATTTGCGAAATCGGTGGTACGGTCGGCGATATCGAGTCGCTGCCCTTCCTCGAAGCGGTGCGCCAGCTGTCGCTCAAGCTCGGCCCCAACAACTCGGCCTTTGTGCACCTGACCTACCTGCCCTACATCGCAGCGGCCGGCGAGCTCAAGACCAAGCCCACCCAGCACACGGTGCAGAAGCTGCGCGAAATCGGTATCCAGCCCGATGCGCTGCTGTGCCGCGCCCAGCATGCCGTCCCCGAGGAAGAGCGTGACAAGATCTCCTTGTTCACCAATGTGCAATCCTGGGGCGTCATCAGCATGTGGGATGTGGACACCATCTACAAGGTGCCCCGCATGCTGCACGAGCAGGGCCTGGACGGCCTCATCTGCGACAAGCTGCGCCTGAACACACCTCCGGCCAACCTCAAGCGCTGGGATGACCTGGTCTATGAGACCGAGCACCCCAAGGGCGAAGTGGCCATTGCGATGGTGGGCAAGTATGTCGAGCTGTCGGATGCCTACAAGTCCGTCAACGAAGCGCTCAAGCACGCCGGCATGCAAAACCATGTGCGCGTCAAGATCACGCACGTGGATTCGGAAACCATCCACGACAGCGATGCCGCCGAGCTGCTCAAGAGCTATGACGGCATCCTGGTGCCCGGCGGCTTTGGCTCGCGCGGCGTGGAAGGCAAGATCTCCACGGCCAAGTTTGCCCGTGAAGGCAAGGTGCCCTACCTGGGCATCTGCCTGGGCATGCAGGTGGCCACCATTGAATACGCCCGCCATGTGGCAGGGCTGGACAATGCCAACTCCACCGAGTTCGACCGCCAGACCCCCCACCCCGTGATCGCGCTGATCACCGAGTGGAAGGATGCCGACGGCACGATCAAGACCCGCGACGAGAACTCGGACCTGGGCGGCACGATGCGCCTGGGCGCGCAATCGTCCGATGTGCAAAAGGACACGCTGGCCCACAGCATCTACGGTGATGTGGTGACCGAACGCCACCGCCACCGCTACGAAGCCAACACCCAGTACCTGGACCAGCTGCGCAACGCGGGCCTGGTGATCTCCGCGCTGACCCAGCGCGAGCACCTGACCGAGATCGTCGAGCTGCCTAAGGCGGTACACCCCTGGTTCATCGGCGTGCAGTTCCACCCCGAGTTCAAGTCCACCCCCTGGGCCGGCCATCCGCTGTTCAATGCCTTCATCAAGGCAGCAGTCGATCGCAAGAAGCAGGCAGCCAAGTAAAATTGCGGCCACGCTGCGGCACACACTGAAGCCATGACAAACAAAGCACCCACCAACGCTGCGTTTCTCATGGCGTCTTTGCTTTCACCCCATCCTTAAGGAACACCGTCCATGCAATTGTGCGGATTTGATATCGGGCTTGATAAACCGTTTTTCCTGATCGCCGGCCCCTGCGTGGTCGAGTCCGAGCAGCTGCAGATGGATGTGGCCGGACAGCTCAAGGAAATGACGTCCAGCCTGGGCATCCCCTTTATCTTCAAGAGCAGCTTTGACAAGGCCAACCGCAGCTCGGGCACGAGCTTTCGCGGCCCTGGCATGGAAAAAGGCCTGGAGATTCTGGCCAAGGTGAAAAAAGAGCTGAATGTGCCCATCCTCACCGATGTGCACACCGAAGCCGAAGTGCCCTACGTCGCCAGCATCGTCGATGTGCTGCAGACACCGGCCTTCCTGTGCCGCCAGACCGACTTCATCCGGGCGGTCGCCCAATCCGGCAAGCCGGTCAACATCAAGAAGGGCCAGTTTCTGGCCCCGCATGACATGAAGAATGTCATCGACAAGGCCCGCGCTGCCGCCAAGGAAGTGGGCCTGCCCGAGGACAGCTTCATGGCCTGCGAACGCGGCGCCAGCTTTGGCTACAACAACCTGGTGAGCGACATGCGCTCGCTCGCCATCATGCGCGAGACCCATGCGCCGGTGGTGTTCGATGCCACCCACAGCGTGCAGCTACCCGGCGGCAATGGCACCTCCAGCGGCGGCATGCGCGAGATGGTTCCCGTGCTGGCCCGCGCAGCCATTGCCGTAGGCGTCGCCGGCGTGTTCATGGAAACCCATCCGGACCCCTGCAATGCGCTGAGCGATGGCCCCAATGCGGTGCCGCTCAAGCACATGAAGGCCTTGCTCGAAACCATGGTGGCGCTCGACGGCATCACCAAGAAGAACGGTTTCCTGGAAAACAATTTTGGAGCTTAAATGCCAAGCGCATACATCATTGCATCGGTCACCGTCACCGACCCGGAGCAGTACGAGGAGTACCGCAAGTTCAGCACCATCGCCATGCAGACCTATGATGCCGAAGTCTGCGTGCGCGGTGGCAAGGTCGAGGTGATCGAGGGCGACTGGAACCCCGGCCGCACCGTGATCCTGAAGTTCAAGGACAGCGAGCAGGCCCGCCGTTTTTACGACTCCCCCGAGTACAGCAAGGCGCGCGAAGCGCGTGCCGGTGCCGCCATCATGCGCATGGTACTGGTCGAAGGCGTTTAAGCGCTGCCCCGCCCTGCCCACCCCTTTTGATTCCGTGCAGTTGCAGCCCACCCGTTTGCAGCGCACCATCCCGTTTCTCAATCTCTGAAAGGCTCTAAAGTGAGTGCAATTGTTGATATCGTTGGCCGCGAAATTCTGGATTCGCGTGGCAACCCCACCGTGGAATGTGATGTATTGCTGGAATCGGGTGTAATGGGCCGCGCGGCCGTCCCATCGGGCGCCTCCACCGGTTCGCGTGAAGCCATCGAGCTGCGCGACGGCGACAAGAGCCGCTACCTGGGCAAGGGCGTGCTCAAGGCCGTCGAGCACATCAATACCGAAATCTCCGAAGCCATCCTGGGCCTGGATGCCGCCGAGCAGGCCTTCCTGGACAAGACCCTGATCGACCTGGACAACACCGACAACAAGAGCCGCCTGGGCGCCAACGCCATGCTGGCCGTGTCGATGGCCGTGGCCCGCGCCGCTGCCGAAGAAGCCGGCCTGCCGCTGTACCGCTACTTTGGCGGCATGGGCGGTGTGCAACTGCCCGTGCCGATGATGAACGTCATCAACGGTGGCGCACACGCCAACAACTCGCTGGACCTGCAAGAGTTCATGATCGTGCCCGTCGGTGCGCCGAGCTTCCGTGAAGCGCTGCGCTGGGGTGCCGAAGTGTTCCACGCGCTCAAGAAGATCATCGACAGCCGTGGCATGCCCACCGCCGTGGGCGACGAAGGCGGTTTCGCGCCATCGGTCGAGAACCATGAAGCGGCCATTCAGCTGATCCTCGAAGCCATCGACCAGGCGGGCTACACCGCTGGCGACCAGATCGCGCTGGCGCTGGACTGCGCTGCCTCCGAGTTCTACAAGGACGGCAAGTACGTGCTCGAAGGCGAAGGCGGCATCAGCCTGACGGCCGAGCAGTGGACCGACATGCTGGCTGCCTGGTGCGACAAGTACCCGATCATCTCCATCGAAGACGGCATGCACGAAGGCGACTGGGATGGCTGGAAGGTGCTGACCGAGCGCCTGGGCAAGAAGGTGCAGCTGGTCGGTGACGACCTGTTCGTGACCAACACCAAGATCCTCAAGGAAGGCATCGACAAGGGCATCGCCAACTCGATCCTGATCAAGATCAACCAAATCGGCACCTTGAGCGAGACCTTTGCCGCCATCGAGATGGCCAAGCGCGCCGGCTACACCGCCGTGATCTCGCACCGCTCGGGCGAAACCGAAGACAGCACCATCGCCGACATCGCCGTGGGCTTGAACGCCGGCCAGATCAAGACCGGCTCGCTGAGCCGCTCGGACCGCATGGCCAAGTACAACCAACTGCTGCGCATCGAGGAAGACCTGGGCGAAGTGGCAGTGTATCCAGGCCGCGCCGCCTTCTACAATCTGCGCTAAGCTTGTCTCGGGACATGGCTAACAGCCGTGTCCTGACTGCCTCCCGGACTTCTGTTTGCCATGATCTCTCGCATAGTTCCTTTTGTGCTGCTGGCCATCCTGGTCAGCATCCATGCCCAGCTCTGGAGTGGGCGCGGCAGCGTGCCCTACGTCAAGGACATGAAGCAGCAAATCGCCACCCAGAAAACGGAGAACGAAGCGGCCACGCGTGAGAACCTGCGCCTGGAGACCGAGGTCAACGACCTCAAGCAAGGCATGGACATGGTTGAGGGCAAGGCCCGCAATGAGCTCGGCATGGTCAAGCCCAATGAAGTGTTTGTGCAGTACACGCGCAAATAAGACAGCGCGGCCCCCAGCCCCAGTAAGCGCCTCCCAGGAGGCGCTTTTTTGTCGCCCTGGCCTGCCTTAGGCCGTATCATCGCCGCCATGCCTGCGCTGCCCCCTTCTGCCATCACACCCCGCCCCATGGGCTCGCCACCGGCGGTCTACCTGGCCTCGGCAGCCTGCGCGGATGCAGAGCAGCTCGCGCAGCAACTGGCGCATTACCTGGCGCAGTGCGATACGGCATCACCGCCCGCATTTGTGCTACAGGCCTGCAGCCTTGCGCAACTCACCGCCTCGCCCATGGCAGAGCTGCCAGCCGCGTTCCTAACCCGGCATGACGCGGTGCTGCTGCTGGCGCCACCGATGCGTGACAGTGCAAGCGGAGCCGATCCCACCCAGACCCTGCTGATGCAGGCACGCCTGCACCTGGTGGCTCAGGGGCAGGCGTTTCAATTGTTGTTCAGCCAGGGGCACCGGCTGGAGCAAGAGGCGCTGGCGGCACTGTGCAACTGGTTCCCGGAGGCGCCGGGCCTGCAGGCCTTGCGCACGGCATTGCGCCAGGCCAACCCCGGCGCGCGTGCACGCTGGAACTGCGAAAAATGCAGCGATCCCGATTGCGAGCTGCGCCTGTTCCAGGGTCTGATCACCCCCTCGGCCAGCTAGGCGCCGCCAGGGCGCCCTGCGTCACTGCACCAGGTTGGAGGCTGGCGGGTCATTGCCGCGTTCGGTAAACAGGTGCGCCACATCAACGGCATCGAAGCGGTATTGCTGGCCACAGAATTCGCAACCGACCTCGATCATGCCCTGCTCTTCCAGAATGCTGTCGGACTCTTCCTGACCCAGGCTGCGCAGCATGTTGCCGACGCGCTCGCGGCTGCAGGTGCAGGCAAAGTGCGGGCCACCTTCGCCGTCTTCGGGCACAAAGCGCAGCAGCTTTTCCTCCCAGAACAGGCGGTGCAGGATGGTCTCGACATCGAGGTTCAGCAGCTCATCGCGGGTCAGGCTGGCAGCCAGATGGGCAATGCGGTTGTACTCTTCGTTCAGGCCGATCTGGTCGACCTCTTCGGTATTCTGCGCCCCGGCTGCCAGGTTGGCCTCGCCCTTGATCGGCATGCGCTGCACGATCAGGCCAGCAGCCACCTTGTCGTTGGCCGCCAGCACCAGCACGGTGTCGAGCTGTTCGGACTGGCGCATGTACTGCTGCAGGATCGCGGCCATGCTCTCCAGCGGCTGGCCATCCACATCGACCAGCGGCACCACGCCCTGGTAGGGTTGCTGGCCGGGTTGCTTGTCCTTGGGGTCCAAGGTGATCGCACAGCGGCCCTTGCCATGCACATTGACCATGTCGGTCAGGGTCGCGTCAGCTGGCAGATCACCGATCATCGTGACGGTGGAGCGCACGCTCAGGTTGGTCAGCACCTCGGTGACGGCCAGCTTCACCGGGCCATCACCCGAAATCTGGAACACCAGCGCGCCATTGAATTTGATGTTGGACTGCATCAGCACGCCGGCAGCGGTCATCTCGCCGAGCATCTCCTGCACCGGCAGTGGGTACGGGCCAGTACTGGTATTGACTGCGCGGCGCTGCAAGATCTCTTGCCAGGCATCGGTCAGTCGGACAATGGCGCCCCGCACGGGCAGCCCATCAAACAAAAATTTATGCAGTTCAGACACTGTGATTCTTCCCATTCAATACATGCAGGCCGGCAGCGCCCGGGCATGCTGCCCGGTGCAACAGCGCCTCAATCGGGCAATTTTCGCAGACCCGCCTTGAAACGCCGGGCGTTGGCCATATAGCCCTCAGCACTGCGCCGCAGCCCATCGATCTGTTCCGGGCTCAACGTGCGCACCACCTTGGCAGGGCTGCCCACAATCAAGCTGCCTTCCGGAAACTCCTTGTTCTCGGTCACGACCGCACCGGCACCTACGAGGCAGTGGCGCCCGATTTTGGCGCCATTGAGCACAATGGCCCCCATGCCGATCAGCGATTCATCACCGATCGTGCAGCCATGCAGGATGACGTTATGGCCGATGGTCACATGCTTGCCGATGTCCAGGGGCTTGCCCTTGTCGGTGTGCAGCACGCTGCCGTCCTGGATATTGCTGCCCTCGCCGATGCGGATCGGGTCATTGTCCCCGCGCAGGATGGCGCCGAACCACACACTGCTGTCTGCAGCCATCTCCACCCGGCCGATCACCTGCGCGCTGTCTGCAATCCAAGCCGACGCTGCAACCTGCGGCTGCACGCCATCGAGTTCATACTTTGCCATCATGTCTCCATCGGTTTATGGTTCCGGGCCAAGGCCTCACAGGCATCAGAGACGCCCCGCCGGGCAGCACGCCGCCACATGCGTACCAGCCTCATAATTGTAGGGATGGAATTACGTCAATCCGCCTTGCAAGCCCTGTGTGTGGCCGATGCCGAGGAAAAATCCGCGCTCACCCTTGCCATGTATGCGCAAAGAGCCACAATTTCAATAGCACCCCAGGCGCAGTTGGCGGTCCCCCAGGGCGTCACCCTGCCCGGCCACCCGGCCAAGCCCGAGCTCAAGGTCCATACCGCCATGGGCAGGCGCTCGCCCGCCACGGCCGAGGGCCGCGCCATCTTGCTGCACGCCATTGCGCATATCGAATTCAATGCCATCAACCTGGCGCTCGATGCCATCTGGCGCTATGGCGGCATGCCCGAGGCTTTCTACCAGGACTGGTTGCAGGTGGCGGCAGAGGAAGCCAAGCATTTCCGGCTATTGCGCGCCCATTTGCGCAAATGGGGCCACGACTATGGCGACTACCCGGCCCACCAGGGGCTGTGGACCATGTGCGAAAAAACCGCCGATGACATCGTGGCGCGCATGGCCTTGGTGCCCCGCACCTTGGAGGCCCGTGGTTTGGATGCAACTCCCCAGATTCAGGGAAAATTGCAACAAACTTCTGCCGATGATGCGCTGGAGGCCGTGGCCATTCTGGACATCATCCTGCGCGAAGAGGTGGGCCATGTCGCGATCGGCAACCACTGGTACCGGTACCTCTGCGCGCAGCGCAATCTGGATCCGGAACAGCACTACAGCTGGCTTGTGGGGCATTACGAAGCACCACGCCCGCGCCCGCCCATCAATCTGTCTGCGCGGCGCCTGGCCGGCTTCAGCGAGAGCGAACTGGACTGGCTGCAGGGACAACTGTAACAAACTGACGCTTTTTAAACCCCAAAAGCGTGTGCAGTTTGCTACAAAACCTGCAGGTTCACTCTATCCTCAGACGCGTGAAATGCCCGATATGAAGGACAATGCACGTCGATCCCGAGATAACAAAATGCAGACATCGCTTGCGCCAGTTGCTGGTGAGGCACCACTGATGCATGCCATGGTTCAGCCGTACATGCAACAGACGAGCGCGCCCTCCGCAACCCCATCCTCCTTGGCCACGGCCTTAGTGTTTACGTCGCCTGCCCCCCCGATTGCCTGGCAGCCGATCAAAGATGCCGATGACACCGTCATCGGCCACGAGATATTCAACCGCTCCCGCACCGCGTCGGCCCATACGCTGGAATCCGACCTGGCATTGACCCATGCCGTGCTTTCACATATTGAACCCGCCCCGCTGCTCGGCGACGGGTTGCTCTTTCTGAACACGACCTTCGAGAGCCTGCACGGCAGCCACCTTGATCTGCTGCCCGCGCACCAGATCGTGCTGGAAATACCCTCGCTCGGCCACGCCGCATCGTCTGAAGCCATGGCCCGCCGCCCGGCGCTGGAAGCGTTGCGCGCCAGGGGCTTTGCGCTCGCCTTCAACCATTCCGTGCTCGATTCCGCCTACGCACCCTGGCATGACCTGGTCAATTACCTGAAGATTGACTTTTCGGTGCTGTCGGCCGAGCGTGCCGTGCTGATGCTGCAATGGGCCCGGCGCATCTCCGGCGCGACATTGATTGCCGACAAGATCGAGTCCACCGCACAGCTCCAACTGGCCAAGGAGAACAAAGCCCACCTGTTGCAGGGCTATGCGGTCAGCCGGCCCGAGCCGCTGCCTGCCAGGGTGGTGCTGCCCAGCACGGCCGATGTTGCCGCGCTGGCGGCTGTGCTGAGCAGCCAGGCAGACGCCGGCGCACTGGTGGAGCTGATGCAGCGCCGCCCGGCCCTGCTGTTCAATCTGCTGCGCATGGCGCACTCGCAAGCCCTGGATGGGCGCACGCCTTTCCAGTCGCTGCTGACCTTGATCCAGGCCTATTCGGCCGAACAGCTGAAGGCCTGGGAGACCCTGCTCCAGGCAGTGGCCACGAAGATTCCCCAGCTGCCGCAAATACAGTACTGCGAGAAAGTTTTCCCGCACCAAAGTGCGGAGCTGGCTGCAAAGGCACAGATGCGATGGCCCGACGCCCCGGCAGGCAGCCTCCAGCTGATGGCCAGCGCCTTGCTGCTCGGCCATATGCTGGGTATGACCGTCGCACAAACCGCCGACCAGCTGCTGCCCGGTGCGCTGGCCCAACCGGTGCGCCTGCTGGCCTCCGAGTGGCAGGCCATGCTGCCTGCGCGGGCCTGACCCCGCCCTTCCCGTCATCGCAAAAAAGCCCGGTGCTTGTGCAGCACCGGGCTTTCTTTGGGCCATGCGGTTACCAGCACCTGCAGGTGCTGTAGGCAGCAGGCTTAACCGATCGTGGCATCCAGGTCGTCGTCGTGCGCACGCTCGCGGATGAAGAAGGAGGCGATCAGGCCCAGTGTCACGCCGAACATCACGTAGAAGGCAGGCGACATCGTCGAGCCCGTCGTCTTGATCAACCAGGTCACGATGAACTGCGCAAAACCACCAAACACCATCACGGCGATGTTGTAGGCCATGGACATGCCGACCGAACGCACATGGGCGGGGAACAGCTCTGCCATCACCGTGCTGAAGACGCCGAAAAACACCGACACAAACAGGCAGACCACGACCTGCACCGTCATCAGCTTCGCAATGGTCGGGCCATCGGTCAGCCAGGCGTAGAGCGGGTACAGCACCACCAGGTAACCGAGCAGCGAGCCGATCATCAAAGGACGACGGCCCACGCGGTCCGACCAGGCGCCCATGAAAGGCATCAGCACCACCATCATCGCGGCACCCGCCATCTGGACCATGAAGGTGTCGTGCAGCGGCAGCTTCAAGGTCACGGTGGAGTAGGTCACCAGGTAGGTGAAGGTGATGTAGATCGACACGGTGGCCGTTACCACCAGGCCCATGCCCACCAGGGTTTCACGCGCATGGGTGCGCAGCATCTCCAGTACACCAACTTGTTTGACGGTACCCGCCTTTTGCGCGGCCTGCATCTTCACAAAAGTCTCAGGCTCTTCAACATGGCGGCGAATGTAGATGGCGACTGGCACGATCAACAGACCTACGGCGAACGGAATGCGCCAGGCCCAGGACATCAGTTGCTCCTGCGTGAAAAAGTCGGTAATCAGCGTACCCACCGCCGCACCAATCAGCAGGGCCGCCATCTGGCCTGTCATCTGCCAGGAGCCGTAAAAGCCGCGCTTGCCCTTGGGTGCGAGCTCGATCAGCAGTGCGGTGGAGGTACCGAACTCACCGCCAGCGGCAAAACCCTGCAGCAGACGCGCCAGCACGATGAAGATCGGCGCCCAGATACCCACACCCTGGTAGGTGGGCGCAAACGTGATCAGCGCAATGGCCACCGCCATGATGCCCGTGACCATCACCATCGCGGCCTTGCGGCCCTTGCGGTCGCCATACAGACCCAGCAGGATGCCGCCGACGGGGCGCATAAAGAAGCCTACGCCAAACACGGCCGTGGTCATCAGGATGCGGTTGAGGTCATCACTGGGATCATTGGGATTGGAGGGGAAGAACAGCTTCGCCACGATCGGCGTCATGAAGGCAAAGACCAGAAAGTCATACCATTCAAGCGCGTTGCCAATGACAGCGGCCAGAATATTTCGCTTGGATACAGCAGTAGATTGCACGCAAAAATCCTAAAAAACACGAGGCACAGCCGGCAGCAACACGGCTAGATGCAATAACGTAACGGAAAACGATCTTTGAACGGCTACCACCAGGAAACCGGGCATGCGGCGCAGCAAGGCGAGCAAAGCCAGACTACAGACCGCACCAGGCTGGATTCATGCATGAAATGCATAAATAACCACCGAGATCAGCATTGAATTGTAATGGGTGGAAAACGGCGCGCAGGACGCCAAAGCGGCATTTAGCCTAGGGGTCAGGCGCAGGAAAACCGCTTTTCCCAGCCTGCGGGAAGCGCTAAGGCAGAGACGGCACAACTGTGCTCCGCCGCAAGCGTGTTACCTAGCGCGTGCGCCGTTCGGTTTCAGCGGCGGTCGGCTAACGCATGGGCAATCGTGCCCAGATCCACATATTCCAACTCGCTGCCAATGGGCACGCCCCGTGCCAGGCGCGTGAAACCAATGCCTTTGCGCTGCAAGGCGTCCCCGATCACATGGGCAGTGGCCTCGCCTTCAGCGGTGAAATTGGTGGCCAGAATCACCTCCTGCACCACGCCATCCGTGGCCCGCTGCAACAGCTGCAGCACCCCAATATCGCGCGGGCCCACGCCATCGAGCGGCGACAGGCGCCCCATCAGCACGTAGTAATAGCCTTTGTAGGCGCCGGTGCGCTCCAGTGCAGCCTGGTCCGCCGGTGTCTCCACCACGCACAGGCGAGCGGCATCCCGCCCTTCATCCAGACAGGTGTCGCAAATGCGGTTTTCGGTAAACGTGTGGCAGCGTTCGCAGTGCTGCACACGGCTGCTGGCCTCGTGCAGTGCACGCGAGAGCAGCTCGGCCCCCTCCCGGTCGTTTTGCAGCAGGTGAAAAGCCATGCGGGATGCCGACTTCACCCCCACCCCCGGCAGGCGGCGCAGCGCCTGCACCAGTGTATCCAAGGTACCCGTATCAGACATGGACCAGTCCTTCCGGGCAGTGCATGGGGCAGCCAAGCCCGTGACGGCGCGCGGCTGTCAAGGGCTGGAGAACGCTCAGAGCTTGTGGCAAAACGAAGCGCTTAGAACGGGAACTTCATGCCGCCGGGCAGGCCTGGCATGCCAGCGGTGATCTTGCCCATCTTCTCGTTGCTGGTCTCTTCTGCCTTGCGCACGGCGGCGTTGAAGGCGGCAGCCACCAGGTCTTCGAGCATGTCCTTGTCTTCGGCCAGCAGGCTGGGGTCAATGGTCACGCGCTTGACGTCGTGCTTGCAGGTCATCAGCACCTTGACGAGGCCGGCACCGGACTCACCTTCGACCTCGATGTTGGCCAGGTCATCCTGGGCCTTCTTGAGGTTGTCCTGCATGGCCTGGGCTTGCTTCATCAAACCGGCGAGTTGTCCTTTGTTGAACATGGAAAATCCTTTTGTATAAAAACCTGCGGCAGGTGGGAGCGCCCATCGGCCCGCGAACGCCGCATCATAGAGGCTGAATGCTACCGGGCACTATTTTCGCGCCAAATTGCTGTATCAAAGACTGGACATAGGGATCGTTGCGCACCGTCGCTTCGGCCGCACGCTGGCGCGCCTGCACCGCATGGGCCTTGCGGCGTGCGGGGCAGTCCGTCACGGGGCCAACGGACACCTGGATCTTGCCCACCAGACCAGCGGCCACCAAGGCCGTGCGCAGACGCTCGATCGTGCCAGGCTGCGCCAGCGATTCCAGGTCCACGCGCAGCGACCACACCTCGGCCTCGCGCTGGATCAGCTGGGAGCGCAGCGCCAACTGGCGTGCCACTGCGGTGATGGCCTCGGCCTGCACCAGCCCGGTGACGGTGTCGTTCCAGAAACGGCCCTCTTCGGTGTCCTCGAACTCTGGCGGAACCCGTCCCAGGTTTTCGCCAAAGCTGGCAGCGGGCCGATCCAGTTCGCTGGCCTGCGGCGTTTGCACCGGCAAGGCGATCAGACTCGCGCGCTCTTCAGCCACCACCACCGTCGTCTGCACCGCCACTACGGCATCGGAGCGGCCCGGCAATGCCGGGGGCGCATCATCGGCGTAGGCGTCGATCGGCACTTCGTCGAAATAAGGCGCAGCGGTCTCGTCATCGGCATCGCTGCCCGCGTCCGGCAAGCCATCGTCATCATGGGCTTGCGGTTGCTCCTCCTCCACCAGTTCTTTCTCTGTCTGGGCCGGTGTCGGCGGGTCGATCGCCGCAGGCGCCGGCGCAGCGGCACGGGCCGGAATCAAATCCTCTGCGCTGCGCACTGGCAGCTTGACAGCCTCCACGATAGGCGCGGCTATGTGGTCGGCCCCTGCGGCCCCACCGGAAGCGGGCTGGGCCATCGAGTTGGCCACCACGGCCGGGGCGGGTGCGGCAGTAGTTACCGGCGCAGCAGGCGCGGCAACCGGCTGGGCTACAGCGAGAGGCGCAGGTGCAGCTATGGGCGCAGCCAACGCACTGGCCAACTGCGGTGGTTGAGAAGCTGCGGCTGGCGATGGCGATGGCGATGGCGATGGCGATGGCGGTACTTGCGCCGCTGCAGGCGCAGCGACAGACGCAACGGCAGCCTGGGCCGCCGCCGTTTTGGGTGCGGCAACCGCGCTATTCAGAGTTTTTTTTTCAGCCGAGCCCGCAGGCTTGAAGGCCAGCAGCCGCAGCAGCGCCATCGTCAACGCGGCATATTCATCAGGCGCCAGTCCCAGCTCGCCCCGGCCATGCAGCGCAATGCTGTAGAGCAGCTGGGTCTCGTCCGCCGGCATTTGCTGGGCCAAGCGCAGCAGTTCCTGCTGCTCCCCGTCGTCTTCGCTGGCAGCGGCTTGCGCCTTGTCGGGCACCGCCTGCAACACGGCCATGCGCTGCAGCTGCACGGCCATGTCTTCCAACGTAGACGCAGCCGACAAGCCCTGGTGGCGCAGCTGGTTGACGGTGTCGACGACCTCGGCACCGTCACCACGTGCCAACGCATCGATCAGGCGGAACACGTGGCTGGAATCGACGGCGCCCAGCATCTGGCGCACGCTGGCCTCTTGCAGCTGGCCACCACCAAAGGCGATCGCCTGGTCGGTCAGCGACAGCGCATCGCGCATCGAGCCACGGGCCGAGCGCGACAGCAGGCGCAGCGCCGGTGGCTCGGAGGAAATCTGCTCCTGCACCAGCACGCGTCCCAGGTGTTCCTGGATGGTCTCTGGCGCCATGGGGCGCAGGTTGAACTGCAGGCAGCGCGACAGCACCGTGACCGGCACCTTCTGCGGGTCGGTCGTCGCCAGCACAAACTTCAGGTATTCGGGCGGCTCTTCCAAGGTCTTCAACATGGCGTTGAAGGCGGTGTTGGTGAGCATGTGCACTTCGTCGATCATGAAGACCTTGAAGCGGCCCTGCACCGGCTTGTACACCGCCTGCTCCAGCAGGCCCTGTACTTCGTCGACGCCCCGGTTGGACGCGGCATCGAGCTCGGTGTAATCGGGAAAGCGCCCGCTGTCGATCTCGGTACAGGCCGGGCACACGCCGCATGGTGCAGCCGTGATGCCGCCATGGCCGTCCACCCCGGTGCAGTTGAGCGACTTGGCCAGAATGCGCGAGACCGTCGTCTTGCCCACACCACGGGTTCCCGTGAACAGATAGGCGTGGTGCAAGCGCTGCTGTACCAGCGCATTGGACAGCGCTTGCACCACATGCTCCTGGCCTACCATTTCAGAGAAATTCCGTGGACGGTATTTGCGAGCGAGAACAAGATAAGACATAGCACCGCATTCTACGGTCAGTCGCAGCCATGCACGGCGCTGGCTCCGCGCTGCATGCAATACTTTTAGGCGCCGCACCCTGCCACCTGGACGATCAGGGACTTTTTGGCCCGCCTGGCCGGAACGCATGCATTCTTTAGGTACAATCGGTCCCTGACGGGCCTCCTCGCATGGGGAAGCGGCCAACCGGGTCAGGTGGGGAACCAAGCAGCCCTAACTGTGGATCCAGTGCCGGGGTCAGGCTCGTCACCTTCTTTTGACCAATGCCAGCCTCGTGCTGGCATTTGCTTTTCCAGGCCAGGCGCGGGAATGCACGTAGAATGGCGCCCAAGCCATTCCTGTCACTGCCATGAAATACCTGCTGTGGCTGCTCAAAGCTGTCATCTTCTTCACCCTGTTTGCATTTGCGCTCAATAACCAGCGGGATGTGGTGGTGCACCTGTTCTTCGGCACCCAGTGGCAGGCCCCCCTCGTTCTGGTCGTGCTGCTCGCATTCAGCGCGGGTGTGATTGTCGGCATCATCGGCATGGTGCCGCGCTGGTGGAAGCACCGCAAAGCCGCGCAGCGTGCAGCGGCAGCGCAAACGGCCGCGGCTGAGCCCGCCCTCTCCATCAACGCCCCTGCGGACGAATCCACCCCGCTGCCCCCTCATGGAATTTGACATCTCCTGGATCCTGCTGGGCTTTCCCGCTGCGTTTGTGCTGGGCTGGCTGGCTTCGCGTTTTGACCTGCGCCAGATCCGCCGCGAGAACCGCAGCGCCCCCAAGGCCTACTTCAAGGGGCTGAACTTCCTGCTGAACGAGCAGCAGGACAAGGCCATCGATGCATTTATCGAGGCCGTACAGAACGACCCCGATACCGCCGAGCTGCACTTTGCGCTAGGCAATCTGTTCCGCCGCCGGGGCGAGTACAGCCGCGCGGTGCGGGTGCATGAGCATCTGCTCTCACGCGCCGATATCAGCAAGCCCGAGCGCGAACGTGCCCAGCACGCGCTGGCACTCGATTTTCTCAAGGCGGGCCTGCTGGACCGCGCCGAGGATGCGCTGTCCCGACTGGACGGCACACCCTATGAAAACGAGGCACGCCTGTCGCGCCTGGCCATCTACGAGCGTGCCCACGACTGGCCCCAGGCGGTGCAGATTGCACGCCTGATGCACAGCCACAACCAGGGGGACTACAGTGTGCGCATTGCCCATTACCTGTGCGAGCAAGCATTGGGCCAGCAGGCCCAGGGCCAGCGCGACGCTGCACTGAACCTGCTGCAGCAAGCCCAGTCCGAAGCCCCGCATGCACCGCGCCCCCGCATTGAGCTGGCCCATCTGCAGCACAAGAGTGGACATCCTTCGCTGGCGCTGAGTTCGTTGATCGAACTGGCATCGGTGTCGCCCTCCTCGGTGCCGCTGGTCGCCCCGCTGATGCTGGAGCTGGTCAAGACCGATGAGCGCAAGCCGCAGGTGCGTGCGCTGCTGGAGGCGAACTACCAGAACGCGCCGTCGCTGGATGTGATGGAGAGCCTCGTTCAGATGGACGAGCACGCGATGGTGCCGGACGCGGCGGCGCCTGCCGGGCGTGACTGGTACATCGAGCATCTGCGCCATGAGCCTTCGCTGGTGGCTGCGGGTCGCTGGCTGACCCAGGAAACCCTCAGCCATGAGGAACACCACCCGGCTATCCAGCGCGCATTGGACAATGCCGCCAAGCCGCTGACACGCTACCGCTGCGCCGCCTGCGGTTTTGAAGCGCGCCAGCATTTCTGGCAGTGCCCCGGCTGCCAATCCTGGGACAGCTACCCGCCCCGCCGGGTGGAAGAGCAATAGGACATCCCGGTCGCTTCTGCTAGGATGCGCTGACGCCCTGCCCTGGGGCGCAGGAGCCCTGACATGCCTCGGCACCGGACCCCATGCACCCAAGCCCAGCCCACCATGGAGCGCGCCTCAGCGGCGCGTCGCACGTGCACGTCGCCGGGTGGCTCGCCGCGACGCACCATTTCCCCCCTGATATCCATCCCAGGTGCTGCAGCCCGGCTGCCGTGTTGGCCTATGGCCAAAGGCCTGCCTATTCATGCAAAGCATGCATCGGCCCATGTCCAAAACATCCATCCAGAAACCGCCTTTGCTCGCGCATTTGCAGTCACTAACATAGGGTATTGACTATCGATAAGCCATGACCAATATCCTGAACTTGCTCGGGTTTTAGTAGCAGCTGGGATCGAGCCAGCTTGTAGAATTTACAAAGAAATGGCACTTTCCTACCTGATCCTCCTCCCCTTCATCGGCAGCGCCATCGCGGCGCTGCTGCCTGCCAACGCGCGTAACACCGAGTCCACCTTGGCAGGGGCCATAGCCGTGTTCTGTGTGGTTCAAGTCGCCATGCTTTTCCCGGAAACGCAGAACAATGGCGTGGTGCACCACAACGTGGCCTGGTTGGGCCAGTTGGGCCTGGATCTGCACTTCCGCATGGACGGCTTTGCCTGGATGTTCTCCATTCTGGTACTGGGCATTGGCAGCCTGGTGGTGCTGTACGCCCGCTACTACATGTCGCAAGCCGATCCGGTGCCACGCTTCTTCTCGTTTTTCCTGGCGTTCATGGGCTCGATGATGGGGGTAGTGCTCTCGGGCAACCTGATCCAGCTGGTGTTTTTCTGGGAACTGACCAGCCTCTTCTCCTTCCTGCTGATCGGCTACTGGCACCACCGCAAGGATGCACGCATGGGCGCACGCATGGCGCTGACGGTGACCGGCACCGGCGGCCTGTGCCTGCTGGGGGGCGTATTGCTGCTGGGCCATATTGTCGGCAGCTATGAGCTGGACAATGTGCTGGCGGCGGGCGACCAGATCCGCAACCACGAGCTCTACCGCGTTACGCTGGTGCTGGTGTTGCTGGGGGCACTGACCAAGAGTGCACAGTTTCCCTTCCATTTCTGGCTGCCGCGCGCCATGGCAGCGCCCACCCCCGTGTCGGCCTACCTGCATTCGGCCACCATGGTCAAGGCAGGCGTCTTCTTGCTCGCGCGCCTCTGGCCAGCGCTGAGCGGTACCGAGGAATGGTTCTGGCTCGTCGGGGGTGCCGGCGCGATCACCTTGCTGCTGGGCGGCTACATCGCCATGTTCCAGCACGATATGAAGGCGCTGCTGGCCTATTCGACCTTGTCGCACCTGGGCCTGATCACCTTGCTGCTCGGCCTCAACAGCCCCTTGGCTGCCGTCGCTGCCGTGTTCCACATCATGAACCATGCGACTTTCAAGGCCTCGCTGTTCATGGCGGCCGGCATTGTCGACCACGAATCGGGCACGCGTGATATCCGCCGGCTCTCCGGCCTGCAGAAAATGATGCCGATTACCGGCACCCTGGCGATGGTGGCCAGTGCGGCCATGGCCGGTGTGCCGCTGCTCAACGGCTTTTTGTCCAAAGAAATGTTTTTTGCCGAAACGGTGTACATCAACACCACACCGTTTCTGACCACTGCGTTGCCGGTGGCAGCTACCCTGGCCGGTATTTTCAGCGTCGCCTATTCGCTGCGCTTCACCGTCGATGTGTTTTTTGGCCCGCCTGCCACCGATCTGCCCCATGAGCCGCATGAGCCACCGCACTGGATGCGGGTGCCCGTCGAGCTGCTGGTGCTGATCTGTCTGCTGGTGGGGATCTTTCCGGCCTGGGCGGTCGGCCAGTACCTGGATGCGGCGGCCTCGCCGGTGGTGGGCGGCAGCTTGCCGGAGTTCAGCCTGGCGCTGTGGCATGGCATCAATGCGCCGCTGGTGATGAGCATCATCGCCATGCTCGCTGGCATTCTGCTCTATCTGCTGCTGCGTCTGCTGCGCGCCAAGCAATACCTCGATGATGCACCGCTGGTCGGGCGCATCAATGGCCAATGGGTGTTCCAGGCGGTGATGGCGATCATCACCAACGGTGCGCGCCATCTGCGCCGCTGGCTGGGCACGCGCCGCTGGCAATGGCAGGCGCTGTGGCTGGTGCTGGCGGCATTGCTGACGGCTACGCTTCCGCTGCTGATCCATGGCCTGGAGCTGGGCAACCGTGGCCTGCAACCGCTGTCCCCCGCCTTTGGCATTCTGTGGCTGATCGGCATCAGCTGCTCGCTGGCAGCAGCCTTCCTCGTCAAGTACCACCGCCTGGCGGCGCTGGTCACCTTGGGCGGCGCCGGGCTGGCGACCTGCCTGACCTTCCTGTGGTTCTCCGCGCCTGATCTCGCGCTGACCCAGCTGGTGGTCGAAGTAGTCACCACGGTGCTGCTGCTGCTGGGTCTGCGCTGGCTGCCCAAGCGCGACAAGAAGCTCAAGAAAGTCTCCCAGCAAGGCGCACTGGTCACGCTGCGCCGCTGGCGTGACTTGTTGATCACGTTGCTGGCCGGTGGCGGCATGGCCTGGCTGTCGTTTGCGATGATGAGCCGGCCCTTCCCCGAAAGCACCTCGACCTTCTTCCTGGAGCGTGCGCAGACGGAAGGCGGTGGCACCAATGTTGTCAACGTGATGCTCGTCGATTTCCGTGGCTTTGATACCTTTGGTGAAATCGTCGTGCTCGGCATTGTTGCGCTGACCGTGTATGCGCTGCTGCGGCGCTTCCGCCCGGCACCCGAGGCCATGGACGTGCCCGAGCAGCAGCGCTTTTTGCCAGCTGACTTGCAGACCGACCTGCTCAACCCGCGCAGCGCCACCGATACCGCTGTGGGCTACCTGATGGTGCCCGCTGTGCTGGTGCGTCTGTTGCTGCCGTTTGCCGCCATTGTTGCAATGTACCTGTTCATGCGTGGCCACAATGAGCCCGGCGGGGGATTTGTCGCCGGCCTGACCTTGGCCATCGGTCTGCTGCTGCAGTACATCATCTCCGGTACGCACTGGGTCGAATCGCATTTGCCCATCTACCCGCGCCGCTGGATTGCCGCCGGTCTGCTGTTTGCACTGGGCACCGGTGTGGGCAGCTGGTACTTCGGCTATCCGTTCCTGACCAGCCACACCGCACACCTGACCCTGCCGGTCGTAGGCGAGATCCATATCGCCAGCGCCCTGTTCTTCGATATCGGCGTGTTCTCGCTGGTCGTGGGCTCCACGATGCTGATGCTCACCAGCATTGCCCACCAATCCGTCCGGGGCTTCCGCTACCACGAACGCCAGCAAGGCGAGCGCAGCGACTCGGCATCTCAACCCTAAGGACAATACCAAATGGAAATCGTACTGGCCATTGCCATTGGCGTATTGACCGGCTCCGGCGTCTGGCTGTTGCTGCGCCCACGGACGTTCCAGATCATCATGGGTCTGCTGTTGCTGTCGTATGCGGTCAATCTGTTTATCTTCAGCATGGGCCGCGTAGGCCTGGCAATCGACCGCGAACCGATACTGCAGCCGGGTGTACCGACTGATCTGATGCACTATGCCGACCCCATGCCACAAGCGCTGGTGCTGACGGCGATCGTCATCGGTTTTGCGATGACCGCGCTCTTTCTGGTGGTGCTGCTCGCCTCGCGCGGCATGACGGGCACGGACCACGTGGACGGATCCCTGTCCAATGACGTGCAGGAGGCGCCTTGATGTCGCTGATGACGCTGACTGAGCGCCTGATGCCGCACCTGCTGCTGGCACCGATTTTGCTGCCCATGCTGACCGCAGCCTTGATGCTGACCCTGGGCGAGAAGTACCAACGCACCAAACTGCTGATGAACATCAGCTCCTGCCTGATCGGCCTGGTCATTGCGATGGCGCTGGTCAAATGGAGCAACCAGGATGGCATGGCCACCTCGATGAATGTCTACCTGTCGGGCAACTGGGCTGCGCCGTTTGGCATTGTGCTGGTGCTCGACCGGCTCTCGGCGCTGATGCTGCTGACCACCAGCGTGGTTGCGCTGTGTGCGGTGGTGTATTCGGGCGCGCGCTGGCACCGGGTAGGCGTGCATTTTCACCCGCTGTTCCAGTTCCAGATGATGGGTCTGGCCGGTGCCTTTCTCACCGGCGACTTGTTCAACCTGTTCGTGTTCTTCGAGATCATGCTCGCTGCCTCCTATGGCCTGCTGCTGCATGGCTCAGGCAAGTCCCGGGTTCAGCATGGCCTGCACTACATCGCCATCAACCTGGCAGCGTCGTCACTGTTTCTGATTGGCGTGTCGATGCTCTACGGCATCACCGGCACCTTGAACATGGCCGACCTGGCGCGCATCATTCCGAGCGTCAGCAGCGCGGACCGGGGCTTGCTGCACACCGCTGCCGGCATTCTGGCCACCGCCTTCCTGATCAAGGCAGCGGTCTGGCCGCTGAACTTCTGGCTGGTGCCCGCCTATGGCTCGGCCACGGCCCCGGTCGGCGCCATTTTTGCGCTGATGACCAAGGTGGGCATCTACACGATTGTGCGGCTGTGGACCTTGATGTTCAGCAGCGAGGCCGGGCCATCGGCCCATTTTGGCAGCGCCTGGCTGATCCTGGGCGGCCTGGCCACGATGCTGTATGCGGCCATTTCCATGCTTGGCACGCAGCGCCTGGGCTATGTGGCGGGCTATGCCGCCATCCTGTCCGCAGGCACGTTGCTGGCTGCCGCCGGCTTTGGCCAGAACCTGATGACGAGCGCCTTGCTGTACTACATGCCGAGCTCGACGCTTGCGGTGGCGGCGCTGTTCCTGATCACCGACCTGATCGAGCGATGGCGCACGACCGACGGTGCCAGCGTACGCTTCGAGGATGAGGAGGCGCCGTTCCTGACCGCCGAACTGCTGCCGCGCGATGGTTTCAACCTCGACGAAGACGAGGAAGTGCTGATCGGCCGGGCCATTCCGGCAGCAATGGCATTTCTGGGGCTGTCATTCATGCTCTGCACCTTGGTGATATCGGGCCTGCCGCCGCTGTCCGGCTTCATCGGCAAATTCGCCATGCTCTCGGCGCTGCTCAATCCCCTGGGACTGGGCTCTTCGGCAGGTACGCAGATCGGCTGGTTGGGCTGGCTTTTCATGGGCTTGCTGATCGCCACGGGGCTGATGGCGTTGACCGCCCTGGTGCGGATCGGGATTCGGGAGTTCTGGTCCAGCATCAGCCGCAATACCCCTGAGCTGAAAGTCATTGAAGGCCTGCCGCTAGCGATCTTGCTCGGTTGCTGCATCCTGATGGTGACCCATGGTGCCAGCGTGATGCGCTTTACCCAGCGCGCGGCTGACAACCTCCATTCGCCTGGCAACTATATCCGCGCCGTGCTGGAGACCCATCCCAAGCCCTCCCCCACGGCCAAGCCCGTGGTCGCTCCCGAGATCCCGACCGTGCTCCCTGAGACGGGGTTTGGGCTTGCGCCGCAAGCACCTGCAGGAGGTACCGAGCCATGAAGCGTCTTTTCCCTGCGCCCCTGCTGTCCGTGCTGCTGTGCCTGGTGTGGCTGCTGCTCAACCGCAGCCTCAGCCCCGGGCAGATCATTCTCGGTGTGCTGCTGGGCTGGCTGATTCCGATGCTCACCCAGGGGCTGCGCCCACGCTCGGTCAGCATCAAAAAACCCTGGACCATCATCCGGCTCGGCTTTCGTGTGGCTGCGGATTCGCTGCAATCCAATGTAGCCGTGCTGCGACTGCTGCTGATGCCGGGCAGCCGAAAAAAGCCGGCAGGGTTTGTCCATGTGCCTTTGCAGCTGCGCGACCCCAACGGCCTGGCCGTGCTGGCAATGATCGTCTGTATCACCCCCGGTACCGCGTGGGCCGAAATATCGCGCGACCGCTCCATCCTGCTGCTGCATGTGCTGGAGGCAGACGACCCGCAAGGCGTTATCGACCACATCAAGGCCTTCTATGAACGGCCCCTCATGGAGATTTTCGAATGAACATCATTCTTGCCTGGACCATGCCGGCAGCCCTTTTCATCTTGCTGCTGGCCATGCTGTTCGCGATGATCCGCCTGCTCAAGGGGCCACAGGCCCAAGACCGCGTTCTGGCGCTGGACTGCATGTACCTGATCGGTATGCTCGCGATGCTGGTGCTGGGCATCCACTATGCGTCCGTCAATTACTTTGAGGCCGCGCTGCTCATCGCGTTGTTCGGTTTTGTCAGCTCGACAGCGATGGCCAAATTCCTGCTGCGCGGGGAGGTGATCGAATGACCGAAGTCGACCTGCCCATCTGGGTACAGATCCTCGTGTCGGTGTTGGTGCTTGGCGGCACCTTGATCACGCTGATCGGGGCGCTGAGCCTGTTTCGACTGCCCAGCTACTACGAGCGCGTGCATACACCTTCCATCATCGCGTGCGCCGGCTGCTGGCTCATTGTCTGGAGCTCGGTCTTCTTTTTCAGCCTGCAGTCGCACAAGCCCAGTTTCCACACCTTGCTGATTGCCGTGCTGCTGTCGGTCGCGGTGCCGATCACCAATATCTTCCTGATGCGTGCGGCACTGTTCCGCGATCGGCGCATGGGCAAGGACGTGCCACCCAGCCTGAGCCGCATCGTGTCTGCCAACCCGGAAGGCAACGACGCCTGAGGGCCAGATGGCGATAGCCGGCTAAATAAGACCTTGCCGGATGGAGTGTCAGCGGGAATAAGCGCCGGCGTGCAGCAAGAACAGCGTGCTTGTTCTATGCTGGTGGATCACAAGCATCTACACCGCAGGCCACACCATGACGCTCCTCCTCTCCAGCACCCTAGACCGTACGCTCACCCAGTGGGTGGCAGAGCGCCTGGCCCATCCCCAGCCCGAGTGGTCCTGGCAGCTGTGGTGTTTCGAAGGCGTTGAGGCGCGCCGTGCGGCCGAGCAGATGCTGAGCAAGCGGGGCATCCACGCCCGCATCCGCAGCGCCTACAAGCCCTTGGTGCATGCGGTATTGGAAGACCTCGATACCACCGGGCTGCAAAGCCTGCATCTGCACTACCCGCTCCATGCGGATGCCGCGCCCAATCGTTTCATGCTGGAAGCCTACCCCCTGGCCGCCATGCTGCCGCCGGGGGTGGACCTGCAGATGCAGGCCGGTCAGCACGCCGACAGCTATACGCTGGCGCTACGCTACCAGGACGGGCACACGCAAAACCTGCAGGTGTTCGCGCCCAACCGGTCTTTCCACACCGCACACGGCAGCAGCGGCATCACCCCCTGCGGCTGGCAGCAGGCGCAGGATGCGCAGGGGCGCACCGTGCACGATGCCGCCTTGCAAACCGACTACGAAGCTGCTTACGCCCAAGCCCTGCATGCGATCGAGCACCATGCCTGGCCGCAGAGCGAGCCCTTTTTCGGCCGCCTGCACATTGCGATGCAGTTGACCGGTTTTGAGCAGGAGATTGCCGGCACTGGTGAGACCATGAGTACACCGGAAGCCATGCATGAGGACCTGTATTTCTCGCTGCTCGAGCACTTCCAGAAGCTGTCCGGGCGTGCAGCAGGCGACCGCCGGCTGCAGCCGGGCCAGATCGTGCCCGACATCCGGATCGCCGCACAATCCCATCCGCTTGAACAGACCACCGTGGGCTTGCAAATACACGCACTGGCGCTGTCAGAGCCGTTGCCCACCGCGCCTGAGGGCCTGCCGCCAGCGTTCTTCCGCCCCAACAGCATCGAAGACGCTGCTTTCCATGCGGCGCAGCTGCAGCGTGCCCCCAGCCTGGCCCAGATGGATGCGCTGGTCCAGCCGCTGTTCGCCGCCTATGGCAGCGCCTGCCAGGGCCAAAGCGTACAAGGCCGCCCTATTGCCGCCACCTATAAAAAAGGCAGCGAACACGCGGTGGTACTGAGCGGCGGCCAGCATGCCAACGAGATCTCTGGCGTCACCGGCGCTCTGCGCGGGGCGCTGGCGCTGGCGCAGCAGGCCGACAGCCACTTCGCCTACATCCCCATTGAGAACCCGGACGGCTATGACCTGCACCAGTGGTACTGCGACTACGCACCGCAGCAGATGCACCATGCAGCGCGCTACACCGCGCTGGGCGACGACCTGGCCTACCGCGACCACGCCCCCTGGTACGAGAGCGCACTGCGGCGTGATGCAATTGCCGCCAGTGGTGCGCAGTTGCACCTGAGCCTGCATGGCTACCCCGCACACGAATGGACCCGTCCCCTGTCGGGCTACGTGCCCCAGGGCTTCGACCTCTGGACCATTCCCAAGGGCTTTTTCCTGATTCTGCGCTACCGGAAAGACTGGCAGGCGCAAGCCGAGGCCCTGGCCGAACGGGTGGCGCAGGCGCTGCTGAAGGTGGAAGGTTTGCCGGAATACAACCGCCGCCAGTTGGCGCTGTACCAAAGCCATTCCGGCCGCCAGCCGTTTGAGTTGCGGCACGGTACCCCTTGCTCGATGCAAGTGGACGACAACGGCCTCACGCCGGTAAGCCTGATCACCGAGTTCCCGGACCAGACCGTGGTGGGCGATGCGCTGGTGTTCGCGCATACCGCACAACGCGCAGCCGTGCTGGCCGCCTATGCCGCCTGGCAGGACATCGTGCAGGCGCGCTGACGCATCAAGCGGAGCCTTTCTGCGCTGCATTTCTCCCCAACACAGCGGGGCCCTGCTAAGCTCGCGGGCATGTGGAACGTTCTTAGCATATCGATTGGCGCCTGCCTGGGCGCACTGGCACGCTGGCAGTTGGGCCGCTGGCTCAACCAGCCCCATGCGCTGCTGCCGTGGGGCACCCTGGCGGCCAACCTGGTCGGCGGCTACGCCATTGGTTTGCTGGTGGCCCTGTTCCAGAACTCCCCCGGCATCGACCCGGTCTGGCGCCTGGTGCTGATCACCGGATTTCTGGGTGCACTCACGACTTTTTCCAGCTTCTCCGCCGAGACGGTGTCCATGCTGCAGGCGCAGCGCTATGGTCTGGCGCTGCTGCAGTGCAGCCTGCATCTGCTCGGTTCGCTGGCGTTGACGGCCCTGGGGTTGGCCACCGGCCAAGCCCTCTGGGGTGGGCGCTGAACGACTTTTTTCAACGCATTGCCCCAAGCGCATGCCCAAAACGCTCTATATTCAGTAGCAGCACAGGCCCCGCTTGTGCTGCTCGTGTTTTTTGTGACCGCTGGTGCCTGCCCCGGCGCCGGCATTGTGAAAGCTGGAGAAGACCATGGACGCCAACACCCAACTCGACGAACAAGTCATGGCGCATGACTGGAACCTGTTCGGCGCCGACATGCCGCCCGAGCAAGCCGCCAAACGCGATTCATACCGCCTGGCCTTTGCCGATCCGGAGTTTCTGAGCCGCCGCGAAACCCGCTCGATCCGCTTTCAGCTGGAGATGCTCAAACCCGACCTGGAGCTCACCGCCCAGGGCATCAACAACACCGTGGTGGTGTTTGGCAGTGCGCGTTTCGTAGCCCCCGAAGAGGCGGAGGTACTGCTGGCCGCTGCCCAGGCCCAGGGCGATGCGCAGGCGATAGCTGTGGCGCAGCGCGCCATGGCGACCAGCCGCTACTACGACGCGGCGCGCCGTTTTGCACGCCTGGTCGCCAAGTTCAGCGAAACCCAGAAGCTCGAGGACCGCCTCTACATCTGCACCGGCGGCGGCCCCGGCATCATGGAAGCCGCCAACCGGGGCGCCTCCGAAGAGCATGCACCCAATGTCGGCATGAACATCACGTTGCCCCACGAGCAGTCGGGCAACCGCTACATCACGCCGGCGCTGTGCTTCAAGTTCCACTACTTTGCGCTGCGCAAGATGCACCTGATGATGCGTGCACGCGCCCTGGTGGTGTTCCCAGGCGGCTTTGGCACGATGGATGAACTGTTCGAAGTGCTGACCCTGGTGCAGACCCACAAGGCCAAGGGCGTGCCGATTGTGCTGTTTGGCGTGGACTTCTGGTCGCGCATGCTCAACTTCGACGTGATGATCGAATACGGTACCATCTCACCCGAGAACGTCAAGCTGTTCCACATCACCGACGATGTACATGAGGCCTGCCGCATCATCCAGGCCTACTACCAGCGCTAAGGCAGCGTTCGGCCCCTTAAATAAACCGCTCCTGGCCATGCAGCCAGGAGCGGTTTTGCTTTGTGCAGCGGCATCCTCTGCCGCCGCACCCATCAGCCGCCCAGGTACGCCTTGCGGATGTCCTGGTTGCGCAGCAGGTTGACCCCGGTGTCTTCCAAGGTGACCTTGCCTGTCTCCAGCACATAGCCACGGTCGGCGATCTGCAGCGCCTGGTTGGCATTTTGCTCCACCAGGAACACAGTCACGCCCTGCTCGCGCACGGCCTTGATGATCTCGAAGATCTGCGCGATGATCAGCGGCGCCAGGCCCAACGTGGGCTCATCGAGCAGCAGCAGGCGCGGCTTGCTCATCAGCGCCCGGCCAATGGCCAGCATCTGCTGCTCTCCCCCGGACATCGTGCCGGCACGCTGGTCGGCACGCTCCTTGAGGCGGGGAAACAGACCATAGACATAGTCGATGCCGTGGGCGATCTCCTGCTTGTTCAAGAAGAACGCGCCCATCTGCAGGTTCTCCATGACCGTCAGATCCTTGAACACACGGCGGCCTTCGGGCGATATCGCAATGCCCTTGCGCATGATCAGGTGAGACGACTGCCCCACCAGCTCTTCGCCCTCGAACCTGATCGAACCGGTGGTCGCGCAGGGATTGCCGCAGACGCTCATCAACAACGTGGTCTTGCCCGCGCCATTGCTGCCGATCAGCGAGACGATCTCTCCCTCATTGACATGCAGACTCACATCATTGACTGCACAGATCGCACCGTAATGCGTGCTGATATTCTTGATTTCCAACATCGGCTGCATCAGGACTCTCCCAGGTACGCCTTGATCACGCGTTCGTCATTGCGAATGACCTCCGGCACCCCCAGTGCGATCGGCTTGCCATACTCCATCACCAGGATGCGCTCGGACACCCCCATCACCAGGCTCATGTCGTGCTCGATCAGCAGCACGGTCACACCGTACTCCTTGCGCAAGCGGTCGATGAGGTGCTGGAGCTCCACTTTCTCCTGCGGGTTGAGGCCGGCGGCCGGCTCATCGAGCATCAGCAGCTTGGGCTTGGTGATCATGCAACGCGCGATCTCCAGCCGGCGCTGGTGGCCATAGGCCAGGTTGCCCGCTTCGCGGTTGGTGAAGGCACGCAGGCCCATCACATCCAGCCAGTGCGCAGCTTGCTGCTTGGCGTTCTCTTCCGCTTCGCGGTAGGCCTTGGTCTTGAACAGACCCGACAGCAGGTTGCGCTTGATCTGCTGGTGCTGCGCAACCAGCAGGTTTTCCAGCACCGTCATGCCTTTGAACAGGCGCACGTTCTGGAACGTCCGCACCACGCCATGGTTGGCGACCTCATGGCTGGCCAGGCCGGCAATCGATTGCCCGCCCAGCGAGACCGTACCGGCCGTCGGCTTGTAGAAGCCGCTGATGCAGTTGAACACCGTGGTCTTTCCCGCACCATTGGGGCCAATGATGGCGAACACCTCCTGCGGCTTGACATCGAGTGCGACCTGGTCGACTGCGAGCAAGCCACCAAAGCGCATGCACAGGCCTTCCACCTTCAAGATGCTTTGACTCATAAACACTTCTCCCTGTTTGCGTTTTCCGTGTTTACGGTCATTGCTTCAACTCTTCGTGGTAGCGCTTCATCGGGAACAAGCCCTGCGGACGCCAGACCATCATCAAGATCATCACCAGGCCGAAAATCAGCATGCGGTATTCCGAGAACTCACGTGCGAGCTCCGGCAGCACCGTGATCAGGATCGCAGCCACGACCACGCCAATCTGCGAGCCCATGCCGCCCAGCACCACGATGGCCAAGATCAGGGCCGACTCGATGAAACTGAACGACTCGGGGCTGACAATGCCTTGCCGCGCTGCAAAAAATGCACCGCCAAAGCCTGCAAACATGGCACCCAAAGTAAAAGCGGAGAGCTTGATCTTGGTGGGGTTCATGCCCAGCGAACGGCAAGCCACTTCGTCCTCACGCAGTGCTTCCCAGGCGCGGCCGATCGGCATGCGAATCAAGCGGTTGCTGATCCACAAGGTGACCAGCGCCAGGCACAGCGCCAGCAGGTAGAGGAAGATCACCATGTGCATGGTGTTGAACTCGATACCCATCAGTTGCTGCAAGGTCTGCGCACCCTCTTGCGAGGCGGTACGCGTCAGCTCAAAGCCGAACAACGTCGGTTTGGGAATGCCCGAGATACCGTCCGGCCCGCCGGTGACATCCACCAGATTGACCAGCAGCAGGCGAATGATTTCGCCAAAGCCCAAGGTCACGATTGCCAGGTAATCGCCGCGCAGGCGGAGCACCGGAAAGCCCAGCAAGAAGCCGAACAACGCGGCGGCGGCGCCGGACAGCGGCAACGCTTCCCAGAACGACCAGCCGGCCCAGTGGAACAGCAAGGCATAGGTGTAGGCACCCACCGCGTAGAAGCCGACAAAACCCAGGTCAAGCAGACCGGCAAAGCCCACCACGATGTTCAGGCCCAGGCCGAGCATCACGTAGATCAGCGCCAAGGTGGCAATGTCCACCGCATTGCGGCCACTGAAAAAAGGCCAGGCAATGGCCGCGACAATCACCAGCCACAGCAAGGTCATCCGCATGCGGGTGCTGACCTCGGGCAGGCGCGGCGCCTGCACCCGGGCCATGTGCTTTCCCAGCAAAGGCTTGATCAGCTGCAGCACCAGCACAATGACAAAGCCCCAGATCACCAGGTTCCAGTGCGGCTCGATGTAGTTCTGACCGCCCTTGCGCTCCAGATGCAGTCCGAAAATGGGCATCACCACCAAGGCCGCCAACACGGCCGAGATGATGGCGTTCTTGAAGTTCGCTTTCATCATCAGACCTTCTCCACCTCAGGCTTGCCCAGCAGACCGGTGGGGCGGAACAGCAAAATCAGCACCAGCAGACCAAAAGCAACGATGTCCTTGTATTCCGAAGAGATATAGGCTGCGGCCATGGTCTCGGCCACGCCCAGCAGCACGCCGCCCAGCATCGCCCCCGGAATGCTGCCGATACCGCCAAGCACCGCAGCGGTGAAGGCCTTGATACCGGCGACAAAGCCGATGTAGGGGTTGAGCTTGCCGATCGCCAGCGCAATCAGCACACCGCCTACAGCCGCCAGCACCGCCCCCAGGATGAAGGTGAATGACACGACCTTGTTGGTGTCGATGCCCAACAGGTTGGCCATTTGCATGTCTTGCGAGCAGGCGCGCGATGCGCGGCCCATGCGCGAGTGGCGGATGTAGAAGGTCAGCGCGGCCATCAGCACCACCGCCACCACAATGATCAAGATGCGGGTGTAAGGCACAAAGACCTCGAAATCACCCATGTGAAAGTTGAATGCACCGGGCAGCAGCGAGGGCACGGCCATATCGCGTGCGCCCTGCCCCAGGGCTACCCAGTTCTGCAAGAAGATGGACATGCCGATGGCCGAGATCAGCGCCACCAGGCGCGGGCTGCTACGCAAGGGCTTGTACGCCACCTGCTCCACCACATAGCCGTAAACACCGGTGAGCACCACTGCAACGAGCAGCATCGCACCGATCACCACAAACACCGGCAACCCGCTTTGCGTGCCGATGGCCGACAAGGTCACGAGGCCGATATAGGCCGCAATCATATAAATCTCGCCGTGGGCGAAATTAATCATTCCGATAATTCCATACACCATCGTGTAGCCAATGGCCACGAGCGCGTAGATCGCGCCCAGGGACAGACCATTGAACAACTGCTGTATGAATTGGGGCAAAAAATCGTTCATACCGTACCAACCCAATTCCTTTGGCGCTTGTGGCCGCCAAAATAAAAAAGCATGGCTCTATGTTTTAGAGCCATGCTTTTGTCAAACACTTACTTAGACGCTGGCGACTTGCTGCCATCCTTGTGCCAGTTGAAGACCTGGAAGTCGTAGGACTTCAGGTCGCCCTTGGCATCCCAGGCGAGCTTGCCCAGCGGGGTGTCGAACGTAGCGGTATGCAGGTGCTTGGCCACCTTGGTGCCATCGTTGCCCACGGCCTTGATCGAGTCAGCGATGACCTGCACGGCGGTGTACGAGCCCATCTGGAACGAACCGGAAGGATCGCGCTTCTTGTCCTTGAAGGCCTTGACGATGGCCGCGTTCTTCGGGTTGCCAGCAAAGTCGGCGGGCAGGGTCACCAGCATGCCTTCAACGGCGGGGCCGGCGATCGCATTGATTTCGGGATTGCCCACGCCTTCAGGGCCCATGATGCGGACCTTCAGGCCCTGCTCTGCCGATTGGCGCAGCAGCAGTCCCATTTCTGGGTGGTAGCCGCCGTAGTAGACAAAATCCACACCGGCGCTCTTGAGCTTGGTGATCACGGCCGAGTAGTCGCTGTCACCGGCGTTGATACCTTCAAACAGCGCAACATTGATGCCGTCAGCCTTCAGCGTATCGCGCACGGCCGTGGCAATGCCCTGGCCGTAGGATTGCTTGTCATGCAGCACCGCAACCTTCTTGGGCTTGACGGTCTGGGCAATGAACTTGGCAGCAAACGGGCCTTGCTGGTCGTCGCGGCCAATGGTGCGGAAGACCGACGTGAAGTTCTTGCCTTCGGTCAGCGCAGGCGAGGTGGCCGAGGGGGTCACGACGACCACACCTTCATTGTTGTAGATCGGTGCTGCAGCGATGGCTGCGCCCGAGCATACAGGTCCCACCACGTAATGGATCTTCGCATTGACGACGCGGTTGGCGGCCACAGGGCCCTGCTTGGGTTCGCAGGCATCATCAACGATCACTGCTTCAAGCTTGTTGCCATTGACGCCGCCGGCAGCATTGATCTGCTCGAGCGCCGTATCCACACCCTCCTTGACCATGTCACCGTACTGGGTCAGCGGACCCGTCGCAGGAATGACCACGCCGATCTTGATATTTTGAGCCTGGGCTGCGCCAGCGAGCATGCTGCCGGCCAGACCAAATGCAACCACCATCGAGTTGAGGCGAAACGGTACCTTCATATCGGAATCCTTTTTAATCAAGCTATGGATCGCAGACATTGACAATAGAGCAACTATCAAGTGCGATGCGGAGACAGCATATAGGTCTAATAAACTCTCGCAACAGGGATGCCTAGGATTGCCAAATATGTCACTTATGTGCTAGCAAAAAGTGATTTTTGCACCTAATCAGGGCATTAACGGGCATTCATGCACCAATAATGTGCAAAACACCTTTAAAGCCACCGCGCAAGGCGCTCAGACCCTATACATTCTGATGCATCTAGTAGCATCAATCTGAAATGCCCCAAGCGCCTCCTCGGCATCGGTGCTGTCCCGGCTCCCTTCTCTTGTACTGAGCCCAGCGGCCATCGCAAATTTCAGAACCCAGGCAGCTTCGCCGCGAGAGGCAGCATTGTGCGCGAAAAAGATCCCGCCACGCACAAAACCAGGGCTGTGGAAACCCTGATCTGCAGCCAAGACGCGCGCGCCCGTCCATGCACCTCGCCCGCCTCTGTTACATCTAGCCATGGATCACGCTCGGGAGCTGGTGGGGCCGATAGGCATGCCCATCGAAGACCACCGTAAAGCGTTTGATGTCTAAAGGCTTATTGAATGCTCGACCTACGCACCATCAGAATGTGCTCATTCATTGGTTCTTTAACCATTGCTAACTCAAGCAAAAACCACTTGCACAATATCAATCAGGGATGGAGAATTGTTCAACATGAAAGAAATTAGGTTGATCAATTCCAAGGGCACCGGCGCAGACAACGCCGCTGCTGCCTCTGCCTGGCTGCCCGATGATGTCCACCATCGCCAGCAATTCCTGCAACTGCTGGAGCAGGCCATTGCCGATGGTGGTCCAGGCACCTACCTGCTGCAGACCCGTGGCCAGCATGTGCTGACCGATATTCTCTATCCCAACCGGGCGTTCTGCGCGCCGGTCTGAGCGCTGGGGGTTGGGTCGCACGCCTCAGGCTCTCGGGCAAGGCATGCGGCATGCCTTTTTCGCCGCGCCGCCTCATCGGCTGGGCAGGCTGATACTTAGCTGCGATTGCTGGTAGCGCTCAATCACCCAGCACTACGCCCAGGGCGGCCAGCTTCGATGCCATGACATCGCGCCGGCGCTCGGCTTTCTCAGCAGTGGCCATCGCGGCACGCATGGCCTGAGGGCCTTTGAGCGATGCAACACGCACCAGATCCGTTTTCTTGTTGACCTCGGCCACCAGCTTTTGGTAGCTGGCAATCAGATCCGCATGTTCAGGGGAAGGGCTCACAACAGTTCCTTGTTTTCTACAGCCGCTATTGTCCGGCGAAATGCCAGACTGCCTGTGTCGCTGCGCCATCGGTCATTCCCCGTCCACGGCTGGCCCAGCACCTTCTGTAAGACCATCTCCACGGACCATGTTGCGTGGCGGCCAATTTGCCTGAGCGCCCCCAGGAACCGGTTACAGTGGGGCATAACACCAGGAGGATCCCATGGCCCACAACGCGCAACGCCATCGCTGCCCAGGCCTGCAAGCACATGGAGACCCGCCGCAGGCAGCCCCCTCTCCTTGGCGTTCTCAGCCGACTTAAGCCCCCGCTCCCCCTTCGCCGAGATTTCCCTTTGATTGCCGCTGGCAGCTGACCCTGGTCACGTTGTCATGCCCACCGCTTGATTGTTATGAAAACCATCGACGAAATGCTGAGTCTGGACCTGCTCACCCATGACCAACATGGTGAGATCAGCGCATGGATCGACCAGTCCACCACCCCGGAAGAAATTCTGCAGATGCCCCCGCAGCTTTGGCAAGCCATTGAGCGCGCCAGCCTGGCGATGGGCGTCAACGATGATCTTTTACGTCCGCCGTCGCTCGATGCGGGAAGCTTGCTAGTGAGCTGAGCTTGTCATAGCGCCTCTCGCGGGCAAGGAAGGCGCTTTCTCAGCGGAGTGCGGCCGCTCGTTGGGCAGGCCTGGGCTGGGTAGGCACCAAGCCCTCTGTCCTGGTTCGCCTCGCTGCATAGCGAGGGGTTCGAGTCGCAGTCTGGCTATGTAGAGAGTTCCCACGCCCTCCATATCAATGGGTCCACACCCCTACCCCGCGGCCTTGGCAGTTGATATTTGGAGATGCTCAAGCAGGCAACCGGTATAGCTGATGGTCGGCTGAACATGGGCGCGTACTTGAGACCAACTGGCGCCATTCACCGGTGGAGAGCCTGCTGATCCCAGGCTGTCCTTGGCTCAGACCTAGGGAATACCCTTCAAGAATCGATTTGCATAAATCTATAGAATATATCTAATGATTTGCCGGGTTCATGCACCATCCTCCCTCCCTCTCTAGATTTGCATGAACATCCTGAGCGATCAGGAACGGCTTTTCTTCAGCGCCTCAGGCCACCTTCGGGTGGCCTTTTTTTGGCTCGGGAGGTAGCCATTTAGTGAAGATCCCGCCTGTCGCATGTTCATTCGTCGATTACCCGCCCATCGGGCAGCTTGCAGATGCTTCGCTCCCCGATCGCTGAAGACTGGAGAGGTGACGTGCCTGCATGCTGTACGCCATATACAGATGCAGGATAGCCATGCCCAGCAGTGGAACAGACGCTGCCGGACGCCTAGCACCGCCGGTCAGCGGCATGAAGGTTGAATTCATATGGATGCGCAAAAACACGCACGCAGAAAGGGCAGCGAGCTTCTGCTGAAAATGTCGCCTGGCGACACCAAACACGGACCACTGCTCGACTGGCCGCTAAACTGCCTCCATCCCAAGCACACAAGGCGTTTTCTATGTTGTCTCGCTTCAAGGTTTCACTCACCTGTATTTTTTTGGTATACGCAGGTCTGGCACACGCCAGCCCTGCATCGCAAGAAGCCTCTGCATACGAGACCTTGAAAATCAAGGCCATGATCTGCAAGGAGGAATATATGATTGGACTGTTGAAGGTTGGCCAGGGCGAAACGACTCTGCAGCAGGCTTACAGCGATTTTCTGGGCTGCAGAGGCGCTGTGTCGAAAGCATCCAAGGAGGTCTATAAAAAGGTGCTCGGCAAAGCCAAGGGAAGCGATGCCAAAAAGGCTCTCAAGGACTACCAGGTGGCCTTCATGACTTTTCTGGACGGCATAGATGCCAAGGCGGGAGAGACAAAGTACGACTACTCGCTACGCTTTTCCGCATTGGAAGACAACCTGAGCATGGCCAAGCGGCGCCTGGATCTGGAATTGGAATAAGCGATAGGCATGCCAGCGCTACTGGCAAGCTGGCCTATCCGCACCAGTTGCGCACATCTTCAGACGCGTTTGGCTGGATACTCTCACTGCCGCCATCAGCTTGGCAAAGACGGCATTGAATGAAGTGGAACGACTCCGGAACCTTGTTCGCCGCGCACCGGCCCCATGTGCAGGGTGCTTGCACCTGATAGCTGCATATCGTGTCTGGCCTTAATTCGGAGGCGCTTTGCTCTTGGAGAACACTGCGAGGTGATTGGCGATTCCGGCTTTTGGATCTGGAATATTGCAGCCTCGCGTTGTGCGGTGTAAACGCTGACAGAATCACTATTTTCAGTGATACCAATTGTTACTCATCCTCTCTATGCTTATAACTCAGCAGCTCCTCGCTTAACCGCCCAACCGGGGTTGCTGAGTTTCAGTACCACCTTGTTGGATGGCTAGAGATGAATACCAGCACTGCACACCCATTGTTCGATGCGGCCCCTACTCTGCAAGGCTTGCTGCCTCCGCACCTGTGGAGGGTACTGGCAAGAAATGGCATTACGACCATTGAACAGGCAGCCCAGAGCTACCCAGAAAAGCTGCTGCTGATGCCCAGCGTGGGCCCTAGAACCTTTAGAAAGATTGAAGAAAGCCTGTTTCCGGGAAAGCACTATGCGCCGCCCCAGCAGGAAGGTGCCGTGCAGCCTGGTCTGGACCAGACATCCAGGGCCCTCCCCTTTTTCCGGCGCACCCAGAATGCGCTGAGGCGGCACGACCTCAAGTAAGGACAGCGGGCTGTTGAATGACCGGGAAGACCAGCCGCCCGGAACCAGCGGCCCATTCAACTGGGGCCCATCCCCAGCATTCGTGCCAACGGATTCTCTGCCGCGTGGCCGTACCCGCGAGGCAGACCACCGCGCCCACCATCACTCCTCTGCAGCTTTCAGCGTATCGCCCAGCCACAACCGGGGACCAGCACCCCGTTTGCCAATATAGTCCGCCTGGTTGAACACGTGGCAGACCTTCATCGACAGGCAGCCACAGCCGATGCAGTTCTCAAGACTTTTGCGCAGATGCGTCAGTTCCTGAATGCGCTCATCCACCCGCGCGATCCAGATCTTCGACAGGCCACGCCATTCCTCCCCAGAGGGCGCATGGTGCTTGGGCAGGCCCTCCAATTGCGACGCGATCTCCTCGAGCTGAAATCCCAGCCGCTGCGCGAACACGATATAGGCCACCCGGCGCAGTGCTGAACGCCGGTAACGGCGATGCCCCGAAGCGCTTCGCACTGATTCGATCAAGCCCAGTGACTCGTAGTAACGCAGCGCCGACGCGTTGACGCCGCTGCGCTTTGCGATATTTCCGATGGGCAGCAGTTCATCATCCCCAGGAGTCATGGTGCTTCTTCCTTTTCGCTTGACTTAAAGTTAACTTTAACTTGAAGAATCCGCTCCGGCAATGACGAGGGAAATTTTTTCTCGCAAGTCATTGAGCCCTTCTGCGTCCCCGTCGCTTGCCGCTCAGGACGGTAGACGCCCGAGTCTTCAAGAAAAGGAATTCCAATATGAGATCAGAGATCTGCCCGCAGGCGACTGCTGCTGGCACAGGTCCTGCGATGGCATCTGCCGTGCGCGTGATCACGCTATCCCTTGCATTGTCCGCCGCACTCACAGCCTGTGGACCCCCAAAGCCACCAGAGGACAGCAGTGCGCCGGGCGAACCAGCGCCAGCCGCCGTCACGACTGCCACGGTACGCGCTGAGCCGGTACAGCTGTGGAACCAGTTCAACGGCCGGATTGCTGCGCAGGAAACCGTGGAGATCCGCTCCCGCGTGGCAGGCTACATCGAACATGTCCATTTCCGCGAGGGGCAGCCCGTGCGCAAAGGCCAGTTGCTGTTCAGCATCGATGCCCGCCCCTATCGGGCCTCGCTGGCGAGCGCACAGGCACAACTACAGCGTGCCAAAGCGGCGGCGGAATTGGCTGCCACGCAGGACCGGCGTGCACGCGACTTGGTGGCGGACCGCGCCATCGCTGCTGAAGAAGCCGATAACCGTGCCGGAACACTGGCCCAAGCCCGAGCCCAGGTAGCGGCTGCCGAAGCTGCGGTGGCCGCCGCCCAACTGGATCTGGGCTTCACCGAAGTTCGTGCCCCCATTGCGGGAATAGCCGGACGCGCGCTGCTGACCACCGGCAACCTTGCGCGCGCGGACGACAGTGTCCTGGTGACCGTGGTTTCTCAAAATCCGGTGTATGTGCATTTCGATGCCGATGAGCAAAGCCTGCTGCGCGGCATGCAAAACAGCAGCGCGGCCCCGAGCGATGCGATGGTGCGTGTCGGCCTGGTCAGCGATGAAGGCTTTCCGCACACGGGCCGCGTGGGCTTCACCGACAACCGGCTGGATCCGCAGACGGGCACGGTGGCACTGCGCGCCACGTTGAATAACGACCAAGGACTGTTCAAGCCGGGCATGTTTGCGCGGGTGCAAATGCAGGAGCGCAGCACGGTCACCGCCGTACTGATTGACGACAAGGCAGTGCTTACCGACCAGAGCCGCAAATACGTCTATGTCGTGGACGCTGCCCAGCGTGCACAAAGGCGCGATCTGCAGTTGGGGAGGATGGTGGACGGCAGACGCATCGTCGAGTCGGGGCTTGCGCCCGGCGAGCAATTGGTGGTGGCAGGCATGCAGCGCATTTTTTACCCCGGCATGCCATTGGCACCCCAGAGGTTGGACAGCCAAGCTGCGGGCGCCGCGCTGCCGGAAACGCAGAAACCCGCCCAGAAAGCGCAGCCATGAGCAAAGGACACATGGACTTCTCCAAATTCTTCATCGACCGGCCCATCTTCGCGATCGTGCTGTCGGTCATCATGTTCGCCGTAGGACTGATTGCGATTCCTCAGCTGCCGTCTGGCGAATACCCCGAAGTCGTTCCCCCCAGCGTGGTCGTGCGTGCGACCTACCCCGGCGCCAACCCCAAGGAAATCGCCGAATCAGTGGCAGTGCCGCTGGAAGAGGCGATCAATGGCGTCGAAGGGCTGATGTACATGAAGTCCGTCGCGGCCTCGGATGGGAGCCTGCAGGTGGTGTCCACCTTCCGCCCGGGCACCGACCCCGACGCCGCTGCGGTGCGGGTGCAAAACCGGGTGAGCCAGGCCCAAAGCCGCCTGCCCGAAGAGGTGCGCCAGTACGGAATCACCACGCAAAAGCAATCGGCCACGCCGCTGATGTATGTCGGCCTCGTCTCCACGACTGGCAGCCTCGACACGCTGTATCTGCGCAATTACGTCACCTTGCGCGTCAAGGGTGAACTCGCGCGCCTCCCCGGCATTGGCGACGTCGGCGTCTACGGCGCTGGTGACTATGCGATGCGCATATGGCTGGACCCGGACAAGGTCGCAGCCCGCCAGCTGACCACCGACCAGGTCATTGCCGCCGTGCGCGAACAGAACGTCCAGGTATCAGCGGGCCAGCTCGGCGCCGAGCCCAGTGGCCGCGCTACGGACACCTTGCTGTCCATCAACGTGCAAGGCCGTCTGCAGAGCGAAGAGGAGTTCGGCAGCATTGTGCTGAAGACAGGCGCTGATGGGCAACTGGTGCGCCTGTCCGATGTGGCCCGGCTGGAGCTGGGTGCCAGCGACTACACACTGAGAGCCTCTCTGGATAACAAACCCATGGCAGCCATCGGCATCTTTCTGACACCGGGCGCCAATGCGCTGGGCGTGGCCCAAGAGGTGTACAAGACGCTGGAACGCCTGTCCGGCGACCTGCCGCCCGACACCGCGTTCAAATACCTCTGGGACCCGACCGTCTTTGTGCGGGATTCGCTCAAGGCGGTACAGCACACGTTGATCGAAGCCGTGGTCCTGGTCGTCCTGGTGGTCATTGTCTTTCTGCAGACCTGGCGCGCCTCCATCATCCCGCTGCTCGCGGTGCCGGTATCGATTGTCGGCACCTTTGCCTGGCTGTACCTGCTGGGCTACTCGATCAATACCCTGACCTTGTTCGGACTGGTACTGGCGATCGGGATCGTTGTCGACGACGCCATCGTCGTGGTCGAGAATGTGGAACGCTTCATCGAAAAAGGCCACAGCCCGCGCGATGCCGCGCACCTGGCCATGCAGGAGGTGTCAGGCCCCATCATCGCCATTGCGCTGGTGCTGTGCGCCGTGTTTGTGCCCATGGCGTTTCTCGATGGCATCACTGGCCAGTTCTACAAGCAGTTCGCGGTGACGATTGCCATCTCGACCGTCATCTCGGCCATCAATTCGCTCACCTTGTCGCCCGCCCTTGCGGCCAAGCTGCTGCAGGGCCACGGCGCGCGCAAAGACTGGCTGGCGCGCAGCATGGACACGGGGCTGGGCTGGTTCTTCAGGCGCTTCAACCGCCTGTTCGACCGCAGCGCGCAGCGCTATGAACATGCGGTGGCGCGTTCATTCCAGGGGCGCGGGCTGGTGTTTGCCATCTACCTGGCGCTGCTGGGTGCCACCGCCCTGCTGTTCAACCAGGTGCCCGGTGGCTTTATCCCGATGCAGGACAAGCTTTACCTGTTTGCCGGCGCCAAATTGCCCGAGGGCGCATCGCTGCAACGCACCGATGCAGTGACGCAAGAACTCACGCGCCACGCCCTGGCCATCGACGGGGTGGAATCGGTGCCGGCCTTTGCCGGAATGAATGCGCTGCAGGGAACCAATACACCCAATCTCACCAGCGCCTATGTGATCCTCAAGCCTTTTGCGGAGCGCCAGCGCAGCGCGACGGAGATCAGCAATGCGCTCAACCAAAAGCTCGCGGGCATGGAGGGCGGCTATGGCTACGCGCTGATGCCGCCGCCGATCCAGGGTTTGGGCAATGGATCGGGCTATTCGCTGTTTCTGAAAGACCGCGCCGGCCTGGGCTATGCAGCCCTGCAGCAAGCGCTGGGAGCGTTTCAGGCAGAGATTGCCAAGACCCCGGGCATGCACTACCCCGTCAGCGCCTACCAGTCCAATATTCCGCAGCTCGACGTGAAGGTGGATCGCACCAAGGCGAAAGCCCAGGGCGTCGCCTTGAGCGACCTATTCCAGACCCTGCAGGCCTATCTGGGTTCGGTCTACGTGAATGACTTCAATGCGCTGGGCCGCGTCTACCGCGTCGTGCTGCAGGCCGACGCCAGCCACCGCCAGACGGCAGAGGACATCGGAAAACTGCAAACGCGCAACAACCGGGGTGATATGGTGCCGCTGGCCTCCATGGTGTCCATCGTGCCCAGCTACGGGCCCGATCCGGTTTTGCGCTACAACGGCTTTCCGGCTGCCGACCTCATCGGTGATGCCGATCCTGCCGTTCTGTCGTCGTCCGAGACACTGCTGAAGCTGCGTGACATTGCGGACAAGACCTTGCCGCCGGGCATTGAACTGGCCTGGACGGACATGAGCTACCAGCAAGTCGAGCAAAGCCATGCCGCAGCCGTCGTATTCACCCTGGCAGTGATGCTGGTGTTCCTGGTGCTTGCCGCGCTGTACGAGAGCTGGACCATGCCGTTGGCCGTGATTCTGATCGTACCCGTCTGCATTTGTGCGGCGCTGTTTGGCGTCTGGCTGTCAGGCGGCGATAACAATGTCTTTGTCCAGGTGGGCCTGGTGGTGCTGATGGGCCTGGCCTGCAAGAACGCCATCCTCATTGTGGAATTCGCCCGCGAACGCGAGATGCAAGGTGCCAGCACCTGGGATGCCGCACGCGAAGCATGCAGGCTCCGCCTGCGCCCCATCGTCATGACATCCATTGCCTTCATTGCCGGCGCCGTGCCGCTGCTGATCGGCAAGGGCGCTGGCGCGGAAGTACGCGCTGCCACTGGCATTACTGTCTTCTCCGGCATGCTGGGTGTCACGCTCTTTGGGCTGTTCCTCACGCCGGTGTTCTATGTCACCTTGCGCAAGCTCAGTGGCACCCAGCTGCATACACCCGACATTGCAGAGGCATTGAAGCCCGGCCGTGCAGCACCTGTAATCGCCAAGGAGCTGGCACATGACTAAATACTTCCATCTGCGAAGCATCGCTGCCGCCTGCTGCATCAGCTTGTCAGGCTGCAGCGCAGTAGGGCCCGATTTTCATTCGCCGCTTGCAGAAGACAGCCTGCCCACCCGGTTTGCACAGCAGCATAGGTCTGCGCAGGCAGACGCGGCTCCATTGCTTTCCACCGATATCCAAGATGCCCCATTCTGGAACCAGTTTGGCGACCCGCTACTCACCCAGCTGGTACAGCAAGCGCTGCAGAACAACAACGACCTGGGTGCGGCGCTGGCAAGGCTCCAGTCGGCGGAGGCGCTTTTCAGGCAATCAGGAATGGATCGCTTCCCCACCGTCACAATGAACGCCGAGGGCCGGCAGCAAAAGCGCAGTGCTGCGCAAACCAGCCCGGGGCAGCCCCGGTCGGCTCGCCTCTACAGCAGTGCCATCACCGCGCAATGGGAGCTGGATTTTCTGGGGCGCATCTCGCGGTCGGTGGAGGCAGCGCAGGCCAGCATGCAAGCGACGCAAGCCGATGTCGCGGGACTGCAAATCATCATCGCAGCACAGGTGGCAGACGCCTACACCCAATTGCGCGGCGCCCAGCTGCGCCTGCAGATTGCACAGGCTGCTGAGAAAAACCAGCTTGGCACCCTGCGGCTGGTCGAGCGGCGCTTGCAGGCAGGAAGCAGCACCGATCTGGACGCCGCCCGTGCGAGGGCTCAGTGGCTGAACACGCAGGCGCGGGTTCCCGGATGGCAGACGCAGATGGCGGTTCAACAGCATCGTCTGGCAGTGCTGCTGGGTCTTTCGCCGGATCGCTTGTCAGCCCAGCTCTCCAACACAGCTGCGTTGCCAGCCATGCCACCCGCGCTGGACCCGGGGGCGCCCGCTCACCTGCTGCGGCGCAGGCCTGACATCACCGCAGCAGAATTGCGCCTCCATGCCGCCACAGCACGCATTGGTGTCGCGACAGCGGACTTGTTCCCCCGCCTCTCGCTGGGCGCTGTGCTGGGCAGCACCACGCTGGCCGGCCGCCATCTTTTTGCGGGTGACACCTTGCAAAGCAGTGCCTTTCTCGGCATCGACTGGTCGTTCCTGGATGTGGGCCGCGTGCGCGCCCGCATTGCAGCGAGCCAGGCAGATGCCGCCGAGGCCCTGTCGCTGTACCAGCAAAGTGTGCTGCTGGCGCTGGAAGAAACCGAGAACGCGTTGGCAACAGTGCATCGCAACCGCGACGAGCTCAGCGCTTTGAAGGAAGCGCAGGCCGAAAGGGACCAGGCTGAGCAGCTGGCCCAGCGCATGTACCGAGGCGGCTCCATCAGCTTGTACGAAGTGCTGGAAGCCCAGCGTGAGCAGCTGGCAGCGCAGGATGCCCGAGCCCAAAGCCAGATCGCTGGCGTACGTTCGAGCATTGCGCTGTACAAGGCACTGGCAGGTGGGTGGACTGGGCTGCCGCAGCCAGCAGAGACACTCGCCGCTCAGTGACGGTGAGACGGGGCATATGGACGCTGGGATCCCGCAGCACAGTGCCTTGTCTCCGCCAAGACCGGCCATGGAAACATGCGGATGACATGGCGCGGTTACGCTCGAACGGAATCCATGAAACACGCGGCAGCAGAAATACCCGTTGCAAAAGCTCAAGCCACTAGGCCGGAAGCGATGAACGCGGGCCAACGGTTTAGTTTCAAAGAGTTACATACAGCTTCACAGGAGAGACAAACTCCCACCCAGATGCTTGCTTACGATCGTCGCAAGTCATTGGCATTGCTGACGAATCAGCCCTTTGCAGAGATCCCTCCCGCCCGTACCCTGCGGGCATTTAAGCCATCCTAGCCGGTGGCTTTTTTTTCTGTCTGAGTGCGTGCGCAGCTGCAAAGCCAACCGACAGATTGCGGAATATTCCCTGAGATTGCGGAACAACAGACAAAAAAAAGCCCCTGCGCGATTTGCGCAAGGGCTTGATTCCTATAACCAATGTTTGGTGGGTCCTGCGAGATTCGAACTCGCGACCAACGGATTAAAAGTCCGCTGCTCTACCGACTGAGCTAAAGACCCGCCGCGTTTGCTTGACAAATTCCTAAGAAGAGGTCTTGCTCACAACAGACTTAGATTATAGCGTAGGTTTTTTGTCATTTTTGGGAATGCGCCAATTTTTCCAGAATCCAGCTCGCAGCGCACATACCAAAGGTTGCGGTCACCGCCACTGACGACCCATAGCCGTGGCAGTTCAGCGAACCATCACCATCGACTGCGCAAGAAGGATCAGGGCCGGCAACGGCTTCCTGGCTGTAGATGCAGGCCACGTTCATCTTCTTGCCATCCTTGGGGGCGCCATATTCTTTGCGCAGACGGTAGCGCACCTGGGCAAGCAAAGGGTCGTGCGTCGTCTGCGACAGGTCGGCCTGCTCCACCTTCCATGCCAGGCGCTTGCCGCCCGCCGCACCGATGCAGACAAAAGGCCGCTGGTTGCGCCGCCCCCAGTTGGCCATCGCGGCCTTGGCACGCACCTGGTCGCAGGCATCGACAAAGCCGTCGACGCCGTCAAGCAGTGCAGCGCAGTTCTCGGCGGTGAGGAAGTCTTCGACCACCTCGACGACACAATGGGGGTTGATCTGGCGGATGCGCTCGCGCATCGCATCGACCTTGGCCATGCCAATCGTGTCGGTCAATGCATGGATCTGCCGGTTGATGTTGGACTCGGCCACATTGTCCAGGTCGATCAGCCGAAGGCGGGCAACTCCACTTCGAGCCAGCGCTTCGGCCGTCCAGGAGCCTACGCCCCCGATGCCGATCACGGCGATGCAGCTTGCGCGCATTTGCGCGGCCGGCCCGACACCAAACAGGCGGTCCAAGCCGCCAAAGCGCCTTTGCGTGTCAACGTCCACCTCGGCGTCCTGCCGATCGGGCGCCGATGGAGACGGTGCACTCATATCACTTCAGCTTGGAGAGGCGCTCTTTGGCCGCCGTCGCCGCATCGCTTTGCGGGTAGGCAGCAATCAGGTCTTCCAAGGTCTTGCGGGCAGCCTTGGTGTCCTTGAGCTCGATCTGGCAATTGGCAATCGACAGTGCCGAATCAGGCGCACGCATGTGTTCGGGCGCCTGGGCCAGGATCAGCTTGAAATTATCGATGGCAGGCTTGTAGTCGCGGGTAGCGTAGTACGCATTGCCCAGCCAAAAGCGTGCCGAGGGCACGTAGCCACTCTTGGGATAACGCTGGATGAAACTGCTGAACACGCCAGCAGCATCGGCAAACTTGCCGGTGCGAAACACGCCCAGGGCGGCTTCAAAATCTCGCCTTTCAGCAGGGTCAGCTTTGAACTCCTGCCCATCCACAGTGACCGAAACGGGTTCAAACTGCTGGAGCCGGGCTTCAACACCCTTGGCCAAATCAGTCTGACCGCGCTTCAGATCGGCAACCTCACGTCGCAGAGTTTCGTTTTCGCCACGCAGCTTGTTCATCTCTCCACGCATGGATTCAATCTGCGATTGAAAGTCCAGCAGGCTGCGACGCACTTGCGAGGTGTCCTCACCATTTTGGTTGTTGCCTTGCGTCAGCTGATCAACGCGCTGACGCAGCTCAAGGATGGCGCGGCGTGCGTCGCCATCTTCGAACAAAGCGGCCTGGGAGGTACTTGCACAGGCCATCAATGCGGCCAATGCAATCCAACGGGGAGTACTGCGAGTGAGGTTCATGGAGCCTTTAACGGTAGTTCAGTTCAACGCGGCGGTTTTGGGCGTGCGCATCTTCCGAGTTACCTTCAGCAGCCAGCTTTTCCTTGCCGAACGACACGGCTTCGAGTTGGCTGTCGCTCACGCCCAGCACGGTCAGCGAACGGCGCACGGCCTCAGCACGCTTTTGGCCCAGGGCCAGGTTGTACTCACGGCCACCGCGGTTGTCGGTGTTGCCTTCCAGCATGACCTTGCGCGACGGGTTGGCCTTCAGGAAGCGTGCGTGTGCATCCAGCATCGATTGTGCATCTGGCTTGACCGAGTAGCTGTCGAAGTCAAAGTAAACAATGCGTGCAACGCCGACGGGGCCTTGGCCGTTGGCTGCGCTGCTGTTCAGGTCAACGCCTGGCACCGTGCTTTGGCCTGCACCACCGGTGCCAGCGCCTTGACCGGCGGTAACGCCACCCTTGTCTTCGACAGGTGCGTTATCCAGAGGAGGTGCAGAGCTGCAACCAGCCAACACGGCAGCGGCCACCAGGGCCAACGAAGCTTTCTTCAATGACAACATGTATAACTCTCCGAAACGATTTTCTCGTATAAAAATAATTGACTCGCCAAAACCAATCTTAGGGCTGGTATGGGCCCCAATCGGGCTCCCGTATGTCTCCGCTCTGCCCTGCCAGTCGTGCTTTGATCTTGCCGTCCAGCGTCGTGGTCATGAGGGCTTCACGACCGCCTTCGCGGGTTGCATAGACGATGAGTCGGCTGTTCGGAGCAAAACTGGGGCTTTCATCACTTGTGGTGTCTGTGACCGACACTGGAGTTCCGGAAGCCAGATCCATGACCTGCAATTTATATCCACCACCGGCGCGCGTGATGTAAGCGAGTGTCTTGCCATCAGGACTGATGGAAGGAGAAATGTTGTAGGACCCGCTAAACGTGACGCGCTCGGCGTTGCCGCCTTGGGCGCCTACGCGGTAGATCTGCGGCGCACCGCCACGGTCGCTGACGAAGTAGATATAGCGGCCGTCCTTCGAATAGGTAGGCTCGGTGTCAATGCCGCTGCTTTGCATCAGACGGCGAGGCTCACCACCGCTCGAAGGGATGGTATAGAGCTGCGAGCCGCCATCGCGGCTCAGGGTGACCGCCAAGGTGCTGCCATCCGGCGACCAGGCCGGTGCGCTGTTGGAGCCCCGGAAGTTGGCGATCAGGCGGCGGCGGCCGGACGAGACCTCGTGCACATAGACCACGGGCTTGCGCGACTCGAAAGACACATAGGCCAGCTGCGTGCCGGCGGGCGACCAGGTGGGCGAGATGATGGGCTCTGGGCTGGCCAGTGCCGACTGTGCATTCTCACCGTCCGAGTCTGCCACCCACAGCGTGTAGCGGGGGCCGGCCTTGGTCACGTAGGCGATGCGGGTCGAGAACACGCCTTTTTCGCCGGTGATCTTTTCGTAGATGTAGTCCGAAATCTTGTGCGCCACCAAGCGCAAATCGGCTTGCGGCACGCTGTAGCTCTGACCGCCCATGTCGGCGCCCTTGACAGCATCCCACAGACGAAAACGCACATCAAAGCCATTGGCGCCCCGGGTCACGCTACCGACCGACAGGTACTCGGCGCCTGCGGCCGACCACTTGGCGACATCGGGACGCGAGCTCTCATCGAGTTGTTCGCCTGAAGCATCGACCGGCTTGAACAGACCGCTGCGGATCAGATCGGCCTGCACGATGGCAGAGATCTTTTGCGGCGACGCATCTTCGCCCCGGAACTTGGGCAAGGCGATGGGGATTTGCTTGATGCCAACGCCACTGATCTCAACCCGGAACTGCGCCAGGGCGGGAACTGCAGGGGCTGCGAGTGCAGCACCTAGAACGTGACGACGATGGAATAGCGGCTTGGCCGCCTCCGAGAGAAGAGATGGGAAGCGAGTTTTAGTCATTACCGACCATCATAAATGCGCTATGCATGACAAGCCCTGAAGGCTGCAGGATGTTACACACCCCACAAATTCTTTATTATCGTTCAACGTCGACAGCCGTGCATTTTAGAATCACCTCTACATGTCCACAACTGAAAAACCATCTTCTGCACGTGCATCTGACGCGCCAGCGGGCGCTGAAGGCCACAATCCGGCCGCTAGCGTTGCGCAGATGCCACTGCGCGCACGCCTGTCGCGCCTGGCCCCCTACTTTGGCTACCAACGCTGGACCTGGGTACTGGCGATCCTGGCCACGATCGTGGTAGCAGGCACCGAGCCGGCTATTCCCGCACTGCTCAAGCCTTTGCTGGACCAGGGCTTCACCGGTGGCACCTTGCCGCTGTGGGCAGTGCCGGTCACCATCGTCGGCGTCTTTTTCATCCGAGGTCTGGCGCAGTTCATCAACCAATACGCACTCGCACGCATTGCCAATGACGGCATGATGCGCCTGCGCGAGAACCTCTTCGGCCGGGTGCTCGATGCACACCTGGGCCTTTTTACCAAGCAATCGGCCAGTGCGCTGTCCAACACCGTGGTGTATGAGGTGCAAAACGGATCCACACTCATCGTGCAGGCCTTGCTGATGCTCTCGCGCGATGGCTTCACGGTCATTGCACTGTTGATGTATTTGCTTTACTTGAACTGGCAGCTGACCTTGATCGTCGCCGTGCTGCTGCCCAGCGTGTCGTGGATCATGAAGAAGCTCTCCAAGCGCCTCTACCACATCACCAAGGCCAGCCAGCAGGCCACCGATGAGCTGGCCTATGTGGTCGAAGAAAACGTGCTGGCCCACCGCATGGTGCGCATCCACGCCGCCCAGGCCAGCCAGTCGGGCCGCTTCCAGATTCTGAGCCGCAAGCTGCGCCAGCTGGCCATCAAGGCCACCATCGCATCGGCAGCGATGACGCCTCTCACCCAGCTGCTGGCCGCCGTCGCACTGTCTGCGGTGATCTGCATTGCGCTGTGGCAAAGCCGCACCACCGGCATCAATGCCAAGGATGTGACCGTCGGCGGCTTTGTGGCCTTTATCTCCGCCATGCTGATGCTGATTGCACCCATCCGCCGCCTGGCCGATGTGGCCAACCCGTTGACCCGGGGCGTAGCTGCGTTGGAACGCGGACTGGGCTTGCTCGAAGAAATTCCGCCCGAACAGGGCGGTGGCTACAAGACGGAACAAGCACGTGGGGCCATTGCGCTGCAAGATGTGAGCGTGGGGTTTGGTGAAGACAAGGCCCCGGCGCTGCGCCACCTGAGCCTGACCATCCACCCCGGCGAAGTGGTGGCGCTGGTCGGCCCGTCAGGCGCCGGCAAGACCACGCTGGTCAACCTGCTGCCGCGCTTTGTGGAGCCCAGCGAGGGCCAGATCAGCATTGATGGCGTGGCGCTGGGCGACTGGGACCTGCACAGCCTGCGCAGCCAGTTTGCGATGGTGAGCCAGGACGTGGTGATGTTCAACGACACCATCGCCGCCAATGTAGCGCTGGGCCAGGATGTGGACGAAAAACGCCTGCTCGAATGCCTGGCTGCTGCCAATCTGCAGGACTTTGTCGAACGCCAGCCGCAGGGCATCTACAGCCTGGTCGGCCACAATGCCAACCAGCTGTCGGGCGGCCAGCGCCAGCGCCTGGCCATTGCCCGCGCGCTGTACAAGAATGCGCCGATCCTGATCCTGGACGAAGCCACGTCGGCCCTCGACACCGAGTCCGAACGTCTGGTGCAAGAAGCCCTCTCGCGCCTGATGCAGGGCCGCACCACCCTGGTCATTGCCCACCGCTTGTCCACGATCGAACATGCCGACCGTGTGGTGGTGATGGAGCGCGGCCAGGTCGTGGAGCAAGGTACGCACCAGGAACTGATCGACTTGGGCGGCCTGTACGCACGCCTGCAGTCGCGCCCCCACTGAACCCACGGGGCCTCAGCAGGAGGCCCCAACATCTGCTTACCGCGCAGAACCACAGCCGCGGGTGACAGCCTTGCGCTATCGCCGCTAGCATGCTGATAGACGACCATCCCGGTCGCTATTTGGAGGGGGCTGCATGCGTAGTTGTTTCTTACCCAGTTGGCGCCAGCTCTGGCTGGCCGCCGTGCTCTGCTGCTGGGCAGTACTAACCCATGCCAGCAACAAGCCAGCCTTGTGGCTTGCGCAAAAATACCCCGGTGGCTTGGATCTGCAGCAGTACTGGGTGAGTGAGAAATACGACGGAGTGCGCGGCTACTGGGATGGCCAAGCCCTGTGGACCCGCCAAGGCACAGCCATTGCCGCCCCGGCCTGGTACACCGCTGGCTGGCCAGCCACGCCGATGGAGGGTGAGCTATGGGCCGGGCGCGGCCAGTTTGCACGCGCCCAGTCCATCACCAGCAAAGCCACGCCGGCGGATGCCGACTGGCAAGCCCTGCACTTCATGGTGTTTGATGCGCCTGCCACGCCCGGCAGTTTTACCGAGCGCCTGCAGGCCATTGCGCAGTTTGTAGACGCTGTGCAGCAGCCCTGGGTACAGGCCACGCCGCAATGGCGGGAGAGCGACGAAGCCCGCCTGAGGGCGCAGATGCAGCGCATCGTGCGCGAAGGTGGCGAAGGGCTGATGCTGCACAAGGCCAGCGCTGCCTACCGCAGTGGACGCAGCGGCGATGTGCTCAAGCTCAAACCGCATGAGGATGCCGAAGCCCAGGTGGTAGGGCATGCACCGGGACGCGGCAAATACGAAGGGATGACTGGCGCCTTGCTGGTCCGCACTGCCGATGGCATTGACTTCAAACTGGGCAGCGGTTTGAGCGATGCGCAGCGCCGCGATCCGCCCGCCATCGGCAGTTGGGTCACCTACCGCTACCGTGGCGTGCACGACAGCGGCAAGCCACGCTTTGCCAGCTTTTGGCGCATGCGTGAAGAAGGCATGCCACCCTCCCCGGCAAGCGACGTGGCAAGCACGCCATGAGCGACGAACGCGCATAAAAAAAGCAGCGCATTGCGCTGCTTTGGAGGTGAGGCGAGCGTAAAGCAAGGGACTCAAAATTCCCCGCAGTTACGCCCCTGCCCGATCAGACCTTGGGCGTGCGTGGCTTGGCCACACGGCGCGGTTTGGGCGCCGCTTGCGGCGTCTTGGCCACGGGCGACACCACACCTTCGCTGGCATCACCCAGGGGCTTTTCAGCGTTGAGCGATTTCTTCATCGCAGCAGTGCTGCGCTTTTTGGCCGACGATGCGGGCGCCTTGCCTTCCAGCATGGGGCTGCGCTTCTTCGAAGATGCCACCGGGGCAGAAACCACCTGGGTTTGCATCGCCTGGTCGCTGGCATCCATCGCGACGCAGTCCGCGTAGTAGCGCACTTCGCCACTTTCTTCGTCCACCAGTTCGACCAGGCCGTGGATATCGGTCTCAAAACCTGGGCAGAGCTTGGAGAACTCACGCGCAAAGATGAGGTAGTCCACGATCTTCTTGTTGAAGACTTCGCCAGGGATCAGCAACGGAATGCCGGGTGGGTAAGGCGTGACCAGACCCACGGTAACGCGGCCTTCCAGATGGTCGATCTCCACACGCTCGGTCTTGCGGCGCGCGATGTGCGCAAACGCGTCCGAAGGCTTCATCGCTGGCGTCAGGTCCGACAGGTACATCTCCGTGGTCAGACGGGCGATGTCGTACTTGGCATAGAGCTGGTGCACGTGCTGGCACAGGTCCTTCAGGCCCATGCGCTCATAGCGCTTGTGCTGCTGGCAGAACTCGGGAAGGATGCGCCACATCGGCTGGTTCTTCTCGTAGTCGTCCTTGAACTGCTGCAGCGCGGTCAGCATCGTGTTCCAGCGGCCCTTGGTGATACCAATGGTGAACATGATGAAGAACGAGTACAGACCGGTCTTCTCGACCACCACGCCGTGCTCGGCCAGGTACTTGGTGACGATGGACGCGGGAATGCCGGTCTCGTCGAAGTCGCCGTCCAGGTCCAGCCCGGGCGTCACGATGGTGGACTTGATCGGGTCCAGCATGTTGAAGCCATCGGCCAGATCGCCAAAGCCGTGCCAGTTGTCGAACTCCTTGCCGTTCTTGCCCTTGGTCTTGCGCGATGCATCCGGGCCACGAATGATCCAGTCCTGGGCCGAGCCCACGCCTTCATCGGCCAGGGCTTCGGGGCCCCAGACCTGGAACCACCAGTCGTCCTCGCCAAATTCCTCGTCCACCTTGCGCATCGCACGGCGGAAGTCCAGCGCCTCCAGGATCGACTCCTCCACCAGCGCGGTGCCGCCAGGCGGCTCCATCATCGCAGCGGCCACATCGCAGCTGGCGATGATGCTGTACTGCGGGCTGGTCGAGGTGTGCATCAGGTACGCCTCGTTGAACAGGTTGAAGTCCAGCTTTTGGGTCTGGCTGTCCTGCACCAGCACGTGCGATGCCTGGCTGATGCCAGCCAGCAGCTTGTGGATGGACTGGGTGGCATACACCACCGAGTGCTTCGGGCGCGCGCGCTTCTTGCCCATGGCGTGGTAGCTGCCATAGAAGGGGTGGAAGGCCGCATGCGGCAACCAGGCTTCGTCAAAGTGCAGGTTGTCGACATAGCCATCGAGCTTTTGCTTGATGGTCTCGGTGTTGTAGAGCACGCCGTCGTAGGTCGATTGCGTCAGGGTTAGCACACGGGGCTTAACCGTTTTTGGATCGACTCCCTTGAGCAGCGGGTTCGCAGCAATCTTGGCCTCGATGGTCTTGGGCGAGAACTCGCTCTCATGGATCGGGCCGATGATGCCGAAGTGGTTGCGCGTGGGCTTCAGGAACACCGGAATCGCACCCGTCATGATGATGGAGTGCAGGATGGATTTGTGGCAGTTGCGGTCCACCACCACCACATCGCCCGGCGCCACCGTGTGGTGCCAGACCATCTTGTTCGAGGTCGAGGTACCGTTGGTCACAAAGAAGCAGTGGTCGGCATTGAAGATGCGCGCAGCATTGCGCTCGCTCTCGCCAATCGCGCCGTTGTGGTCCAGCAGCTGGCCCAGCTCTTCCACAGCGTTGCAGACGTCGGAGCGCAGCATGTTCTCGCCATAGAACTGGTGGTACATCTGGCCAATCGGGCTCTTCAAGAAAGCCACACCGCCACCGTGACCGGGGCAGTGCCAGCTGTAGGAGCCGTCTTCGGCGTAATCCAGCAGCGCCTTGAAGAACGGTGGCTGAATGCCTTCGAGGTAGTTCTTGGCTTCGCGCAGGATGTGCTTGGCCACGAACTCGGGCGTGTCCTCGAACATGTGGATGAAGCCGTGCAGCTCACGCAGGATGTCGTTGGGCAGGTGGCGGCTGGTCTTGGTTTCGCCGTAGATGTAGATCGGCACATCCGGATTCTTGCGGCGCACTTCGGTGATGAAGTCACGCAGGTTGTGCACGATCTGGTCATCACCGCCGCCCAGTTGGAACTCCTCGTCATCGATCGACAGGATGAAGGCACTGGCGCGGCTTTGCTGCTGCGCAAACTGGCTCAGGTCACCATAGCTGGTCACGCCCAGCACCTCAAAGCCCTCCTCCTCGATGGCATGCGCCAGATCGCGGATGCTCAGGCCGGAAGTGTTTTCCGAGCGAAAGTCCTCGTCAATGATGACGATGGGAAAGCGAAACTTCATGGGCGTTCCCGCAGCCGCGGGCCTCAGTAAAACAATCGAAACAGCCGCGAAGTGTACGGAATTTGCACGCCCTTTTTATGTATCCTGCATCAATTGCCGCAAAATTGGTCGGCATATCGCACAATCGGCCTACAAACCTATTCCAACGAGGGGGACTTATGGAGATTTCAACCGTGTGGTGGCTGCTGACCGGCCTGGCCGTTGTCGCCGAGCTGCTCACCGGCACCCTGTATTTGCTGATGGTCGCGATCGGCATGGCCGCCGCTGCCATCGCTGCGCACCTGGGTGCCAGCGAAGTGGCGCAGATCCTCATCGCCGCCGTCGTGGGCGCCGCCACCGTGCTGGCCTGCTATATGCGGCAAAAGCGCCGTGGTTCGCTGCTGTCGGGCGAGCGCGATCAGGACATGCACCTGGACATTGGCGAACAGGTCCATATCGACCATTGGGATGCCGACCGCACCGCCCAGGTACGCTACCGGGGCGCGCCCTGGTCGGCCACCTTGCTGGGCCAGCACCCAGCGCTGCCCGGCGCCTACCGCGTGGTGCGGCTGGACGGCAACCGCCTGCTGGTGGAACCTGCCGACCCCGCCGCACACTAAGAACCGCGTGCAATCACTGGGGCATACAAACATAGATAACAGGCACTGCCGAACCCATGCCCCGCCCCACCCGCTTGGCCCGCCACACCTGCATGGTGTAATGGCCAGGCCCTTTGAGCCAGGGGCCCGTCCCCAGCCCATCACCGCTAAAACCGGCGCATGCCCGAACGCCTGCGCCCACACGAGGAGAGCCCATGGAAGTCGCCATCATCATATTTGTCATCGCCATCATCTTCATCGCGATGTCCGTCAAGATCGTGCCCCAGCAGCACGCCTGGATCAAAGAGCGCCTGGGCCGCTACGCCGGCACCCTGGCCCCCGGCCCGCGCTTCATCATCCCCTTTGTCGACAAAGTGGCCTACAAGCACAGCTTGAAGGAAATCCCGCTGGATGTGCCCAGCCAGATCTGTATTACCCGCGACAATACGCAGCTCCAGGTGGACGGCATCCTGTACTTCCAGGTGACCGACCCGATGCGCGCCAGCTACGGCTCGTCCAACTACATCATGGCCGTCACCCAGCTGGCACAGACCTCGCTGCGCAGCGTGATCGGCAAGCTGGAGCTGGACAAGACCTTTGAAGAGCGCGACATGATCAACGCCCAGATCGTCTCGGCCATCGACGAGGCCGCGCTGAACTGGGGTGTCAAGGTGCTGCGCTATGAAATCAAGGATCTGACGCCACCGGCAGAAATCCTGCGCTCCATGCAAGCCCAGATCACCGCCGAGCGTGAGAAGCGTGCACTGATCGCCGCATCCGAAGGCCGCCGCCAGGAGCAGATCAACATCGCCACCGGCGAACGCGAAGCCTTCATCGCCCGCTCCGAAGGTGAGAAGCAAGCCGCCATCAACAAGGCACAGGGTGAGGCCGCATCGATCACCGCCGTGGCCGATGCAACCGCGCAAGCGCTGGAGCGCATCGCCTCCGCCATCCGCCAGCCAGGCGGCGAGCAAGCCGTGCAGCTGAAGGTGGCCGAGCAAGCCGTCGATGCCTACGGCAAGCTGGCCAGCGACGCGACCACCACCCTGGTCGTCCCCAGCAACATGACCGAGGTCTCCAGCCTGATCACCTCGGCCATGCGCATGATCCAGACCGGCAAGGGCCAGTAAAGAACCTGGCCAGCGCGCATGCAGCGCCAACCCTTCCGGAGGCGCTGCATTTTTTCCAAACAACCACCCTCTTTGCCGGAAGCCGCCAAATTTCAGGCTAGAATACACGCTTCACCGACTGGAGAGGTGGATGAGTGGTTTAAGTCGCACGCCTGGAAAGCGTGTGTGGGTTAATAGCCCACCGCGGGTTCGAATCCCGCCCTCTCCGCCAGTCAACAGGTGAAATTGTCAGCCAAGCTGTCCACGCTTGGCTTTTTATTTCCTGGCCACCACAGGATGTAAAACGTACAAAACATGCGGAGAGGTGGATGAGTGGTTTAAGTCGCACGCCTGGAAAGCGTGTGTGGGTTAATAGCCCACCGCGGGTTCGAATCCCGCCTTCTCCGCCACAGATGACCGGTTCAAACGCTGCAAGGGCTTTTGAATCTGGCGCTACCAGATAGCGCACAAAACAAAGGCTGCAAATTTCGGTTTGCAGCCTTTCTTGTTTCGAGCGTGACGCTTTTCGGTAGCCCTAGCGCAAATAAAACCTAAACCGCGCCCCCACATCCCCCACCCCGCTCAACAGCTCAATCGAGCTGTCATGCAACTGCAGAATGCGGTGCACGATCATCAAGCCCAAGCCACCGGACCGCCCATCGCTGCGGCTGTGCATGCGGCTCAAGGTGGGGCGTTCGAACAGGCTGTCGCGCAGCGCAGGGGGGATGCCAGGGCCGTTGTCCTGCACCGTCACGCTGATAAGGCCCTGCTCTGCGGCACGCAGCTCCACCTGGATATCACCGCCTTGCTGCGTGGCGCGGATGGCGTTGTCGATCAGGTTGACGAGGACCCTTTCGAGCATGCCCAGATCAGCGGTAACAGGGGGCAAATCCGGGTCGATCACGGCGTGCAGGCGCTGCGCCTTGGCCTCGGCAGCAAGCTCAAACTTCTGGAACACGTCCTGCAGCAGGTCGGGCAGAAAGAAGCGCTCGGGCTCGGGCTTGACCACGCCGTATTCCAGGCGTGCCAGCTCAAACAGTTTTTGCGCCAGGTCACCGACCTTGCGGCTTTGGTCCAGTGCAATGCCCAGGTAGCGGCGGCGCTCATCGGGCGACAGCACATCGGCCTTAAGCTGCAAGGTTTCCAGATAGCCATGCAAGGAGGTCAATGGCGTGCGCAAATCGTGGGAGATATTGGCGAAGAGTTCGCGCCGCTGCTGGTCTTGCGTGCGCAGCTTTTGCCACTGCTCCCAGGTACGCTGCGCCAGCTGTGCAAAGGCCTGGCTGAGTAAGGCTATATCGGCACCGCCGTGCGCGGCCTTTTGCAGCTTGGCCTGGGCTTGGGGCAGATCGGCCAGGCCATCGGTTTGCAGCTCTTGCACCGCTGCTGTCAGGCGCCGCAGTGGCCGGGTGATCATGCCAAAGGCCACCGCTGCTGCGACCGCGCCCAACACCACGACGACCAGCAGTGACCAGAGCAAAGTGCGGAGCGCGCCGTCGCTGCTGACGCGGGCGGCGAGGCTGTCACGGCCCTGGCCTTGCAGGATCACATAGACATAGCCTGACCGCTGGCCGCCCTGCATCAACGGCGCTGCGCTGAACACTTTGCGTTCCGTCATGCTGCGCGGGTCATCGCCCAATACCGGCAGCGCAGCGCCGCTGAACAAACGCTGCAAGGGCTCCAGATCGACCTTTTGGCGCAGTATCCGTTCTTGCGGCGCATCGTAGGCCTGGATGGCGCCGCTGTCGTCGAGCAGATAGACCTCCACGCTCGGGTTGACCTGCATCAGCTTGCCAAACAGCTCGCGGCTGGCGCCCGCATTCAGGCCGTCGGCACGCATCAGTTCCGGGTAGCGGGCAATGCGCGCGGCCAGATCCTGCGACAGGCGCTGCACCACCTCTTGCTCGCGCTGGTCCGACACCCGCATCTGCAGCCAGACCGTGGCCGCACTGCAGGCCAACAGCAGCAGCACAAAGACCAGGCTCAGGCGCTGGGCCAGGGTGGTGGATGCGAGCTTCATGGCGTCTCCTCCGCCCATTTGTAGCCATGGCCCCATACCGTCAAGATGCGCTTGGGGCTGCCAGGATCGGCTTCGATCTTGGTCCGGAGTCGGTTGATATGGGTGTTGACCGTGTGCTCATAGCCATCATGGCGGTAGCCCCAGACCTGGTTGAGCAGGTCAAACCGGGAGAACACCTTGCCGGGGTTGCGCACAAAAAAATGCAGCAGGTCAAACTCCCGAGGTGTCAGCTCGACCTGGGCGCCGTCGACTTTCACCTCGCGCGATATCGGGTCGATCTCCAGATTGCCCAGCACCAGCACCCCTGCATCCAGCCGGGCGTTTTGCGCCAAGGCCTGGCTGCGGCGCAGCAGCGCGCGCACCCGTGCCACCAGCTCCAGCACCGAGAACGGCTTGGCGAGGTAATCGTCCGCGCCCAGTTCCAGCCCCAGGATGCGGTGCATCTCGCTGGAGCGGGCACTGGTGATGATGATCGGCACGTAATAGGCCATCGCGCGGGCGCGCCGGCAGATCTCCAGGCCATCCACTCCGGGCAGCATCAAATCCAGCACCAGCGCATCCCAACCGCCCCGCTCCAAGGCCTGCATGCCCGCATCGCCGTCGGCCATGTGCACCACTTCATAGCCTTCGTCGCGCAGATGCAATTGCAGCAGCTCGGCGATGGGGGCATCGTCTTCCACGATCAAGATACGTTTGCTGGGATTCATGCTGTCATTGTGCGGTACAGGCGATGGTCTGCTGGCATCGGCAGCCAGCTGCAAACAGCCCATCGAGCCTGCAGGCAGCGGCTGCGAAAAAAGTGTGAAGCGGACTGTCGCTGGTCAGGCCCGGGCCGCCTTGGCGGCCGCCTGCATCTGCTTGCGCTTCTGGAACACCCAGCGCGCCGCCAGCAAGCCAGCCAGGATGAGCCCGTACAACCACACCTCGGCAAAGTTGTTCTTGCCGGCGCGCATCCACCAGAAGTGCAGCACCGCCAACGCAGCCGCGCCATACACCGCGCGGTGCAGCATCTGCCAGCGCTTGCCGCCCATGCGCCGGATGATCCTGGGCACCGAAGTGACGGCCAGCGCGAGCAGGATCAGCCAGGCCAGGGTGCCTATCAGTATGAACGGACGCTTGACCAGATCGTCGACGATTGCGGACCAGTCCACGCCCATGTCAAACACTACGTACGCCAGCCAGTGCAGGCTCGCATAGAAGAAGGCATAGAGGCCCAGCATGCGGCGGTAGGCTGCCAGCCCGTTCCAGCGCAGCCATTGGCGCAAGGGGGTGACCGCCAGCGCAAAGCAGATAAAGCGGATGGCCCAGTCGCCCAGCGAGCGCAACAGCGCCTCGGCTGGATTGGCGCCCAGACCATCAGTGGCAGCCAGGTAAAACAGCCAGGCGGCGGGCACCAGGCACAACAGGTGCAGCAGCAGCCGCTGTACGGACTTTGCCGAGAAACGCGAGGAGTTGGGCATGGGCAGGTATCAGTAGTCTTTGCGCAGATCCATGCCAGCGTAGAGCTGCCCCACCTGGGCCTCATAGCCGTTGAACAGCAAGGTCTTGTGGCGCTTGGCAAACAGACCGCCTTCACCGATGCGGCGCTCGGTTGCCTGGCTCCAGCGCGGGTGCGGCACGTCGGGGTTCACGTTGGAGTAAAAGCCGTACTCATTGCGCGCTGCCTTGTTCCAGGCGGTGCCGGGCTGCTTCTCGACCACGCGGATGGTCACAATGCTCTTGGCGCTTTTGAAACCGTATTTCCAGGGCAGCACCAGGCGCACCGGCGCGCCGTTTTGCGGGGTCAAGGTCTTGCCGTACATGCCAAAGGCCAGCAGGCTCAGCGGGTGCATGGCCTCGTCCATGCGCAGGCCCTCGGTGTAGGGCCAATCGAGTACGCCGCTGTTCAGGCCCGGCATCATCTTGCGGTCGGCCAAGGTGACGAACTCCACATACTTGGCGCTGCCTTGCGGCTCGACCTGGGCCAGCAATTTGGACAGCGAGTATCCCACCCAGGGAATCACCATCGACCAGCCTTCGACACAGCGCAGCCGGTAAATGCGTTCTTCCTGGGCGCTGAGCTTGAGCAACTCTTCGATATCAAAGGTCTTGGGTTTGTTGACCAGGCCTTCGACCCGCACCGTCCAGGGCCTGGTCTGCAAGGTGTGGGCATAGCGCGCCGGGTCGCTTTTGTCCAAACCGAACTCGTAGTAGTTGTTGTAGGTGCTGGCATCCTGGAAGGAAGTCGGCGTCTCCATCGATATCGCCCCCGGCACCGTTGAGCGAACCGTGCTGATCGGCTGCGTGCCATCGGACTTGGCCGCTTGCGCCCAAGCCCCGCCTGCGGCCAGCGCCGTACCGCCTGCCGCGCCGAGTTTGAGCAGTTCGCGGCGGCTCACATACAGATGCTGAGGCGTGATGTCGCTGCTGCTGCCGTGGTCAAAGCCCGCGTTGTTAGTACGTATCAGCATGGGTATCGCTCCTGAAGTGGGTGGATGCAGATGAGGCAGGCCAGCGGGCCTGCCTCGGTTACCTCTAATAGACACCATCTGCAACGCAAAGATTTCAAGCGCTGCTCAGTATTTGTTAAACAAAAAGTTATAAATGGCCAGTGAGGGGGCCGTCTGTGGGCGGCGCTTCCAAGCGCAGCCCACAGACAAGGCCAGCGCAAGCGGAGCTCACCGCACGGCAAAAGGCCATCCTATTCTGCGAGGGCCGCAGCGGCCTGCGCTATCGGACAAGCGCTACAAGATACACAACCCGGTTAGGCACGTCGAGGACCTGATGCAAAAGCTGCCTGGTGCAAGCTGGGGGGGCATTCCCGTCCGTTGATAGCGATGCAAGACCAATCAAAGCGATCTTCTGGAAGCGGTGTAGCCCATGACAAGCTTGCCGCACAGCCGGGACTGAATGGATCCGCCCTGGCCGTCAATTCCTCATACGTGATGGCTACGAACGGTCGATCCCTGTGAAGGTCTGGATCGGCACAGGGCCGCATCTGCGGATCAAAGATGGGAGGCGCCACATGGGGCGGGATGTCCGGGGCTGCGTCGTAATAGCGTGTCACTGCTGGGTGGTCCCAGTCCGTCAGCGGGCTGGCATGGAACCCCTCCTTGAACGGATCAGCCTCGGGGTTCACGAACAACAGAGGCTGCGAAGCGCTGAACTGCGGCAATACCTCGGGGTCATGAGAAAACTCAAGACCGTTGTGAGTGCTTTCTTCAAACGCAGTGAATGGGAAAGATGCGGGTGACTGCTGCGCATTCGGGCTTAGTTCGGCTGAGCGAAACCGCATGCCTGTGTCGACCGTGTCGTTGCGCAACGAGGAGTCCGTCATAGGGGCCACTGCGTGTGCATGGGCGGCAGCGCTTGCCAACAGAATGGCAGTCGTAGTGATGGATCGGATAAACACAGATATGCTCCTGTATAACCAAGACATTTAAAAAATACCCTGATGCTTATCATCAACGGCATTTTAATAATAGGCGATCCATCCTCATCGAACCCACAGCATTTGTTGAAAATTGAAATGCGCTCAAACCATTATCCATTCAATCTATAAGCTGCCATTGATCACAACCGAAGACTATCTGATAATGCTACAAAAGCTCTCTATAAATATAATAATTCCCAACATCCCACCAAGCGCCTATCGCTTGAATTGTCTTTCAATTCAACGTGACGACCTTTGCGCAGCCCTCATCACCGCAGCTATTTTTCACAACGGTAAATTCGACGACCAGTAAAATATAAATAGCTTGGTTACTTATAATTTTTTGCATTAGACACCACCAACAAAGTGGCTAACCAACCACTACAAGGGCTATCCAGCCCCACGCCAATACGCCCAACAATGGGCAGCCATCGATGCCAATGCGCCTTTTAAAGGGCGAAACCATATTCCCAGGCGCAAGCCGGGGCTTGGCGCTGGACCAAGCCCGAGTCGATGCTAAACGCCTATAAAAAGGCCGCTCAGAAGTCGTAACGCACACTCGCCGTCACACTGCGCGGTGCGCCCCAGGTGTACTGCACCCGGCCAAAATCGCGCATGCCGGCAAAGTAGCTTTTGTCCAGCGCGTTGCGAACGTTCAAATTGACGCTGAGCTTTTGGTTGACCTGGTAGCGCGCCATCAGATCCAGCACCCAGAAGGCGGGCTGCAGCAAGGGGCCGGCAGAGGTCTTGCTTTGCCAGCGGGTGGCCGCACCGATGGTGAGGCCGCCCAGCGCTCCGCCCATGCGGTAGGTGCTGCCCAGCTTGAGCTGGTTGCGGGGCAGATAGTTGCTGTTGCTCAGAGTGGTGCTGTTGAGCACATAACTGCCCTGGGCCTGCCAGCCGGGGGCCAGTTCGCCCGACAGTTCCAGCTCATAGCCGCGCTTGCTGACACCAGAGACCGAGCGGTAGATCGCAGTGCCATCGGGCATGGTTTCGCCCGTGGCGTCGGCCACGTTGTCGGTCTTCATCCAGAAGTAGGCCAGGCTGGCGTTCAGGCGCTTGTCCAGAAACTCGCCCTTGGCGCCAATCTCATAGGTCTGGCCCTCTTCCGGGTCCAAGGTCTTGCCGCTGGCATCCAGGGCGCTTTGCGGCTTGAAGATGCTGGCATAGCTGCCGTAGAGCGAGACCTGTTCATGCACATCCACCACCAGCCCCAGGTAAGGGGTGACGACATTGTTCTTCTTGAAGTCGTAGTTCGAGTAGGCGTACGGCGTCAGGTCGTACTGCTCGTAGTTGGTGATGCGGGCGCCGCCAATCACTCTAACCGGGTCGGCCACATTCAAGCGCACCGCGCCGTAGACCGAGCTGCGCTTGGAGCTGAAATAGCTGTGGTTGTCGACGGGATAGTTCACGATGTCATCGGGCCGCACAATCGCGCTGCCGCCGTCGCTGTAGTCCAGGCCCAGATTGGTGAAGCGCTTGTTGGCCGAGTAGGTGTCCGAGCTGGTGCGGGCGGTATCGGCGCCCAGCATCAGCTCATGGCTGCGGCCCAGCAGTTCGAAAGGGCCACGCAGATCGGCCGCGATGCTGCGGTTGCGGTTGGCATGGTCCTCGGCGCGGCTCAGGTCCACCACCTGGGGGGACGCGGTAAACCAGGAGCCAGTTTCGCCGTACGGCATCTTGGTTTTTTCGGTACTGGCCCGCAGCTTGGCCGTCCAGCCGTTGTCAAAACGGTGCTCCAGGCTGGCAAACAAGGTGTCGGTGTCCTGCTCATAGCCCGACCAGGGCGCGCCGATGTTGAAGGAGCGCGGCTGCAGGCCCAGGAAGTCGCCATTGGCGGCATAGGCCTGGATCATGCTCGTGCTGCCCGCGCCATAGTACTCGCGGTGGCGGTGCACAAAGCCGATATTGAGCAAGGTATCGCGGCTCAGGTCCAGGTCCAGGGTGCCATACAAGGTCTGGTTGCTGCGCTTGACGTTGTCACGGAAATCATGGCCATCCGATGCAGCGGCCACCAGGCGGCCGCGCAGGCTGCCACGGTCATTGAGCGGGCCACCCACATCGACATCGGCGCGGTAGTTGTCCCAGCTGCCTACGCCTGCGCCCACACTGGCGCGGAACTCCTGCGTCGGGCGCTTGCGGATCATGTTCACTGTTGCGCCATACTTGCCATCGCCATTGGTCAGGCCCGACGAGCCCTTGAGCACCTCGATGCGGTCGATCTCGGCCATGTCGTCCATGGTGTAGAGCATCTGGGTATTGGCATACCAGCCGCTGGCCATCTGGCGCAGGCCATCGATCTGCAGGTTGACGTTGTCGCCCCGCACCATGATGTTGTTGCCGTCACCCTGGCGGTCCACCGTCACACCGGGGGTCTGCTCCATCACGTCGGTCAAGGTCTGCAGCTTGAAGTCATCCATGCGCTGGCGTGTCATCACGCTGACCGACTGCGGCGTCTGACGCAAGGTCAATGCCAGGCCGGTGGCTGTGGCGCTGGGCCCGCGCTGCGTGTAGCTGCCGGTGTCTTCGGTGCGGCCATCCTGCAGCGCATCGGCGGTCACCGTCACGGTTTCCAGGGTCATCGACTGGGGCGCTGTGGGCATGCGTTGCAACGTAAAGCTGCCCGGCTGCGTGCTCACTGCCGTCAAGCCCGTCCCTGTCAGCATGCGCGCCAGCGCCTCTGGCGGGGTCAGATTTCCGCTGACGGCCGCTGCCCGCAAGCTCTGCACCAGGGCATCGTCAAACAGCACCTGCTGCTGGGTTTGCCGGCCAAAGGCCTTGAGCCCTTCAATCAGCGGCTGGGCCGGCAGATTGAAACTCTGGCGCGTCGCCTGCGCAGCGGCTTGCGCCTGGGCAGCGGCGGGCTGCACGCTGACGCCCGCCATCGCAGCTGCTACCAATACGGCCAGCCATCGTGGCCGCAGCATCGGGGCCTGCGCCTTCCCCCGCACCGCCTTCCCCTGCACCGCCTTCTTCAACGGGCACCCGCCCTCTTCCCCCATCAACATCTCGCATCCCATGGCTCTCGCACTCCTGTGTATTCCTGCATCAATGACAACGGCCCTGCCCGGGCAGCTTTCCCGCTCCAGGCCCGAGTGGACAGGCTGGGAGCGGGCGCTTGCACCAGGCGCCGCTGTGGTTTGCGGCCATTGGCTGGGAATAACAAAGCGGAAGGCTTGGATCCGTGGCTGGCAGCCCGTGTGGCGCTCAGATCTCTGGCGCGCACCTTATGAAGAAGCACAAAAGGCCTAAAACATGGAACCCGCGCAAATGAAACAAATTGTTTTTATTGCCGGCGAATGCGCCAGCCCCCTTCAGGCAAGCGCTGCACCCGCACGTCGGCCACGCTCGGCAAGGCGAGCAAGAAACGCTCCGGGTCGGCCAAGGCCAATAGGCCCGAGATGGGGATCGCACGGATCGCCGGATCAGCCACCTCGACGGGGGCATCGAGGTAACGGGCCAGCTCCTGGGCCACCTGCGCCAGCGGCCGGCGCTGAAAATACACCTGGCCTGTGCGCCATTCGGCCACCTCATCACCTTTCACCGCCAACTGCCGGTAGTGGCCGCGGGCCGGCTCCAGCGCTATGGCCATCCCCGCCGTCAGCGTCACCGGCTGTGGACTGCCCGGCAGCGTGGAGCGCAGCGCCACCCGCCCCTCTTGCACCTGCACCACCACCTCCGGCGGCGCAGCCCGCACATTGAAGGCCGTGCCCACCACGCGGACCTCGCTGTGCCCGCTGGTCACTGTAAAGGGCTTGTTCGTATCCGGCGCCACTTTGAAGAAAGCCTCGCCCTTGTCCAGCACCGTCTCGCGCCGGTAGGGGTAGTAATGCACCTGCAGGCGGCTGTTGGCGTTCAGCGCCACCTGGCTGCCATCGGGCAAGGCCAGATCGCGCAGCTCGCCGGTGCCGGTCGCTGCCTCCAGGCTGTAGTAAGCCGTGTTGCACCAGTGCTGCCAGCCCATGCCGGCGATCACCAGCAACAGCAAGGACGCCAGCAAGGCCTGGGCCGGCCAGCCCCAGCCCCAGCGCCAGCCCAGGCTGGCGCCCTGCGCAGTGCCTTGCCGTGGAGGACGCGCGGACGCAGCCGGCTTGGCCCTTACATCCGGCGCCGCAGTCTGGCCTGCGGAATAAGAAGCTGGAAACATCTGCTGCAGCGCCTGCGCATCCTGCCAGGTCTGTGCGATGCGCGCCAAGGCCTGCGCATGCAGCGCATCCTCGGCCAGCCAGGCATTCAAGGCCCTTTCATCGGCGCCGGTCCAGTCAGGCAGCAGGCGGCGCACATGCCAGTCGCCGGCGGCATGGTTCAGCGCCAGCAGCTGTGCAGGCGGCAGGCTCTGCAACGATCGGGGCGTCTGCGTTGCGCTCATAGGGGTGGCTCCTCATCGGCAGCGCTCAGCGCCAGTTGCTGGGCTTGCAGCTGCTGCATCTGCTGCGCACTGGCAAATTGCACGCGGGTTTCGCAATAGGCGACGGCACGCGCCAGGTGTTTGACCACCATGCGCATCGAGATGCCCATCTGCTCGGCCGTCTGCTGCACGGTATGGCCTTCGACCCGGTGCAGCACAAAGGCCTGGCGCTGGCGTTCAGGCAGCTCCTGGATGGCTTGGTGCAAACGGTGCAGCCGCTGCTGCTGGGCCGCCTGCTGGTTCACCTCCTCGGCACTGCTGTGCAGTTGGGCCTCCATCGCCTGCGGGTGTTCGTCTCCCGATACCAGCTCCAGCCCCCGGGCCTGCGCGCTCTGCTGCCAATCGCGCGCAGCCACGCTTTGCAAGGTCTTGCGCAAATAGGGCTGCTCTTCGTCGGGCTGCAGCACCTTGCCGGTGGCGGCCACCCGGGCAAACACTTCCTGTGTGGCATCCTCCACATCGGCTGCATTGCCAAAATGGCGCCGCAGCATGCGCATCACCGGTGTGCGCCAGCGCTGGTACAGGCTCGCCAGGTGCCCGCCAGCGGGCTCCGGCGTACCCGCCTCGCCATGGGGTAACAGATCAGGCCGCATGGGGCACAAGGCCAGTCCACGCACAGCCGCCCGCACAGCTGCCGCATTCAGCAAACAAATCGCAGATCAAAGAACGGGGCATGGCAGGCAAGAACACAGTCAGCGGACAGGCCAGCAGCGCCAGACCATGGCCCAGCGCGCAGCCAGTTGGAAAAGCAAGGGCAGGCGCACCCTTTCAAGTCCGCCTGCTGAAACGCGCGATGCCGTGGCAAAGCGCGGATGCATTGTACTGAGAAGAATTCTCATTCCCATCAAAATGCGCGCTTTTCAACGGCGCTCAGGCCGCGCCTGCCAAGCCCTCCCCTCCCTTATGCCCACCAGTGTTTAGAACTCGTAGCGTGCAGAGAGCGGCGGCGCAGCCAGGCTTGCAGCCAGCCATGGTGCTCCACATACAGCGTGGCCACATCCGGCATGGCCGCTGCTGGGCTGAGGGGCAAGGGACTGGTCACGGTCATGGTTGCACACCACAGTCAGGCAGTCAGCGCTTAGAAATCCACACTGGCGCTGACCGTGAAGGTGCGCGGGTTGGACAGCACCAGGTAGCCGGTGGAACCGACCGAAGCCCAGAAGTTGCGGTTGGCCGCGTTTTCCACACGGGCACGCAGGGTCACCAGGCGGCCATCGATTTCGGTCAGGTAGCGCGCACCCAGGTCAAAGCGGGTCCAGCCTGCCACCTGCAAGGTATTGGTGGCATTGGCATAACTGCTGCCGGTGGCCACGGCGCGGCCATCCAGGGTCAGACCACGTACGCCCGGCACATCCCATTCCAGGCCCAGATTGCCTTGCTGGCGGGGCACGCCAATCACACGCTTGCCGGCATTGGGGTTGTTGCCATCGGCCAGTTGCTTGGCATCCAACCAGGTGACACCGCCCAGCACACGCAGGCCGCGTGTGACCTGGCCAAACACATTCAGCTCCAGGCCGCGGTGGCGGTCCATACCTTCAGGGCCGTAGACGCCCGAGATGGAATTGCGGAACACGCGCGGCTTGTCGGTGGTGAACCAGGCCAGGCCGGCGCCGATATCGCCACCATCCCACTTCAGGCCCACTTCTTTTTGCTTGGAGACATAGGGTGCCAGCGCCGCGCCGGCATTGGCCACCGGCAGGCCCGAAGACAGCGCCGGTGCGATCTCGCCCGGGGTCAGGCCTTCGATGTAGTTGGCATAGACCGATACCCGCTCTGCCGGCTTGAACACGACCGCAGCCATCGGGCTGGTGCGGCTCTTGTCCACCTTGGGCGCGGCAATGCCAGTGTTGTAGGCAAAGGTCTGCGTCTCGATGGTCTGGTGGCGCACACCCAGGGTGAGCAGCAGGCGTTCGTCGAACATCGACAGCGTGTCCGACAGGGCCAGGCTCGACAGCTTGATGCGGGCCTGCACGGCCGGATCGTCCAGATCGTTCGAGCTGGTGCCCAAAGGCGGGGCCGCACCGTAGACGGGATCGTACAGGTTGGTGGCCAGTGCGCCAGCTGCGGGCTGCGAGTAGAAAGCGTTCTTGCGCTTGTCCGAGAAGGCTGAGGCGGCCAGCACCAGGCTGTGGCCGATGCTGCCCGTCGTCAGCTTGCCGCGCAGGCCCACTTCGCCGGTGAAGATGTCATCGGCGCGGGTATTGTCAAAGCGCCCTTGGGTGCCGCTGCCGGTGCTGCCATTGTTCAAGGTCAGGCTGGCGAGCGAGTTGCGTTCGCGGCCAAAGCGTGCACCGCCGGCCACCCAGGCTGTGAGACGGCTGTTGATGTCGTACTCGGCGCGCACCGAGCCAAAGCTGTCGCGCTCGTTCGAATAGGTCCAGGGCTGGGCAAAGTTGCGGCTGTTGTCAGGAGCGCTGGGCACCTGGGTCACCGCTGCGCCCAGGGTCACATTGGGGCGTGGCGTGGTCAGCTTGTGGCTTTGGTAGCCCACGTCGGCCGACAGGCGCAATTGGCTGGAGCGCCAGTCCATGCCCAGGGACACCACGCTCAGATCGACGCCTTCGTCGTCGATCGGGGTGTCGCCCTTGCGCTTGGCCACGTTCAGGCGCAGGCCAGTGGCCTGGTCGGGGCCAAAGCGGCGGCTGATGTCGGCCGCAGCATAGCCTTGCGCGCCGCTGGATCCGCCCACGCTGACCCGCGTCAGCGGCTCGTTCGACGCACGCTTGGGCAGCAGGTTCAAGGCGCCACCAATGCTGTCACCGGCGGGCGAGGCGCCATTCAAGAAGCCACTGGCACCGCGCAGCAGTTCCACACGTTCAAACAGCTCGGCCGACACGTACTGGCGCGGCAGCAGGCCGTAGAGGCCGTTGTAGGCAATGCTGTCCGAGCCCAGCACAAAGCCGCGCACAAAATACGATTCCTGGAAATTGCCAAAGCCGCGCGAGACACGCACGGAGGCATCGTTTTGCAGCACATCGCCCACGCTGCGGGCCTGCTGGTCACGGATCAGATCCTGCGTGTAGGCCGTCGTCGAAAACGGCGTGTTCATGATGTCTTCGGTGCCCAGAATGCCGACACGCCCGCCGCGCGCCACCTGGCCGCCGGCATAGGCCTTGGACAGGCCCTGCGCCGACGCATCGGCACTGGCGTTGACGGTTACCGTCGGCAAGACGCTGTCTTCGGTGGCGGCAGGCGCCGCAGCGGCGGGGGCTGTGTCAGCAGCACCCTCCTGGGTTTGGGCCAGAGCGGGGATAGCGGCAAAAGATACCAGCAGAGCGACTGCGCCAGCCACGGGATGGAGCGCTAAACGGGAAGCAAAAAACATACAGACAACCAGCCAAGAAGCAAATGAGACTGATTATCAATCATCCATCTAAGCACCCTGGCAAACGGGTGCAAATCAGGGGCTTTGCCAGAGGCAAGTGTTGCCTGCAGGTGACAGCTTGGCGCCGTTGCGCCGCCCTCCTGCAAAAAGCAAAAGGCCGGATGTGGTGCAGCGCACCCTCCGGCCTTTGTCTGATCGTGTTTACCCGGCAACCAGGCCGGGCAACCGCTATCAGGCGAAATTGCTTTCAGCAAACTTCCAGTTCACCAGCTTGTCGAAGAAGGTTTCGACAAACTTGGGGCGGGCATTGCGGTAGTCGATGTAGTACGCGTGCTCCCAAACGTCAACGGTCAACAGGGCCTTGTCGTCGGTCGTCAGCGGGGTGCCAGCGGCGCCGGTGTTGACAATGTCCACCGAGCCATCAGGCTTCTTGACCAGCCAGGTCCAGCCCGAACCGAAGTTGCCAACGGCCGACGCCTGGAAGGCCTTCTTGAACTCGGCGTAGCTGCCCCACTTCTTGTTGATGGCATCGGCCAGCGCGCCGCTGGGCTCAGCGCCGCCGCCGGGGGTCATGCAGTTCCAGAAGAAGGTGTGGTTCCAGATTTGGGCAGCCTGGTTGTAGATACCACCGGTGGCCTTCTTGATCACGGCTTCCAGTTCCAGGTTCTCGAACTCGGTGCCCTTTTGCAGTTCATTGAGCTTGTCCACGTAGGCCTTGTGGTGCTTGCCGTGGTGGTATTCCAGCGTTTCCTGGCTGTAAGCAGGGGCCAGCGCATCAATCGCGTAGGGCAGTGGTGGCAGAGTGCGTTCCATCGTGGTTTCCTCGTGGTTGGTATAGGTTGCAAAGCCGTCCCGGGCAGTGCTGTCAGGCAATAGGCCCGGCGGGAGTCGCAGTGGTCGATTGTAAAAAGGAAAATCGACCCGTTCATGAATACGGGTTCAGCCAGATTACTATGACGACGATAGCATGCGAGCCAGGCCCCACGGCGTCAGAATCCACCGCCAATCGGCTCGGGCGGCGTTGCAAGGCAGCCGCTGCCTCCACCGAGAAGCGCCAAACCCGGCTTAGACCAACAAGCGCTGCGTCGCCACCACGTCCACGCTGCCATCGGCCAGCTCGGCATGCATGGCCTTGCCCGGTGTCGCCTGCGTTACCGAGCTCACCACCTGGCCTTGCATGTCCGTCAGCAAGGCATAACCCCGTGACAGCACCTGGCGCGGGTTGAGCAGCTCCAGCCGCGCATGCAGCTGCGCCAGGCGCTGCTCGCTGCGCTCCAGATGGCGCGATGCCGCTGCCGGAAACACGCTGGCCAGATGCTGCACCCGCTTGTCCTGCCCATGCAACTGGGCTTGGGCAGCGCCGTGCAGGCGGCGGCCCAGGCGGTCCAGCATCTGCTGCTGGCCGTGCACCAGTGACGAAGGCCTGCCAATCTGGCGCGCTGCCATGTCTAGGCGCTGCTGCTGGCGGTCCAGGTGGCGCTCGACGCCATCGGCCAGGCGCCGCTCCGCCAGTTGCAGCGCACCCAGCCACACATCGCGCGGCTGGCAGACCAGCTCGGCAGCGGCCGTCGGTGTGGGCGCGCGCAGGTCAGCGCAGAAATCGGCGATCGTGAAGTCGGTCTCATGGCCCACGCCGCTCACCAGTGGCACGGGGCTCTGCACCACGGTGCGGGCCAGCTGCTCATCGTTGAAGGCCCAAAGGTCCTCCAGCGAGCCACCGCCGCGCACCAGCAAGATGGTGTCGATGGCGACCGCCGGCGCGTCAATGCTCAGGCGGGCGTCATAGGCGATCTGTGCTTCCGCCAGGCGGTAGAGCTTGTGCAGCGCCGCCACCATCGACGGCGCGGCCTGCGCGCCCTGCACCAGTGCCGGCACCAACACCACCGGCAGCTGCGGCACGCGGCGGCGCAACGCGGTCACCACATCATGCAGCGCCGCCGCGCCCAGCGAGGTGACGATGCCGATGCCGCGCGGCATCAAAGGCAGCTGCCGCTTGCGCTCGCTGTCGAACAGCCCTTCGGATTCCAATCGCGCCTTGAGGCGCAGGAACTGCTCGAACAATGCCCCCTGCCCGGCCCGGCGCATGCCTTCAACAATCAGCTGCAGATCGCCGCGCTGTTCATAGACCCCCAGCTTGCCCACCACCTCGACCAGCTCGCCATCGCGGGGATTGAAGTCCAGTGCCTGCGCGGCGCGGCGGAACATCGCACAGCGCACCTGGCCGTTGGCGTCTTTGAGGTTGAAGTAGCAGTGGCCGCTGGCCGCCCGCGAAAATCCACTGAGCTCCCCACGCACCTCCACCGGGTTGAAGCGCGCAGCCAAGGTGTCAGCCACCGCTCGGCATAGCGCGCCCACATCCCAGATACGGGGGCTGGGGGCGGCGTTGGCAGCGGAGCTGGGCGGGTAGTGTGTGGTGTCCATGAAAGTGGCCGGCTGGGCGGCAGGCCCGGCTCGGCGGAAATAACGATGGGTAGGTCTGGGTTGCACCGCGGCGCAGCGGGTATGCAGCAGACATGGTAGCGGCTGGGCGGTCCGCCACGGGTGCAGCGGGCCGGCCTTCTCGATCGGATACCGCCTTTCAGCTATCGAGCGGGCTGCCAATTAGCTGCCAAGACAACCATTGACCGGGGCATTTTTTCCCGTCACAGCAACGACATAGACGCCTTGGCAGCGCCCCAAAATCGCCTTTTCCCACACCTCTGGCGGGCAGTAGTCCACAAGAAAGCAGCTCTGTGACAGCGTCATGCATACGTCATACTCTGTAGCACAAAATATTGAACCTACGTACAAGCTTTTGATTTTTCAATATTTTTATCAGCTTATTTTTTAAGCAATCTAAGAAAAACCCCGTAAATTGGGCCATTTTTCTGGCTGATGACACATTACCCACAAAGTTATCCACATTTTTTGTGGATGACTCGGCCTTTCCGGCATCCGGGCACTGTGGGTTGGACGCAGCGCCTGGCCCGATTTTAGGCGGACCGGCAGTGGCCTTGGGCCATAATGGCCGCTGAAAAAAAGAAAGAGCGGAGAGAGAATCTTGTTTTCCATCATCCAAGCAGCAGGCTGGCCGATCTGGCCCTTGATTGCCTGCTCCATCCTGGCCCTGGCATTGATCGTTGAGCGCTTCGTGGCCCTGAAAGCGGCCAAAGTTGCACCGGCCAACCTGCTCCAGGAGGCCATTTCCGTCTCCGCCCATGGTGTGCCCAGCGCCGAAGTCGTGAACCAGCTCGGTCAGAACTCCTCGCTGGGTGAGGTGCTGGCCAGCGGCCTGCGCACCATCACCCTGGAGCCCCGCATCTCTGAAGCCGATCTGCGCGCCACGTTGGAGAGCACCGGCCGCCGGGAAGCCCAAAAGCTCGAGAAATACCTCACCGCGCTGGCCACCATTGCATCGGCTGCGCCCCTGTTGGGCCTGCTGGGCACCGTGATCGGCATGATCGAGATCTTCGGCTCGCAAAGCGGTGGCGGCAACAACCCCAGCATGCTCGCCCACGGCATCTCGATCGCGCTGTACAACACCGCCTTCGGTCTGATGGTGGCCATCCCTGCGCTGATCTTCTGGCGCTACTTCCGCAGCCGCGTCGATGGCTATCTGCTGACACTGGAGCTGTCGGCCGAGCAGTTCCTGCGCCACCTGAACAAGCTGCGCCGCAGCTGACCGCCGGGCAGGAGCCAGCATGAACTTTCGCCCCCGCACCACGACAGAGCCCGAGATCAACCTGATCCCGTTCATTGATGTGCTGCTGGTCGTCCTCATCTTCCTGATGCTCTCGACCACCTACAGCAAATTCACCGAGCTGCAGCTGACCTTGCCCACCGCCAATGCCGAGCAGCTGCGCGACCGGCCCAAGGAAATCATCGTCTCCGTGGCGGCCGACGGGCGCTACGCCGTCGGCAAGGTGGCGCTGGAAGGCAAGACGGTCGCCGACATGGCCGAGGCGCTGCGCAATGCCGCCACCGCCGGCAAGGACAGCGTGATCATCATCAGCGCCGATGCGCTGGCACCGCACCAGTCGGTGGTCTCGGTGATGGAAGCAGCACGCCGCGTCGGCCTGCAACAGATCACCTTCGCCACCCAGACGGCTGCACAGTAAACACCAGGCCCCGTGCCTGGGCAGTGCTAGCATGCAGCCTGCATGACCGCCCCCTCCCCTCCCACGCCTTCAGCTGCCGCTACGCGCCCTGGCTCGGCACGCATCACCGACGCATGGCAGCGCAAAGGCCCGCTGGCCATTGCGCTGCTGCCGCTGTCCTGGTGCTATGCCGCGTTGGGCGCGCTGCGCCGCACCCTCTACCGCAGCGGCCTTTGCAAGGCCTACCGTGCGCCGGTGCCGGTGGTGGTGGTGGGCAATGTGATTGCCGGCGGCGCCGGCAAGACGCCCGTCACCCTGCACCTGGTGCAGGCCTTGCAAGCCCAGGGCTGGCGGCCCGCCGTCATCTCGCGCGGCTATGGGCGCGACACCCGCAACGATCCCAACGCCATTGCCGTCCTCCCGGGCAGCAACCCGCGCCAGGTCGGCGACGAGCCTCTGCTGATCGCCCAGCGCAGCGGCGTACCGGTGTATGTGGCTGCACTGCGCGCTACAGCCGCCCGGGCCGCCTTGCAGGCCCACCCTGAGGTGGATGTGCTGGTCTGCGACGATGGCCTGCAGCACCTGGCACTGGCCCGTGATGTGGAGATTGCCGTCTTCAACGCCCAAGGCGTGGGCAATGGCTGGCAGCTGCCGGCCGGGCCGCTGCGCGAACCCTGGCCCAGGCGGCTGGACGTTGCGCTCTACGCCGGCCCGCCGCCCTCGCATCTGGCGGCCTCCGGCGCAGCGGCCTGGCCGCTGCAGCGCAGCCTGGCCTGCCATGCCGTGGGCCAGGATGGCCGTCGCCATCGTCTGTCCGATTTGCGTGGCCGCCCGGTGCATGCACTGGCAGCCATTGCCTATCCGCAGGAATTTTTTGCGATGCTGCAAGCCCAGGGCCTGCAGCTGGTACGCAGCGATGCGCTGCCCGACCATGCGCCGCTGGACGACCCGGCATGGCTGGCCAGCCTGGGGTTGGTGGCGAACAGCGCCCCTACAATAGACGCACCGTATGCCCCCGTGCTGCTGTGCACCGAAAAGGATGCGCACAAGCTCTGGTGCATTGCCCCGCATGCGCTGGCCGTTCCTCTGGAGGTCACCATCGACCCCGCCTTTGGCCAGCATGTCGATGCCCTGCTGCGCCCTTGCCAGACCGCATCGCCCCCTGTAAAGAAAGACTGATTGCCGCTATGGACCCGAAACTGCTTGAACTGCTGGTGTGCCCTGTCACTAAAGGCCCTTTGCGCTATGACCGTGAACGCCAGGAGCTGGTCTCGCGTAGTGCGCGCCTGGCCTACCCGGTGCGCGATGGCATGCCCATCATGCTCGAAGGCGAAGCGCGCCCACTGAGCGACGAAGAAATCGAAGCCTTAGCTGCGGCAGATTAAAGATTGATGAAGTTGCGCCCCAAAAAGGGGCCGCATGGCGGGCCGCACAGGCAAACCCCAATAGCAGCTTTGTAAAAAACAGACACAATTTGCTGAATTTTTAGGCATTTGTCCTGCATTGCATGTTTGGAAGACATGTTTTGCAGGCTGGCCTGTTGGATTGCATCCATCTATTTCAGCGAGTTGAAATGCAAAGCTTGATCCTCAAAAAAACCGACAAAGGCATGGAGGCGCTGCGCGCCCGCGATCCTTCCCTCCCCCATCGCATGCGCCCGGCCTTCATCATGTTTGATGGCCAAAAAAGCATTGAACAGGTGATGGCCCTGGCGCCCTCGGCGGGCGGACAATTGCAGGTGCTGGAAGACATCAAACAGCTGCTGCAGCAAGGTCTGCTCGAGCTTTTGCGTCCCGGCGATGCTGGCCAGCCGTCCTCCAACGCCAGCGACATCATCGACAGTCTGGCCGTGCCAGCGCCCATGCCTCCGCCAGCCGCCGCAGTTGCACCGGTTGTCGCGCCAGCAGCAGCCAGCAACCCAGCCGCTGCCATCAGCAACCACAGCGAACGCTATATCAAGGCCTATGCCGCGGCCAGCCAGTTGGTCAGCGGCTTAGGCCTCAAGGGCTTCCGTCTGCAACTGCAGCTGGAAAAAGCCCAGGGCTACGATGGCCTGGTCGCCATCCTGCCTAAGCTGCGCGAAGTGATCGACGCGAAGAAACTGCGCCCCATCGAGGCGATTCTGTTTGGCAGCAACGAAGCCCCTACACCGGTCAAACCGGGGCCCTGAGCCCTGGCACCCTGCCGCCGCAGCCGCACCCACCCAGATCGCCTGCGCCCGGCCCGCCATGCGGGCTCGCTACAATTCCAGCCGGCTCCACTCTTCTTTCTTTCGCACCATGGCATCCGCACCCGCGCCGTTCACCGTCCTGATTCCTTCGCGCATGGCGTCCTCGCGCCTGCCCAACAAGCCGCTGGTGGACATCGCCGGTCTGCCGATGGTGGTGCGCGTGGCCAAGCGCGCGCAGGAGAGCGCCGCCCAGCGCGTGGTGGTGGCTGCCGATGACGAGCGCATCATCGATGCCTGCAAAAAGCATGGCATCCAAGCGGTGATGACCTCGCCCAGCCACCCCAGCGGCAGCGACCGACTGGCCGAGGCCTGCAGCTTGCTGAAGCTCGCCGGCGACGACATCGTCGTCAACGTGCAAGGGGATGAGCCCTTGATCGCGCCAGCGCTGATCGATGCGGTCGCCGCCCTGCTCAGCGAGCGGCCCGAGGCCAGCATGGGCACCGTCGCCCATCCGATGGCCGATCTGGAATCGCTGCTCAGCCCGAATGTGGTCAAGGTGGTCCTCGATGCCCAGGGCCTAGCCAGCTATTTCAGCCGCGCGCCCATCCCCTGGGGCCGTGATTTTGTCAATATGGCCTGGTGGAAGAACCCCGGCACCACCGGCACACCCGGTTTTGCGCCGCTGCACCATATGGGCATCTACAGCTACCGCGCCCAGTTTTTGCATACCTTCCCCACGCTCAGCCAGGCACCTACCGAGCAGATCGAGATGCTGGAGCAGCTGCGCGCAATCTGGCATGGCTACCGCATCGCCGTGCATGTGACGCGGCAGATCCCCGGCTCCGGCGTGGACACCCCCGAGGACCTGGTGCGTGTGCGACAGCTGCTTGGCGCCGTGATGTAACCCGCGTGCCAGCCATGCGCCACCATCGCCCCTGCTGCAAGCACACCGTAAGCAAAAAGGCGCAGCATGCCTGTCTTGCGCAGCCGAGACACGGTATTGGTGCCCAGTTCGCTGACAATCCCCTGATGCGTGATATGCTCAAGCCCAGTTTTTTTGCGTAAAAGCGGGCTTCAGTGCCCGCTTTTGCCGTGCAAGTTTTTTATTCTCCAAGGACCGCCATGAAATTAATTCTTTTGGGAGCACCCGGCGCCGGCAAAGGTACGCAAGCTGCCTTCATCTGCCAAAAATACGGTATTCCCCAGATTTCCACCGGCGACATGCTGCGCGCAGCGGTCAAGGCGGGCACGCCACTGGGCCTGCAGGCCAAGGCCGTGATGGATGCCGGTCAGCTGGTCAGTGACGATCTGATCATCAACCTGGTCAAGGAACGTATCGCCCAGGCCGATTGCGCCAATGGCTTCCTGTTTGACGGTTTCCCCCGCACGATCCCGCAGGCCGACGCGATGAAGGCGGCCGGCGTCAAGCTCGACTACGTGCTGGAAATCGATGTGCCGTTTGAAGCCATCATCGAGCGCATGAGCGGCCGCCGCAGCCATCCCGCATCGGGCCGTACCTACCATGTCAAGTTCAACCCGCCCAAGACCGAAGGCCTGGACGATGTGACTGGCGAGCCCCTGGTGCAGCGCGAAGACGACAAGGAAGAAACCGTCAAGAAGCGCCTGGACGTCTACAGCAGCCAGACCCGCCCCTTGGTCGACTACTACAGCAGCTGGGCTGCACAAGACCCGGCCGCCGCCCCCAAGTACCGCGCGATCAGCGGCATGGGCTCGGTCGAAGAAATCACGCAGCGCGCGATTGCCGCCCTGCAGGCCTGATAAGCAACTCTGCCTCATCTACCAAGCCACTGTCGTGCGACAGTGGCTTTTTTATGCCCGTCTATTTATCGGTAAATAAACCGGTATCTGCCGTTGGCTCCCATGCCCGTACTTAGATTTTGGATCGGGCCTGCACCAGCGCCAGCTGCAGGCTGACCCGGCATTTGTAGGGCGTCAAGGCCACGGCCAGGTCTTTGTCCAGGTCGGCCATCCCGGGCAATACTGCATCGCTGATCACGCCATCGCTGCAGCGGCTGCTGCGCCACACCGGCAAGCCTTGCTGGCGTGCGCGCGCGATCCCATCCAGCAGCACCTCATGCACCGTGCCATTGCCGGTGGTTGCCACCACCAGGCCATCCACACCCTGGGCCTGTAGCGCCTTCAACAGCCCCGGGCGCAGGCCAGCATGGCTGGTGACGATCTCCACCCACGGCCAGGGCGTACTGGCCGGCGCGGGCAAGGCCGCCAGCCATGCGCTGCCGGTGTAGCCGCCCTCCGTATCTGCTGCCTGCGGTGCATAGCCCTGGCGCAGGCGCACGTTCGTGCCATCCACCCAGCCCAGCGGCCCCTGTTCGCCCGATGAAAAGGCCAGCAAGCGGTGCGGGTGCACCTTTTGCAGCCAGCGCGCGCTGTGCAGCTCGCCCCCGCCGGTCACCGCGACCACCTCGCGCAACAGCGGATGGCCGTCCGCATCCAGCGCCGCAGCGGCGGCCACGGCATCCTTCAGATTCTGCGGGCCATCGGGCATCAAGGCATTGGCCGGGCGCATCGCACAGGTCAGCACCACCGGCTTGGCCAGGCGCCCTAAAACGCAATGCAGGAACCAGGCAGTTTCCTCCAAGGTATCCGTTCCGTGGGTGATAACAACACCGCGTACCGCCTCGTCGCGCATCGCTGCATCGCAAGCCTGGAGCAGCGCATGCCAGACCTCGTCGCTCATGTCCTTGCTATCAATTTGCGCGATCTGCATTGCATCCAGCGGGCCCGCCGCGGCGGTCTCGATACCGCTCACCCCCGCCAGCAGGGCCGCGACCGACAGCTGCGCCGCACGGTACTGGCCGGGATTCTCGGCATCATCGGCCATGCCGGCAATGGTGCCGCCGGTGCCGATGATCAAAATTTTTGGCTGCAAAGCTTGCCTCCTGCAAAAAACTGGTTAAAAATACAGGTACTGGATTGATATACAGGTGTTGGAGTGCACGGCAGCTTGGCTGCCACCCGGCACCACAGATCACACGGAGATCTTATGCGAGACCATCCCAAACTCACCGCGCGCCAACAAGAAATTCTGGACCTGATCCAGACGGCCATCTCGCGCACCGGCGCCCCGCCAACGCGCGCCGAAATCGCCAGCAAGCTGGGCTTCAAATCGGCCAATTCGGCAGAAGACCACCTCAAGGCGCTGGCACGCAAGGGTGTGATCGAGCTGGTCAGCGGTACCTCCCGGGGGATTCGCCTGCAAAGTGATACCGTGCGCTCCATCAATGCGGCACGCGGCACGCGCTTTTCGTCGCCGCTGGCAGGCGTGTCCAACGCCACCGCCGGCCTGGGCCGTGTGGTGCAAGAGCTCGCCCAGCTGGCCCTGCCGCTGATTGGCCGCGTGTCAGCGGGCTCGCCCATCCTGGCGCAAGAGCATGTCGACCAGACCTATACCGTTGAAGGCGGCCTGTTCCAGCAGCAGCCCGATTACCTGCTGAAGGTACGCGGCATGTCGATGCGCGATGTCGGCATCATCGATGGCGATCTGCTGGCCGTCAAAGCCACCCGCGAGGCCCGCAATGGCCAGATCATCGTCGCACGTCTGGGCGATGACGTCACCGTCAAGCGCCTGCAGCGCACCAAGGATGGCATCGAGCTGCTGGCCGAGAACCCGGATTACCTGCCCATCGTCGTGCAGCCGGGCGAGCCCTTCGAGATCGAAGGCATTGCCGTCGGGTTGATTCGCAACACGATGCTGAACTAAGCCCAGCGGCCCTGTCGGCCCCTCCCTTTCTGCGCAACCCCAGGTAGCGGGCGTTGTGGGCACCCGGCCCACAACCCTGGGGAATGCGCTCGCCTTGCGCAATCCTGCTGTCATCCGTACACCAAGGAGTCTCCCATGCTCGTAGCAGATGCATTGCGTGCGCTTGCGCCCTTTTCCCTCGTCGCTGGCCTGCCCTGGTTCCAGTCCATCCAACGTGCCATCGTGCGCAGCAGCCGCCGCCGTCCAGCCCATGGCGCCGCCAACGATGGCCAGCTTGCCGCCCAGGTGCATTGCTTTGCCGCCGCCTCCAGCGCCGCTGCGCAGCGTGGTGCCGTGCAGCAACTGAGCCTGCTCGATGGCCCCAGCGTTCCGCCTGGCGTGGACGGCCCTGCCGAAGAGACACCCGCACAGCGCCCCATCGACCGCATTCGCCTGCCGCGCAAACCCGCAGCGCGCCGCCGCCTCTCAGTAGGTATACAGTCCCACACCCGCCCGTTCTTGTCGGTACAGCGCTGCAGCGCCCAGGCCGCCAACGATGCCCCCGTCAAGATGTACTGGGCGCAACCGGCCAGCCTGCACCGCCAAAAAGGCATGCGCTGGGCCATGTCGGGCAGCATGGCCGATATCTGTGCCGAGCTTGAACGCCTGGAGCGGCTGGAGCATCTGCACGCGGTCTAAGCCAGTGCCAATCCGGGCCGGTGCGTTGTAGCCAGCCTGCTGGCAGCTGCATGCCTGCTGTCACGAGGGGTGGACAGCAGCGGAATCGCTACGCTGGGTTGACGCAGACGCTGAACGTACCGGGCGTTACCGCCATGCCGGGCACGCGCCAAACCGGCACCTTCAGCGCTCTGCCTTCAGCCCGCTGCCCGCTGCTCATGGCCACTAAGCCGTGGCTGCCGCTGCACTGCCAGCGGCTTCTTCTTTTCCATCTTTCGCTCAGCGTGCGGCCGCAGCAGCCTCCAGCGCCAGCTGTTTGAAAGGCGCCAGCTGCTCGCGCAGGGCATCCCTCGCGCCATCCACTGCAGCAGCCACCGCATCGGGCCCCAACACCAGACCTTGCAGCAACACAAAATGCACATTGCGGATGCCGATGGAGGCCAGCGCATAACGCAGATAAGGCGTCAAAAAGTCCTCCTGACGCGCTTTTGGACCTGCATGGAAGCCGCCTGAACTGACCAACACCAAGGTGGGCCGGTCCTTCATCAAGCCGATCTTGCCTTCGGGCGTCGATGCAAAGCTGCGGTGTATACGGATCACCTGGTCCAGCCAGAGCTTGAGCGTGGCCGGCACCGCAAAGTTGTGCATCGGTGTCAGAATCATCAGCAGATCGCTGTCTTCCAGCTCTTTGATCAGCGTTTCCGACCAGGCCAGCGCGGGTGCGTCTGCGCTCGCATTCGAGGTGATCGCCAGCGCATAGTCGCGGCTGATCGGCGGTATCGGTGTTGCGACGAGATCGCGTTCCAACAGCGGCTGCTGCGCAAGGCCCAGCTCTGCCAGCATGTCGGTTGCCAGTTGGTAGGCGTGGCTGGCCTGGCCGTGTGGGCCACAGTTCAAGAGCAAGGTACGGGTCATCGTTTGTCCAATCGTTTGAGTAGTCAGGCCAAGGTGGGCAGCATCCGCACAGTTCTACGGCATCACATCGCCCGGGATTTGCACACCCAGGCGGCGAGCGTGGTTCGGCCCAGGCGTGCGGGCCCCTCAGGAACCAGGCAGCCATCGTCTAGCAGCGCACCCCGGTAAGGCACATCGGCATCGCCCAGCACCATGCGAGGATCGCCTTGCAAGCGCAGGTACTGCAGCACCCACTCGGCCATCGCCATCTTCTGCGGGCCGGCCACGTCCATGCAGCCCGCCAAGGGCTGCGCCAGCGCGGCGTCGGCCACCAGCATCGCCAAATCCTCTGCCGCCATTGGCTGCACCTGGGCCACCGGTATCGCCAGCAGCGTATCGGCTACGCTGTCGTGCGCCAGTTGCCCCAGGCTTTCATACAAGGGTGCTGCACGCAGCACGGTACAGGGGGTGTTGCCTGTCAGGGCCAGCAGTTCCCGCAACGCGATCGCCTGGTAGTAGCCGCTGCCTTGCAATCGCTGCACACCCAAGGCCGACAGCGCAATATGGTGCGCCACTGCGGCAGCAGCGATGGCGGCATTCAGCTGCCGGCATGCGCGCGCCCAGCCCTCCAGCGCATCGGCCGTATCCACCACAGGCGGCTCGCGCAGATCGATCAGCACCTCGGCACCATGCAACGCAGCCGGCAGTTGGGGGCCCGCATCGGCGAGCACCGGGTAACCCAGCTGCCGCAGATTGCCGACCACGCGCTTGCCCAGCGGGTTGCAGCCGTCCAGCACCAAGACTTTCATAAGCCGCCTTGCACAACACCGGGGGCTTGCCCGTTAAACGGGCATCTTGCGGAAGGCGATCGCAAAGCGGTTCCAGCTGTTGATCGAGGTGATCACAGCGGTCAGCTCCATCAGCTCGGCATCGCTGAAGTGGGGGCGCACGGCTTCCCAGGCGGCATCGGGCACATGGTCGTGCGCTACAAGGGTCAGTGCCTCGGTCCACGCCAGCGCAGCGCGCTCACGGTCGCTGAAGAACGGGGTCTCACGCCAGGCGGCGACAGTGGCCAGACGGCGGCTGGATTCACCGGCCTTCATCGCATCGGTCACATGCATGTCCAGGCAGAAGGCACAGCCATTGATCTGCGAGGCGCGCAGGCGCACCAGTTCCTTGAGCAGAATGTCCAGGCTGCCTTTGGCAATCTGGTTTTCCACGCCCAGCAGCGCTTTCATGATGGCGGGGTCAGCGGTGTAGAAGTCGAGTCGGGTTTGCATATCTATCTCCATCCAGGGTTGCGTCGGTGAATTCCGTTGCTGGCAGCCAGTATGCGATGGTCTTGGCCGAGCCAAAAGAGCCAAGAAATGCAAAAATGACTAGGCCAAGATAGGAATACCTGGATGCCCGACCCCACCCCCTCCGTGCAAGCCCTGCAACTGCAGGTCGACCGCAGCCTGCAGCTGCCCATGTACCTGCAGATCTGCCAGCGCTTCAAGACCGCCATTGCGCAAGGCCATCTGCGTGCGGGCGACCGGGTGCCGGCGTCGCGGGCGTTGGCGGCCGAGCTGAACCTGTCGCGCGGCACCGTCGATCTGGCCTACCGCATCCTGGCCGATGAAGGCTATTTCCAGGTACGCGGGGCGGCGGGCACGGTCATATCACCGGGCCTGCCCCCCGCCGCGTCCGCAATGGCGCCGCAAGCCGTTGCCCAGCCACCGGCCACCCACATCGTCGACTACGATGGCCTGCAGCCCCGGCCGCTGCAGCTGGGGCTGCCGGCGATCGATGCCTTTCCGCGCAAGGTCTGGAACCGGCTGGTCACCCACCGCCTGCGCAGCAGCGAGCCCTTCCGTCTGGCCTACCCCAACCCGCAAGGCGATGAGGAACTGCGCCAGCGCATTGCGGCCTACCTGGCGGTCTCGCGTGGCGTGACCTGCGTGCCCGAGCAGGTATTTGTCACCACCGGCCTGCGCAATACCTTGGAGCTGAGCCTGCGCAGCCTTGCGAGCCCCGGCGATGCGTTCTGGTTTGAGGACCCGGGCTATATCCTGGCCCGTCCGTTTTTACAGAATGCCTCGGTGCAGATCGTGCCGGTGCCGGTCGATGCCCAGGGCATGCAGGTGGAAGTTGGCCGGCAGCGGAGCCCTTACGCCCGGTTTGCGATGGTGACGCCATCGCACCAAAGCCCGCTGGGCGTGACCCTGTCGCTGGAACGGCGCATGGCGCTGCTGGACTGGGCGCGGGAGGCCGGCAGCTGGATCATCGAAGACGACTACGACAGCGAATTCCGCTACCAGGGCCGGCCCCTGCCCGCCCTTAAAAGCCTGGACCAGCAGGACCGCGTGATCTACGCCGGCACCTTCAGCAAAGTGATGTTTCCGGGCCTGCGCCTGGCCTACGCCGTAGTGCCGCTGGAGGTGGTGCCGCGCTTCCAGGCCGTCAGCTCCAACCTCAATGCCGGCAGTCCCTATCTGCTGCAGGCCAGCGTGGCCGATTTCATGGCCCAGGGACACTTTGCGCGCCACCTCAAGAAGATGCGGCTGCTGTACGCCGAGCGCCGCGAGGTGGCACAGCGCAGTTTTCAGCAGGTGCTGGGCGATCGCCTGCGCATTGACTTGCAGCCCGGCGGTCTGCATTTGCTCGGGCAGATTGGGGACAGCGACAACGACAGCCTGGTGGCCCAGCGCGCCCGCGCGCAAGGCCTGGCCACGCATCCGCTGTCGCGCTGGTATATCGATGCCGCGCCCCGCCAAGGCCTGCTGATGGGCTTTGCCAATATCACCAGCGAGGCGCAGGCCTTGCAGCTGGCCCGGCAGATCCAACAAGCCTTCGGCTAGCGGGCGAACGGCGCGTTAGCCCTTGAACTCCGGCGTACGCTTGTCGAGGAAGGCGCTCACGGCCTCACGGTGGTCGGCCGTCTGGTGCGCCAGCGCCTGGTAGGCAGCCGACAGTTCCAGCAAGGAAGCCAGGCTCTGGTGCATGCCTTCGCGCATCAGTTTCTTGGTCATGCGGGTGACCTGGGGCGGGTTGGCGGCAATCTCGCTGGCCAGTGCATTGGCGGCGTTCAGCAGTTCTTCGGGCGGCACCACCTGCGACACCAGACCCCACTGCAACGCGGTGGCAGCGTCGATCATGCGGCCGGTCAGCGACAGCTCGGCCGCGCGCGCCATGCCAATTACCCGGGGCAGCAGCCAGGCACCGCCATCGCCGGGGATGATGCCCATCTTGACAAAGCTCTCGGCAAACCTGGCCTTGTCCGAGGCCACACGCAGATCGCACATGCACGCCAGGTCCAGGCCTGCACCGACGGCCGCGCCATTGATGGCGGCGATGGTGGGTACTTCCAGGTTGAACAGCGCCAGCGGCAGGCGCTGAATGCCACGGCGGTAGTCATCGCGGATGCGCATGCCATCGACATCGCCAAAGGACTGCTGCTGCATGGTCTTGATGTCGCCGCCCGACGAGAACGCGGGGCCCTCGCCCGTCAGAATGACCGCGCGCACGCTGCTGTCGGCCGCAATCCGCTCGCAGGCGGCCAGGATCTCGGCCACCGCCGTGTTGCCGGTCAGCGGGTTGCGGCGCTCGGGCTGGCACATCGTCAGGGTGACGACATGGCCTTGCTGTTCGTAGTTCAAAAATGCAGTCATGGAAAAGGCTCCTGGTTCCGGTAGGTCTCGATGCAATCAGCGCTGTGCGCCTCACGGGCCAGCATACGGGTAAAGGCCACATGCGGCTGCATATCAGCTGAGTGCAATTTGGTATTGGACGCTGCCCAAAAACGGCCCTAGCCTGCATGGATGCTGGGGCAGGCAGCCCCCCACATGCCCATAACTAGATGCTGCCTAGGAGACAGTTGATGCCCATATCCCGACGCCAGTTCCACCACCGTCTTGTGCAATGGGGCGCGGCCGCCAGCCTGGCCAGCCCCTGGCTGGCGCGCGCGGCCGATGCCCCCTTGCGCTGGGTCGTGCCCTACCCCGCAGGCGGTGCTGCCGACCAGATCACCCGCATCGTGGCCCAGGATGTGGGCCAGAGCACGGGCCAGCCCATCGTCGTCGAGAACAAAGCCGGGGCAGCCGGCATGATTGCGGCCGAGACGGCATTGCGCGCCCCCGCCGATGGACTCACCTTCTTTGTTGGGTCCAATGCGCCGCTGGTCATCAACAGCGCCATCTACGCCAAGATGAGCTACGACCCGGTCAAGGATTTCGTGCCCGTCGCGGGGCTGGGCAAGGCGCCTTTGCTGCTGGTCACTCGCAAGGACCTGGGCGCCAGCGATCTGCGCACACTGATCGCGCTGGCCCAGCAGGCACAGCGCCAGGGCAAGACGCTCAGCATGGGTTCGGCCGGCAGCGGCAACATCACCCATCTGGCGGGCGAATACGCCAGCGAGCGCATGGGTTTCCAGGTCACCCATGTGCCGTTCTCCGGCAGTGCGCCGGCCATCACCAGCATGATGGGCGGCAATGTGGACATCATGTTCGACGCGCTGCCCTCCTGCATGCAGCAGGCGATTGGCGGGCGCATTGTGCCGCTGGCGATATTGGACAAGCAGCGCTTTGCAGCACTGCCCCAGGTGCCCACGCTGGCCGAGCTGGGCTTTGGCGATACCGAGGCCAGCGCCTGGTTTGGCGTGGTTGCCCGCAGCGGCACGCCGGCCGATGCGGTGGCGCGCATGGCCCGCGCCATCCACCAGTCCCTCGCCAAGCCTGAGGTGCAGGAGCGCCTGCGTCGCATAGGTGCGCAGCCGATGGCGGGCAGCACCGCAGAATGGGGGCAGTTCGTGGCCTCGGAGCGCGAACGCTGGATACCGGTGGCCCAGAAACTGGGCATTCGTGCCGAATAGCCCCCGCTCCCGCCGCTGGCCCGCCTTACCGCTTTATTTTGAAAACCGACTGATATGACCGCCCTGACCCTGAGCATGCATGGCACCACCGCCGTGCTGACGATGAACCGCCCCCAGGCCCGCAACGCGCTCGACGAGCAGATGCGCGAAGATTTCACCCGCCTCATCCCCCAGGTGCGCGATGACCGCGCCATCAAGGCGGTGGTGCTGACGGGTGCCGGTGGCCATTTCTGCGCCGGTGGCGACATCAAGAGCATGCAGGCCACTGTCGCCGGCAAGCAGGATGTGTTTGACAGCCGCAACCGCATGCTGGGCCTGCACCGCTGGTTTGATGAGTTGCTGGACATGGAAAAGCCCGTCATCACCGCCGTGCAAGGCAGCGCCTTTGGCGCCGGCCTGTCGCTGGCGCTGGCGGGTGATTTTGTGCTGGCGGCGCCCTCTGCCAAGTTCTGCTGCGTGTTTGCCAAGATCGGCTTTGTGCCTGACCTGGCCGGCATGTACTTGCTGCCGCGCCTGGTGGGTCTGCAGGCAGCCAAGGAGCTGGCCTTTACCGCCCGCGTCGTGGCCGCCCCGGAGGCCCAGCAGATGGGCATGGTCTACAAGATCGGCAGCGAAGACGTGCTGGCTGACGCACTGGCCTTTGCCGAGCGCTTTGCCAGCGCACCGACCGAGGCCATGGGCTACACCAAACGCGTGATGAACCGCGCGTTTGAGACCCAGCGCGACGAGATCTACCAGCAAGAAGCACTGGCCCAGACGCTGTGCCGCGAAAGCGCCTTCCACCAGGAGGCCATTGCCCGCTTTGTCGGCAAGCAGCCGCCGCTGTTCCAGTGGCAGGATTGAGCGCAGCCTGAGGCCGCACCAGCAAGCCGCCCCAACGTGGCTGGCTGGTAAGCCGCCTCAGTACTTCACATTGACAATCGTCGCCTGCAGCAGCGCCACCACCTTGGGCGCTACTGCAGCATCTGCGCCATAGGCCAGCACCTCGCCGCTGCACACCGTCAGCAGCTTGCCGGCATTCACCACCTTGCCGATGGCGACAAAGCGCTCGCCAATCGCCGGGCGCATCAGGTTGATCTTGAACTCGGCCGTGACCACCTCATAGCCCTCGGCAGCCACCGTCAGTGCTGCATAGCCCGCTGCGCTGTCCACTACACTGCTGACGGCGCCGGCATGCAAAAAACCATGCTGCTGCGACAGCGCCTTTTGGTAGGGCAGCGCAATCTGCACCTCCCCCGGCTGCACGGACACCAGGCTCGCGCCCAGGGTCTGCATCAGCCCTTGGGCATGGAAGCTGGTGGAAATGCGTTCAAACAGGTCGTTCATGTCGTATGCCTTGTGGCCAAGCCTCTGTAGCGTTCAGCCAATCTAGCATGCAGCTCAGCCGATGGGGCGGCCCCGCGTCCTGCACATGACAGCTGCCTTTGCCACTATGCTTGCGGCCATGGACAGCGCCCAACTCCTGATCGTTTACCACAGCCACACCGACGGCAGCCGCCAGATGGCCGAAGCCGCCCGCGCCGCCGCTGCCAGCCAGGCAGGAGTGGAAGTGCGCCTGCTCTGCGCACCCGATGCCGGGCCTGATGATGTGTTGGCCGCCAGCGGCTACCTGTTTGCCTGCCCCGAGAACCTGGCCGCGATGAGCGGGCTGATGAAGGACTTTTTTGACCGCTGCTACTACCCGGCGCTCGACCGCATCCAGGGCCGCCCCTATGCATGCTTGATTTGCGCTGGTAGCGATGGCAGCAATGCGGCACGCCAAATCGCACGCATCGCCACGGGCTGGCGGCTCAAGCCCATCGCGGAGCCGCTGGTGGTGTGCACCCATGCCCAAACGCCCGAGGCCATTGCAGCGGCCAAGCAGATTGGCGCAGACGATCTGCAGAGCTGCCGCGAGCTGGGCGAAGCCATGGCCGCAGGTCTAAGCATGGGTATTTTTTAAAGCAGGCCTGCACCCCCAGCCAGGGCGGCTTGGCGCATACCATAGCGCATCCCCACACCATAAAACGGCTCCCCCCGATGCTCTACGTCATTCTCAAAACCGTGCACCTGCTGTCCATCATCGTCTGGCTGGGCGGCATGGCCTTTGCGCACTTCTTTCTGCGCCCTGCCCTGCAACAGCTGGAGCCGCCCCAGCGCCTGGTGCTGATGCGCGATGTGCTCCAACGCTTTTTTGCGGTGGTGCTGGTTATCATCGCGGCCGTGCTGCTGTCGGGCATCGCGATGATGGGCCTGGTCCACCAGATGGCCGCGCGGGCCGGTGCCAAGTTCAGCATGCCCGTCTCCTGGATGGTGATGGCTGTGCTGGGCCTGGCGATGATGGCCGTGTTTGGCCATATCCGGTTTGCGCTGTTCAAGCGGCTGGACCAGGCCGTCAGCGCCAAGGACTGGCCGGCAGGCGGCAAGGCGCTGGGCCAGATCCGCCAGCTCGTCGCGCTGAACCTGGCGCTGGGCACGGTGATTGTGCTTTTTCTGCGCGTCCCGCTGTAAGAGCTCAGAGCCGCAGCGCCGCCACCGGATTCTGCCCGGCAGCGGCGCAGGCCTGCATCAGAACTTGAAGTCGCCCCGCAGCCACAAGGTACGCCCCGGCTCGTTGATGCGCACCCCGCCGGGGAAGCCAAAGCCCGCATTGCCGGCCAGGTTCAGGTGCTCGGCATAGGTCTTGCCAAAGACATTGTCGATACCGGCAGTCAGGCGCAGCTGCTCGCTGATCTTGTAGCCGGCATGGAGCGATAGCACCCCGAAACCGCCACTGGGCCCCAGATCCTGGCCGACGACATTGCCCTGGCCGCTGGCATAGCGGTGCTGTGCGGCAACCAGGCGCCACAGTGCGCCAGCGCTCCAGGGGCCTTGTCGGTAGTCCAGGCCCAGCTTGGCCTCCAGCGGCGGCACCTGCGGCAGCGGTTTGCCATCGCTGCGGTTGCGGGCCCAGCTGTAGGCCATCGTGGCTTGGGCGGTCAAGCCGGGGGTCAGCTGGTAGCTGCCACCCAGCTCGGCACCAGCGGTGCGCGCCCGCACATTGCGCACGTTGGAGGCCATGCCCACGTAGTCAAACAGCAGATAGTCCTGCACCTGGCCGACATAGGCGGAGGTCCAGAGCTGCCAGTCCGCGCCCTTCCAGCTTGCGCCCACATCGATCTGCGTGGTTTTCTCCGGCCGCAGCTGGTTGAAGGCATCGCCCTGGTCTGCGGCGCTGTTGCTGGGCGATATCAGCTCCCAGTAATCCGGAAAGCGCTGCACATGGCCAATACCGGCATACAGCGTGCTGCCATCGGCGCGGGCGCGCTCCCAACGCAGAAAACCACTGGGCATGGCGCTGCGTTCGCGGTGGTTGCTGGCCGTGGCGGGCATACGGCCATCCATGCCGGCCATGGCCTGCATGCCACCCATACCGCCCATACCATCCATGCCGCCCATGCCACTGTTGCTGGGGTAGCGCCAGGCCTGTGCCCGGTCCAGCCGCAGGCCGGCCACCAGTTTGTCCTCGCTGCCCAGGTGCTGCGTGGCCTGCGCAAACAGGCCCTGGTTGCTGAACTTGGCATCCCGCCCCCAAGGCTTGTTGCGGTAGGACTGCATCTCCGTGCCCGACCGGCTGTCATGCGGGCTGCCCATCGCATCGACGCCCAGCACCGCTTCGGTGTGCGGCCCCAGCTGCCAGGTGGTCGCCACCCGCATACCGGTGGTGGTGCGCCGCACATTGGCCGCCATCGGCATCGACATGCCTCCCTCCGGCACAAAGGGCCGCAGGCTGAAGTTGTCCATCACATGGTCGGCGCGGTGGTAGTACAGCTGCGCTTCCAGCTTGGTCAATCGCTCGCTCAGGTTCTTTTTCTCCAGCCGCAGGCCATAGCTTTCGCGCTTGAACTGGGTGCCATCCATGCCCCGGCCGCCATAGCGCGCCTCGCCATCGCCCTGGCCCGCACTCAGCTCCAGCCAGGTGTTGGCATCGGGCGTCCAGCCTATCGCCACATCGGTGTTCCATTTGTCCCAGTGCGAAGGCACGCGCTGGCCATCGCCGTCGCGGTAGTCCTTGCTTTGCGAATGGTTGGCAGTGACGCGCAGGTAGTACTCGGCATTGCCGGCCAGCAGGTCGATGTTCTGGTCGCTGCGCGCGGCCGTGCCGCCTTGCAGGCTGGCAGACAGCCGCACCTGTCCGCTGTCCAAGGCCGGCCTTTCGCGGTCAAAGCGCACCACTCCGGCCGATGCACCCGGCCCCCAGATCACCGTCTGCGGGCCCTTGACGACCGTCAGCACATCGTAGGTCTCGGGCGATATATAGGAGCTGGGCGAATCCATGCGCGCCGGGCATGCACCGAGCAAGGTCTGCCCATTGGTCAGGATCGGCAGACGCGAGCCAAACTGGCCCCGGAACACCGGGTCGCTGTTGGAGCCCCCACTGCGGATCGCCGAAAAGCCGGGAATGCTTTTGAGGTAGTCGGCCGCATCACTGGCCGGCACCGGTTGGCGCGGCTGCTTGGGATCGGCCACTACCTGCAGCGGGGAGTGCTCGTGCACCGCTGTCACCACGGTCTCCTGCAGGCTGATTTCAGGCGCGCTGGCCGCAGCAAGCACCGGGGCATCGGCCGCCTCTGGCGTCTGCGCCCAGGCAGCACTGCTGGCCAGCATCAGTACGGATAGCGCCATCTGCGGTCGCTGCAAACGGGCGCGCGGCGGGGCAGGCAGGCGCAGATTGGGCGCTGCCTCTAAAAAGTAGGAAGTCATCAATGTCTCTCGCAGCAAGCGCTGCAGGGCGCAGCGGCTTGCATATAGGTGGTGGAGGCGCTCGCAGCCATACCCAGCCGGCTGCAGCCAAGGCAGTCCAAGCAGGCATCAAAAGCATGGCGAAAAGGCCCATGGGCCGCAGAGGCTGCAGGACGGCCCTCCGCACGCAAAGCGCAGAGCTGGCAGCAGCATCACTGCGGCATCAACACTTAGACGAGGACGGCTGGTGGTCCGCGCGCAGGCAGCGGCGCGCCCGGCGCGTGGAGGCTGTGCGCTGTCTGGGCCTGCCACTGGTGGTGGAAGGTAGGGGCCGCTGGCCGGTGCACATCGGCGGCAAAGGCCTGCGGCACCGCCATGGCGATACAGAGCACACAATCGGCGCCGTGGGCACTGTGCGCGCTGTGGTCGGCATGGTTTACGCCGCTATCGGGCAGGAGATCATCGGAGGTCTGGTGATCGGCATGGGCCAGCGCCAGATCCAGCGCCGGCGCATTGACGCTGCAGACATCGGCCGCCAGCGCCGCGGCCATCGGCTGCGCCAGCACACGCACCTGCACACCTGCCACCGATGCCACCAGCAGCAGCAACGCAAAAACCGCCGTGATCACGGCGGAAAAGCGAGGGCGGCTGCGCAGGCGTTGGAGCATGGTCAGGCAGCAGTGTAAACCTGAACTTTCAGAATTTATTAAATTATCAATTCAATCAAGAAAGGGCCAGGTTTGGCAAAGCTGGCCTGCATCAGCCTGGCGCACTCTTCCATGCTGGTGGCCCGCGCCGCTTCCACGCCCATGCCTTCGGCCAGTTTCACCCAGCCGATCGATGGGTTGCCCAGGTCCAGCATCTGCATCGCGGTGGCGCCCGGCGTGGCGCCCACGCCCTTGTATTCGCCAATCAGGATGTTGTAACGGCTGTTGTTCAGCACGATGGTGGTGACAGGCAGCTGCTCGCGCGCCTGCGTCCACAGCGATTGCAGCGAATACATCGCCGAGCCATCGGCCTGCAGATTGATCACTCGGCGCTGTTTGCCCGCACCGATGGCCGCGCCCGTCGCGACCGGCATGCCATCCCCAATCGCGCCGCCCGCCAGGTGCAGCCAGTCATGCGCTGGCGCGGCATGGGTGTGCGGGTAAAAACCCCGGCCGTACGAGATGCTCTCGTCCGAGACGATAGCGCCCTCGGGCATCAGTGCCGCCACGGTGCGGGCCAGCCCCTCGGGCGTGGGCGCTCCGGTGGCCGCTTCGGGCCGGGGGCCCGCATCGGGTATGGCGGCCTGCGGCGCCTGCAGTGCATCGGCCAGGGCCTGCAATGCCGTCAGCGGCTCCTGCTCTGGGCGCGTCAACACATGCAGCTGCGCGCTGTCCGGGTACTGGGTGGACGGCAGGCCGGGGTAGGCAAAAAAGCCCACGGGCGGCTTGGCGCCCACCAAGATGATGTGCTCAAACCGGGCCAGGGTCTTGATCGCAGCCTCCATGCCATAGGGCACGCGCTCCAGCGCCATGCGGCCCCGGCCACGCTGCAGGTGCGATGCGCCGTACTCAGCCAGCACCGCAGCGCCGCTGGCCTGCGCCAGCCGCCACACCAGCGCCTGGGCCGGCGCAAACACCGCCGCACCCGACAGCAAAATCAAGGCCTTGCCGCCGGCCTGGCGCAGCACCTTGGCCACGTTATCAATCGCATGGCCATCCACCGCTGGCGGCGCAGGCACAGGCAGAGGCTGGGCCACCACACCGCCCTCGTCCCATGAGACATTGGCCGGCAGGACCAGGCTGGCGATCTGGCCAGGGAAGGTCGACGCGGCACGCACCGCCATCGCCGCATCCTGGCCCAGGTCCGCACTGTGGGTGCTGGTATGCACCCAGCCCGATACCGTGCGGGCCAGGCCATCGGTATCAGCCGTCAGCGGCGCATCAAAAGGCCGGTGGTAGGTGGCCTGGTCGCCGACGATATTGACGATGCCACTGCGCGCGCGCCGGGCGTTGTGCAGGTTGGCCAGGCCATTGGCCAGGCCCGGGCCGCAGTGCAGCAACGTGCAGGCGGGCTTGCGCGCGATGCGGTAATAGCCATCGGCCATGCCGGTGACCACGTTTTCCTGCAGTCCCAGCACGCAGCGCATGCCGGGTATCTGGTCCAAAGCTGCTACAAAGTGCATCTCGCTGGTGCCAGGATTTGCAAAGCAGGTGTCCACACCTGCAGCCAGCAAGGTCTTGACCAGACTGTGTGCGCCATTCATCTCGATGTCCTTCGGGGTTGCCTATCACTGCGCGACACCTTAGCCGCAATGGTGCGAAAACCGGGTCACCAAGATGAAAGCGCGCAGCGCGGGCAACGCGGCAGCGCGCGGCAATGGCGCGCTGGCACAGGCACCGCACAGGGTTTTGCATTCAGGTTTTATGTAGGCCAATTCTCAAACGCTGTTACGGCATTGGATGGCGGCGTAGGCCCTGGCTGCGCTGCACAGTGGTGCCTTCACAGGAATGGGCCGCGCAGTCCGGACTGCGCTGGCCGATTCCGGGCTGCATGATGGGGTTCCGAAACTCCATCAGCCCCTCATCCGCTATGCCGCATCTGAATACCAAGTGTTACCACTAGCGCGCCCGCAGCGCCTAGGATGGCCCGATGCACAACCACACCAAGGAAACCCGCATGCACCGTATGTCCCGCCACGCCCTGCTGTCCACCGCCCTGGCCTGCGCCGCTTTTGCGGCCCAGGCCCAAAGCACGCCCGAGGCGTCCAGCGCACCTGCGCCTTCTGCCGCACCCAGCAGCGAGGCTGCACCGCAGGCCCCTGCGCCCAACCCGGCAGCAGAGAAGGCCCTGGCCCAGCGTTTCCAGGCGCTGTTGGCGGCCTTTGAAGGCAAGGCCGCGCTGCCCGATGCCAAAACCTTTACCGACGACTTCAACAAGCAGGTCAATGGCGATCAAATGAAGCAGGTGTTCAATGACGTGCACCAGAGCGTGGGCAGCTGCAAGGTGGCCGCGCAGATGACCAGCCCCACCCCCTACATCACCAGTTACCTGCTGCAATGCGACAAGGCGTATGTGCCGATGGACATCGGCATCGAGGAAAAGGCCCCCTACCGGGTGCACAGCCTGCTGATCCGCCCCGGTTACTGGAAGAAGTGAGCGCAGACGTTTCGACAAAATAGACGATCAGAACGACCATCACAACAGTTACTTATCAGTGTTTCCCTGGATAGGGCGTAAAAATTGACGCTTCAACGTCGATTTTTACGCTTAATGGGCAATTAGGCTGGTGATAATGCGCACAAGCTCGCCGCTTCGGCCAAAAGCACGGCGCAGGGCTGTCGCCGGGTCGCCACACGCTGATGGAGACTCCGACGAAGGGCTGCAAAAGCACTAGCATGCTAGCCACCTCATCAACATTAGGATCCGAGGATTCACTATGCGTAAAACCTTGATCGCACTGGCAGTGGCCGCTATCGCAGCCCCCGCATTTGCTGCAGACCTGAAAGTAGCTGTCGACCCGACCTACGAACCGTTCACCTTCAAGACGCCCCAAGGCGACGTCACCGGCTTCGACGTCGACATCGCCAAGGCGGTGTGCGAGCAGATCAAGCGCAAATGCGTGTTTGTCGAACAGGTCTGGGACAGCATGATTCCCGGCCTGCAAGCCAAGAAATATGACGTGATCGTCAGCTCCATGTCGATGACCGACGAGCGCCGCCGCGTCGTGGATTTCAGCGACCGCTACTACAAGACCCCCAGCGCGGTGGTGCTGAAGAAAAGCGCCGAATACAAGGGCCCGGCATCGGCCAAGGGTCTGAAGATCGGCGTGCTCAAGGGCTCCACCCAGGAAAAGTGGGCCAACGGCGAGCTCAAGCCTGCAGGTGCGACCATCGTGCCTTATGAAGCACAGGACCAGGTTTACCTGGACATCAAGTCCGGCCGCTTGGATGGCACCGTGGCCGACAAGGTCGAGGTCAATGGCGGCTTCCTGCGCAAGCCCGAAGGCGCCGACTACGGCTACAAGGGCCCGGACCAGTACGAGACCAAGTACTACGGCGACGGCATCGGCATCGCGATGCGCAAGAACCAGGGCGATCTGAAAAAGCAGATCAACGAGGCGATCAAGACCATCCGCAGCAATGGCACCTATGCCACGATTGCGAAGAAGTACTTCGATTTCGACCCCTACGGCAACTGATCCGTGCAGAGCCTTGCTGCACTCCCGGTGCGGTCAGGCTTTGGATCAGGGCTAATACCAAGCGGCGCGGTGCTCCAGAGTCTTCATACTGGAACGCGCCGCAATTCCATGGTGCCCTGCCCCTTTTGCAAGCGCCGTCAGAGGCAACCACCAGGCCATTCACCAGCGCTATTGCACACCGCAATACCGCCGCCTAAGGCCAGAAACTATGAGTGATTACTTTCAATCGATCCTGATGGGCTCGCTGCTCACCGTGGCGGTCTCGCTGGCGTCGGCTGCCATCGCCACCGTGCTGGGGCTGCTGGGCGCAAGTGCCAAGCTCTCAGGCCGCCGCCCGCTGGTGGTGCTGGCCACGTTCTACACCTCCATCGTGCGCGGCATCCCCGAGCTGGTGATGATGCTGCTGATCTTCTACGGCGGCGCCATCGGCCTCAATACCTTGCTCGAGAAGATGGGCAGCGAAAGCTCCGTCGACCTCAACCCCTTTGTCGCCGGCGCGTTCACGATCGGCTTCATATACGGCGCCTACATGACTGAAACCTTCCGGGGCGCGATCCTGGCCATCCCCAAAGGCCAGATGGAGGCGGCCTGGGCCTTCGGCATGAGCCCGGTCAAGACCTTCTTCCGCATCACCTTGCCGCAGATGGTGCGCTACGCACTGCCCGGCTTTACCAACAACTGGCTGGTGCTGATCAAGGCCACCGCGCTGGTCAGCCTGATCGGCCTGCAAGACATGACCTACTTGGCCAAGCAGGCCAGCGCCGCTGCGCGCGAGCCCTTCATCTTCTTCCTGTTCACTGCTGCGCTGTACCTGATCTACACCTCGGTATCGCTGTGGGCGCTGGGCCGCCTCAATGCGCGCTACAGCCTGGGAACCGAAAAGGTGCAGCTATGAACTGGGAAGTCATTTTTCAGCCGGACACCCTTGCGCTGTACGGCGAGGGCCTGGTCACCACCCTCAAGCTGCTGCTCTCCAGCCTGGCGATTGGCGCGGTGCTGGCGTTATTGGGCGCGCTCGCCCTGGTCAGCCGTTCCTGGCTGCTGCGCAAGACCGTGGGCGCCTTTACCTACTTCATGCGCGGCACGCCGCTGCTGATCCAGGTCTACCTGATCTACTACGGCTTCTCGCAGCTCGAATGGGTGCAGGCACGCTGGGATGCGGTCTGGCCCTGGACCTATTTCAAGGAGCCGTTCTTCTGCGCCTTCCTGGCCTTCACCTTGAACACGGCCGCCTACACGGCCGAGATGCTGGCCGGCTCGATCCGCGAAACCTACAAGGGCGAAGTGGAAGCGGCCCGGGCGATGGGCATGGGCCGCTGGCAGCTGATGCGCCGCATCGTGCTGCCCAGTGCCATCCGCCGCACGCTGCCCGCCTACAGCAACGAGGTGGTGATGATGCTGCACTCGACCAGCCTGGCCTCGACCGTGCCGTCGCTGGTGGACCTGACCGGCGCCGCCAGCCGGGTGTACTCGGACTACTATCTGCCGTTTGAAGCCTATATCGCCGCAGCAGTGATCTACCTGTGCATCACCTTCATCCTGATTGGCATCTTCCGCGTGGCGGAGCGCCGCTTCCTGGGCTACCTGGCTCCGCGCAAGGCCTAAGACATTCGAGCATCGAGATATGAACGCATCCAACTACAAACTGCAGGCGCTGGACATCCACAAGAGCTATGGCAGCAACCAGGTGCTCAAGGGCGTCTCGCTCAATGCCTGTGCTGGCGACGTGATCAGCATCATCGGCAGCTCCGGCTCGGGCAAGAGCACCTTTTTGCGCTGCATCAACCTGCTGGAGCAACCGCAGCAGGGCCAGATCATCGTCGCCGGCGAAGCACTGCAGCTGCGCACCGGCCGCAATGGCGCGCTGGACGCCGTCGACCCCAAGCAGCTCCAGCGCCTGCGCAGCAAGCTGGCCATGGTGTTCCAGCACTTCAACCTCTGGGCACACATGACCGTGCTGCAGAACATCATTGAAGTGCCGGTGCATGTGCTGGGCATCAGCAAGGACGAGGCCGTGGCCCGTGCCCGCAAGTACCTCCAGCTCGTGGGCCTGGAGAACAAGGAAGACAGCTACCCCAACCACATGAGCGGCGGCCAGCAGCAGCGCGTGGCCATTGCCCGCGCGCTGGCGGTGGAGCCCGAAGTGATGCTGTTTGACGAGCCCACCTCTGCCCTCGACCCCGAGCTGGTCGGCGAAGTGCTGCGGGTCATGCAGGTGCTGGCCCAGGAAGGCCGCACCATGCTGGTCGTCACCCATGAAATGGGCTTTGCCCGCGAGGTCTCCAACCATGTGATCTTCCTGCACCAGGGCCTGATCGAAGAGCAAGGCCCGCCGCGCGAGGTGCTGGCCAACCCCAAGAGTGAGCGCCTGGCACGCTTCCTCTCGGGCAGCCTGAAGTAAACCGCGCAGGCCAAGTTCTGCCCGCGACAGGACCTGCGCCATCCGAGCGCCGGGCAGGCGCAAAATAGCGCCCGGTGCTGCCGAGAACCTTGAGGAGGTTTTCAGCAGCACCCCTCAATCCCGGCCCTTCAGCGCAGATCCGATACCCCATCACCCAACATGGGCACGCCCAGCTCCCCGCCTCCCGCATCCGATCCGGTCGCAGACAGCGGCGCAGAGTTTTCGCTGCGCCGCATCGCGGTGGCCGCCTTTGGCCCCTCGTTGCTGTTTGGCATTGGCGAAGGAGCGGTGCTGCCGGTCATTGTGCTGATGGCGCGCGATCTGGGCGCCTCGGTTCCCCTCGCAGCGCTGGTGGTGGGGCTGGTCAGCATTGGCTCCTTGCTCAGCAATATCCCGGCCTCGCTGATCACAGCCCGCTGGGGCGAGCGCTGGGCGATTGTGACCGCAGGCCTGTGGAGCGCGCTGGGCATGGCCCTGTGCCTGGCCACCCAGCAGCTCTGGCTGTTTGCGCTGGGCTGCCTGATGGTGGGCATGTCGCAGGCGGTCTACAACCTGGCGCGGCAAAGCTATCTGACCGAGGCGGTGCCGGTGTCGTTCCGCGCCCGTGCGCTGTCCACCCTGGGCGGCGTAATGCGCATCGGCATGTTCATCGGGCCTTTCATCGGCGCCTGGGCCATGCATGCCTGGGGGCTGCATGCCGCCTTTGCGGTGGGTATTGTGGGTGTGCTCTGCGCCGCAGCCATTGGTCTGCGTGTACCCGATCTGGCGGCCCCCAGCGCGCTGCCAGGCCAGCCGCTGCCCACCGAGGCGCCGTCCATCGCCGGCATTCTGCGCGATCACCACAAGCTCTTTCTCACCTTGGGCATGGGTGTGCTGCTGGTCAGCGCCGTGCGCGCCTCACGCCAGGTGGTCATTCCGCTGTGGGCCGACCATCTGGCGCTGGCGCCTGCAGCCGCATCGCTGGTGTACGGGCTAGCTGGCGCCATCGACATGCTGGTCTTCTACCCCGCCGGCAGGCTGATGGACCTGAAAGGCCGGCGCTGGGTGGCCGTGCCATCGATGCTGGTGATGGGCACCGCCATGCTGCTGATGCCGCTGACCGGCACCGTGACGACCTTGCTGCTGGCCGCGATGGCGCTGGGCTTTGGCAACGGCATTGGCTCAGGCCTGATCATGACCTTGGGCGCCGATCACGCACCACGCCATGCCCGGGCGCATTTTCTGGGGCTATGGCGCCTGGCGGCCGATCTGGGCTCATCGCTTGGGCCGGCGCTGCTGTCGTTTCTGGCCGGCAGCCTGTCGCTGGCCAGCGGCATTGCCTGTATTGGCCTGCTGGCCTGGGGTGCGGCCGCTGCACTGGCGCGCTGGATACCGCCTGCCAAGCGCTGATCTGCGGCCACCAATGGGTGCAAAGGGGCGTTAGCGCCTACCAGACGACCGGTTCCGGCTCCAGCTGGATACCAAAGCGCTCATAGACGCTGGTCTGGATCGCGCGCGCCAAGGTGACCACCTCACCGCCGGTAACGCTGCCCTCCCCTGCGCCCAGGTTGACGAGCACCAGCGCCTGGCGGTCATACACACCGGCCTTGCCAATGCTTTTGCCGCGCCAGCCGCAGGCATCGATCATCCAGCCCGCAGCCAGCTTGATGCTGCCATCGAGCATCGGGTAGTGCACGATTTTGGGCTCGCGCGCGATGATGTCCTCGCACTGGTCAGCCGTGACCTGCGGGTTCTTGAAAAAGCTGCCGGCATTGCCGATCTGCGCCGGATCGGGCAGCTTGGCGCGGCGTATCTCGACCACCCAGTCAAAAATATCCTGGGCCGTGGGCTGCGCAATGCCTTTTTCGGCCTGCTTGCGGGCCAGGTCAAGGTAGCCCAGCTCGGGCTTCCAATCTTTGGCCAGGCGCAGGCGCACGTGGGTGATCACCGCGCGGCCCGCCAGCCCCATGCCCCGGGGCTCGGCGACGCCGGTGGCGCGGGCGATCATCGTCAGCGGCATGGTTTCGGCCGGCGCATGCTTGAACACCGAATCCCGGTAGCCAAACGCGCACTGCGCCGCCTGCAGGCTGAAGTGTTCGCCATTGCTCAGGTCGATCGCATCGAGCGAGTCAAAGCGGTCTTGCAGCTCCACGCCATAGGCGCCAATGTTCTGCACCGGCGCCGCACCTGCGGTGCCGGGGATCAGCGCCAGGTTCTCCAGCCCGGGGTAGCCCTGGGCCAGGCTCCAGGCGACCACCTCGTGCCAGACTTCACCGGCGCCGACCTCGATGATGTAGTGCTTGTCGGTCTCTTCGACCAGGCGCTTGCCCATGATTTCCATCTTGAAGACGGTGGGCTCGACATCGCCGGTGATAACGATATTGCTGCCGCCCCCCAGCACCACCACCTGGCGGCTGGCGCCCAACGGGGGCTGGGCCAGAAAATCACGGATATCCTGCGGGGCCTGCACGCGCACCAGGTTCATGGCCCGCGCCATGATGCCAAAGGTGTTGTATTGCTGCAGCGGGGCATTTTTCTCGACTAACATCGGTAGATTGTCGCACTTGTCGCGACCCACTCAGGCGCTCAGCCTGGCCTGCAAGGAGAGTATTTATGCCATCGTTTGACACGGTTTGCGAAGCCGACTTCGTCGAGGTGAAGAACGCTGTTGAGAATTCCGCCAAGGAAATTGGCACCCGTTTCGACTTCAAGGGAACGTCGGCCGGGATCGAGCTCAAGGACAAAGAGATCATCATGTACGGCGATGCCGACTTCCAGCTCGTGCAGGTCGAAGACATCCTGCGCAACAAGCTGACCAAGCGCAATGTGGATGTGCGCTTTCTGGACAAGGGCGATGTGCAAAAGGTCGGCGGCGACAAGGTCAAGCAAGTGATCAAGGTGCGCAACGGCATCGAGCAGGAGCTGGCCAAGAAGATCCAGAAGCTCATCAAGGACAGCAAGATGAAGGTGCAGGCTGCCATCCAGGGCGATGCCGTGCGCATCACCGGCGCCAAGCGCGACGATCTGCAAGCGGCAATGGCGCTGCTGAAGAAAGACGTGACCGACGTGCCGCTGTCGTTCAACAACTTCCGCGACTGATCCACCATCGTTCAAATACCAACAGGCCGCGCTGCATGGTTTGCAGCGCGGCCTGTTTTTATGGCGCCTGACTTATAAGTCGTTAACACGGCCCAGCAAACCGCAGGTTTGCGGTTGAGGCTGGGCGCCCCCGACGAGGCGCCCTGACGCAGGCAGTACTTTAGTACGACAAGGAAGGGCGCGGCCGGCGAGGTAACGACGTATCAAGGGCTGTGTTAGCGACGCTTAGAACTGGTAGTTCGCGCTCAGCAAAGCACCACGCGGCGTGCCGGGCATGCTGCTGCTGCGCCAGTATTCCTTGTTGGTCAGGTTGGACACCGCCAGGGTGACGGTCCAGGGCGCGGCACGCCAGCCCACCAGGCCATCCCAGCGGGTGTAGCCGGGCACGCGGCTGGTGTTGGCGTCATTGGTGAAGCGGGCGCTGGTGTGGGTCACGCCCAGCTCGGCGTACCAGTTGCCGGCAGGCGCATAGCGCAGAAAGACATTGCCGTTGCGGCGCGCGGTGTTGGCCAGGTAGTTGCCTTCCAGCGCGGGGTTGGCCTTGTTCTCGGTGACCTTGGCCGCCATGATGCCGACGCCGCCACGCACATACCAGAATGGTGCGACACGGCCGGCCGCGCTGAACTCGATACCGCGCGAGCGCTCCTTGCCACGCACCGCCCAGGTGAAGGGGTCGTTGTCCGGATCGGGGCGGTAGCGGATGTTGTAGTGCTCCAGCTGGTAGACGGCCAGCTGTGTGGACAGCGCGCCATCGAGCCAATCGCTCTTCACCCCCACCTCGAACTGCTGCGAATGCTGGGGCTCGTCGTCCAGCACCGCGCCGGCGCCGGTATCGACCGACAAGATGCCGCGCCCGCCATAGGGTGAGAAGCTGCGGCTCCAGGACGCATACAGGCTGTGCTCACGCACCGGCTGCCAGACCAGGCCGGCGCGGGGGCTGACCGAGTTGCCGTCGGTGCTGCGGCTGGCGTTGTTCAGCTGGTTGGTGCTGTTGAAATCAAAGTTGTCATAGCGCGCACCCAGCAGCAGCTTCCACTGGTCGCTCAGGCTGATCAGATCCTGCACATACAGCGCGCGGGCCGTGCCTTTGTGCAGGTTGTGCTGCGAAGGCGCACCTTGGGGCGGGCGCACGGCATCGAACACCGGGTTGTTCGGGTCGATATAGCCATTGCTGCTGGCGGTGCTGAAGAGGCGCGGTGCGCGCTCTTCCTCGCTGTGCTCCACGCCCAGCAACAGCTCATGGCGCATGCCGGCCAGGTCCAGCTTGCCGGTCACATCGACGGTGTGGGTGGTGGTGCGGTTCTCGGTTTGCTGCCAGGCATAGCTTTGGCGCAGCAGGCCGGGGTTCGCGCACTTGGCGCCCGCCGGGGTCAGGCCCTGGGGGTTGCAGTAGGTGCCGGCAAAGTAATGGTCAAAGTCCTGGCTGGCTTCACGCTTGCTGGCCACCCAGCGCACGCTCCAGGCCTTGTTGAACTCATAGGACAGGTCCGAGCGCAGCACGCGCAGGCGGTCTTCGACAAAGTCACCCGGCTGGGCAAAGCCCTGGCGCAGCGACATGCCCGGCGGCATCTGGTCGTAGGCAGGGCCCCGGTCCGGCACGCGCCAGACGTTGTCATAGGTGTACTGGCCGGTCCAGCGCAGGCCCGTGCGCGTATCGACCAGGATGCTGGGCGAGACCATCTCGTTGCGGTTGCGGATGCCGCTGCGAAAGCTGTGCGCCTGCTCGCGGTCGGCCGTCAGGCGCATGACCACATTGGGGCTTATCACCCGGTTGATGTCGATGGTGCCGCCCACGTTCTCCCAGGAGCCACCGCGCAGGGTCACGCTGCTGACACCATCAAAGCGCGCCTGCTTGCTGACCATGTTGACGACGCCGCCGCCAGCGCCACGGCCGTACAGCACCGAAGCGGGGCCTTTCAGAATCTCGATGCGCTCTACGTTGGCGGTGCTGCGGCGCACCTGGCCGGATTCGCGCACGCCGTCGCGGTAGATGTCACCGCTGTCGGCATTGAAGCCGCGGATCATCACCCCCTCGCCACGCATGTCGTAGCTGGTGTTGACGCCCGGCACGCCATCGAGCATGACCGACAGGTCATTGATGCCGTAGCTCTTGAACTTGTTGACTTCCAAGGTGTCGATGGTCTGCGGGATGTCTTTGGGCGCCATATAGGTCTTGGTCGCCGTGGTCACGCCTTCGGGGCGCACATCGTCGGGATCGAACTGGTCGGCCGACACCTGGACCGTTGGCAAGGTGTGCTCTTGCGCCATGGCCGGCATCGCTGCCAGCATCAACAGCGCGGCGACCGACAGGCCGGCGCGCTCGCCTCTTGTACGCGCGAGCGTCTCGCTGCGAAGGGCTTGGATCATTGAAAACTCCTGAAACAATAATTCCGCTTGGTTAACGGCTTGTAAATTTGAGTCAGGAATGCTAATGATAACAATTATCAATAGCAATGTATTAACCTTCAACTGGCAGTTACTTTTCCAAAAAACAACGGGCTAGTCCTTGGGTCAAACAATAAATCCCGGGTCCTGGCGCATGCCGCTTCGTTTACGATGTAAAACCATCGCCCCGCCGATAGCCGCCATGGGCCTCGGCACTGCCCGAGCGCCTACACCCATACCCCGGTCCCGCCACCTATGAAGCCTTTGTTCTCCCCAGCCCGCCCCGCGCCCGCCCGCCTGCACCGCTGGCTGCTGGTATGGGCCCTGTGTGGCAGCGCGAGCTGGGCAGCCCATGCCCAAGATGCGGCCGAAGGCCCCCGCTCAGTGGCGCTCGCCGGCATTCTGGGCGACAAGGCCTTGCTGGTCATCGATGGCCGGGCGCCCAAGGCCGTGGCCGCTGGCAGCAGCTACCAGCAGGTGCAGGTCCTCAGCGTCAACGATGGGCAGGCGCAGGTCCGCATCGCCGGCGTGGCGCACAGCCTGCGCATGGGCGAGTCGCCGGTCAGCGTGGCCGATGCCGCGCTGCCCGTCAGCAACACCGGCCGCATTGTGTTGGCGGCCGATGCCAGCGGCCATTTCATGACGGCGGGCATGATCAACGGCAAGGCCACGCGTTTTCTGGTTGATACGGGGGCCACGACGGTCAGCCTGGGGATGAGCGAAGCGCTCAAACTGGGCATTGACTACCGCAAGGGCCATGCGGTGCGCATGGGCACTGCCAATGGCGTCAGCAACGGCTGGTATCTCCAGCTGAGCAGCGTGCGCATCTCCGATGTGGAACTGCGCAATGTGGATGCCGTGGTCACCTCCGCCAACATGCCCTATGTGCTGCTGGGCAACAGTTTTCTGAATGCCTTTGAGATGAAACGCGCCGGCCCGCAGATGACCTTGGACCGGATCAAATAGCGCCCGGCCGCCGCGCTGAACCTCGGCATAACAAAAGGGCTGAACCCGCGATGGTGTTCAGCCCTTCTGCCGTCTGCCCCTGGGCAGCGCGTTGCATCACTTGCTTTTCTTCTGGCCCAGCTTGGATTCCTTGCCTTCCACCAGGCGCTGGATGTTGAGCTTGTGGCGGTAGACCAGCAACGCAGACATGGCCAGAATCGCGACAAATATCTCGGCATGAAAATCCCAGAGCTCACCACCGATGAGGATGTAGAACACGGGCGCCAGCACCGCCGCCACCAGCGACGACAGCGACGAATAACGCCAGATGGCCGCCACCGCCACCCAGGCCAGCAAGGTCAGCAAACCCAGCCAGCCGCTAAAGCCCAGCAGCACGCCCAGCGCGGTGGCCACGCCCTTGCCGCCTTCAAACTTGAAGAACACCGGCCAGAGATGGCCCAAGAATGCCGCAATACCCACCAGCGCCATCGTGCCCTCTTCCAGCCCATAGGGTTTGCCAAACCAGGCCACCAGCGCGACGGGCAGCCAACCCTTGGCGGCATCCAGCAGCAAGGTCACGATGGCAGCCGCCTTGCTGCCTGAACGCAGCACATTGGTGGCGCCCGGGTTTTTGCTGCCATAGGTGCGCGGGTCACTCAGGCCCATGCTGCGGCTGACGATCACCGCGAACGACAACGACCCGATGAGGTAGGCCAGGATGGTGGCCAGGATGGAATAAACGGTACTCAAATTGCTCCCCTTGCTCGCGCGCGCCGGTGGCGGGCGCCAAGCTGGTTGATGTCACTGAAATGCAGGCGTCATTCTGCCAGCGCGCATTGCACCGGCTGGGCGCCGAGCACTTCAACGCATGCTTTGGGGCCGATCTGCACCAAAAAACCACGCCGCCCGCCGTTGATGGCGATGCGCGGCAAGTCCAGAATCGTCTCTTGAATGTATACCGGCATCGCCTTGCGCAGCCCAAACGGCGAGGTACCGCCCACCAGGTAGCCGCTGTGGCGGCTGGCCACTTCGGGTGTGCAGGGCTCAATGCTCTTGGCGCCAATCTGGCGCGCCAGGCTCTTGGTCGACACCTTGCAGTCGCCATGCATCAGCACGATCAGCGGCTTGGCATCCTGGTTCTGCATCACCAAGGTCTTGACGACGACATGCTCATCGAGCCCCAGCTGGCGGGCCGACTCGGACGTGCCGCCATGCTCCACATAGTCGTAGGGATGCTCGGTAAACGCCACCTTGTGCGCCTTCAAAAACTGGGTGGCCGGCGTTTCGCTGATATGGTTTTTTTTGCTCATAGCTCACTGGATGGCGGCAGGCGCCATTCAAAATCTGCCCCTATTGTCTCGAAAAAAAATGGTGGGGCGCCGCCAAGCATAGCGGCCTTTGCAATGCCAAAGGCCCTGGTTTGCACCAGGGCCTGCGGGTCACTGCCGTTACCAGTCCGTCAATCGCCCGGTAACGGACGGCGAAGCTTATTGCGCCGGATCGCCCAGCGCCCAGCGCAGCGCGTCGATTTCTTGCAGCAAGGCCTCGGACAGTTGCGTGCCCCAGACATTGAGGTCTTCGTCCAGCTGCTCCATCGTGCGCACACCGATGATGGTGCTGCCTACCTGCCATTTGCTGTAGCAAAACGCCAGCGCCAACGCGGTGGGGGTCAGGCCATGGTCGCGCGCCAGCTGGTTGTAGCGCCTGGCCGCGTCCAGGGCCTCAGGGCGGCCCCAGCGCTGCTTGCGCACCGATTCATAGCTGGCAATGCGTGCGCCCTGGGGCGCCTGCGGGCCGGTAATGCCGCTGTCGTCGTACTTGCCCGTCAGCAGGCCAAAGGCCAGCGGCGAATACGCCAGCAGCGACACGCCCAGGCGGTCGCAGGTCTCATCCAGGCCGTTTTCCCAGCTGCGGTTGATCAGGCAGTACGGGTTTTGCACGCTGGCCACGCGCGGCAGGCCATGCTGCTCGGCCAGGCGCACAAACTCGTGCACGCCGTAGGGCGTTTCGTTGGACAGACCAATGTGGCGGATCTTGCCCGCCTTGACCAGCCCGGCCAGCGCCTGCAGCTGCTCGCCAATCGTCGTCTCGCTGGTTTCCTTCTTCGGGTCGTAGTACAGATTGCCGAAGGCCGGCACATGGCGCTCGGGCCAGTGGATCTGGTAGAGATCAATCACATCGGTCTGCAGGCGGCGCAGGCTGGCGTCGCAGGAGGCCACAATGTCCGCCGCCGTCATGCCCTTGCCCTCACGCACCCAAGGCATGCCGCGCGACGGGCCGGCCACCTTGCTGGCCAGCACCACCTTGTCACGCAGGCCCGGATTGGCCTTGAACCAGTTGCCGATGATGGTCTCGGTGGCGCCATAGGTTTCGGCGCGGGCCGGCACCGCGTACATCTCTGCGGTGTCCCAGAAATACACGCCGCGCTCCAGCGAATGGCTGAGCATCGCATGGGCATCGGCTTCGCTGACTTGCTCGCCAAACGTCATCGTGCCCAGGCAAATGGGCGAAACCTTCAAATCACTGCGGCCAAGGAGGATGTCTTGCATAAGAAAAATTCGGCGAAGTCGGTCAAAAAAACCAAGTGTAAAAGCATTTTTTGACACCTTGCTGGCCATGGCCACCATCTGAGACGGCTCTGGGGCCAGCGACCGCTGACGACACCCACACCATGCAGCGCCGTGCAACCGCCCCTACGGCTGTCAAGTGCCATTCAGCCGTCTTTTGATCTACATCAGTCGCCAAAGGCCCGTAAGTTCCATCGAAGCTTCATCTTTTACTATTTATAAAAAACTATCGAAACCATTGCTTCGTTCAATACAGATACCGAGACAGCCCCATGATGTTCCAGCCGCCCAATCACCACAGCCACCCTCCGCCATTCCCCCGCCCGGACAAGCCGCGCGAGCCTAGGCCCCAAATCGGCAAGACCCTGCCCACGCGGTGCACCGAGGTCCACTGCTCGCAGTGCGCTGACCATGGCAGGCAAGCACGGGCCTTCAGCGGCATGGGGCCGGGGCACCACGACAAAGATCCACTCACTGCGCAACCTTCCCTTCAGGGTATCGTCCATTGCATGCTTTGCGATACCAGCGGACACGGCCATGGCACCGTCCGGCTCATATTTGAACCGCAAGGCCCCCTCCACTTCCGGCCCGGCCAGACTCTGCGGGTGCTGCTGCCAGGGGGGTGTGGCCCCGAGATTCTGATTACCTCTCTCCCCAGCAATGCCAGTGTCATGCACGGCAAGCTGCTGCTGGCACAGGGCGAACCGCTGCCGGCACAATTTGGCCCTGATGCGGCTTTTGGCTGGATGTTCCAGGTCTGCCTGCGCCACAAGACCCACCCCAATTGATCCGGCCCCATCAGCCGCCACGGCAACGGTGACTGTCTCGCCGGCGCCCCCAGGCTCGCCGGGCCGCTTCTACAATGCAGCAGCCCTATGACCAACGCCCTAGCCCTGAGCGACGCCCTGCGATCGCGCATCCACCACAGCCTGCAGCATTTTGAGGTGCAGCGCATGGGCGGTGGTGACCAGGCGCAGGCAGCGGTCGCGCTGGTGCTGCTAGACGAAGGCCCGGGCGCCGGGCTCGAAGGTATGCAGCAACCCGCCCAATGGAGCACGGAGGCCGCTTTGCTGCTGACCCGCCGCGCGCTGCACTTGCGCAACCACCCCGGCCAATGGGCACTGCCCGGCGGCCGCATCGAGGCAGGCGAGACCGCCGAGCAAGCCGCCTTGCGCGAGCTGCATGAAGAAGCAGGCCTGCTGCTGCCGCCCAGCCAGGTGCTGGGCTGTCTGGATGATTACGCGACACGTTCGGGCTTTGTCATCACCCCGGTGGTGGTGTGGGCCGGCGCCACGGCCCAGCTGCAACCCAACCCTGATGAAGTGGCCAGCGTGCACCGTATCCCGCTGGCCGAGCTGCTGCGCAGCGATTCTCCGATGCTGGAGCAGACCGATGCATCGCCCCACCCGGTACTGCGCATGCCCATGGGCAAGAGCTGGGTGGCCGCGCCCACGGCCGCATTTTTGTACCAGTTCCGCGAGGTTTGCCTGCGCGGCCAGCCCACCCGCGTGGCGCATTTTGACCAACCCCGCTTTGCCTGGAAGTGAGCCCTGCCCCGACCGCCGCCGCAAACGCCACGCAGCGGGAGCAAAAACATTATTTATCAAGCATATGCCCTAAAGCACCACTGGCCGGCCAAGCCCTGCCAGCATGCGACAATAGCAGGCTAGACCGCAATAATAGGACACAGTGACATGGAAGCAGAACGCATCAACCAAATCGGCAACACCCTCGAAGACCTGTCCAGCCGGACAGAAGAGCTTCGGAGGTATCTTTGACTACGATGCAAAGTACGAACGACTGCGCACGGTAAACGCCTCGCTGGAAGACCCCAGCGTTTGGAACGATCCCAAGAAGGCCCAGGAGCTGGGCAAGGAAAAGAAGGCACTCGACTCCGTCGTGCTGACCTTGCAAAAGCTGAGCAGCGAGCTGGCGGACAACACCGAGCTCTTCGAGATGAGCAAGGAAGAAGGCGATGACGCCGGGCTGGAAACCATCGAAGCCGAGGCTGCCAAGCTGCGCCCGCTGATCGAGGAGCTCGAGTTCCGCCGCATGTTCCGCAATGAGGCCGATCCGCTCAACTGCTTTGTCGACATCCAGGCCGGCGCCGGTGGCACCGAGGCTTGTGACTGGGCCAGCATGCTGCTGCGCCAGTACCTCAAGTACGCCGAGCGCAAGGGCTTCAAGGCCACCGTCGAAGAAGAAACCCCGGGCGACGTCGCCGGCATCAAGAGCGCCACGATCAAGATCGAGGGCGAGTACGCCTTTGGCCTGCTGCGCACCGAAACCGGTGTGCACCGCCTTGTGCGCAAGAGCCCGTTTGACTCGTCGGGTGGCCGCCACACCAGCTTCTCGTCGCTGTTTGTCTACCCCGAGATTGATGACTCCATCGAGATCAACATCAACCCCTCGGATGTGCGTACCGACACCTACCGTGCCTCCGGCGCGGGTGGTCAGCACATCAACAAGACCGACTCGGCCGTGCGCCTGACCCACATCCCGACCGGCATCGTCGTGCAGTGCCAGGATGGCCGTAGCCAGCACAGCAACCGCGATGTCGCCTGGCAGCGCCTGCGCTCCAAGCTCTATGACTTTGAAATGCGCAAGCGCATGGAAGAGCAGCAAAAGCTGGAAGACACCAAGACCGATGTGGGCTGGGGCCACCAGATCCGCAGCTACGTGCTGGACAACAGCCGTATCAAGGACCTGCGCACCAACGTCGAGGTCTCCGCCACACAAAAGGTGCTGGACGGCGACCTGGACGTGTTCATCGAAGCCTCGCTCAAGCAAGGCGTTTAAAAACCTGTGGCCCACCCCATGCAGCGCGCCCTCCCCGCCGCGCATGCGGTGTGCCACAGCCCCTCTATCGATTGGCTGGGACTCCCAGCCGATACGGACCTGAAGACAAGCCCAATGCCCGCGATCGAAGCGCTGATTTTTGACATGGACGGCACCATGGTCCACTCGATGCCCTGGCATGCCCAGGCCTGGGTGGAATACGCAAGCCGCCACGCCATGGATCTGGATGTGCCCGCCTTTATGGCGCAAACCACCGGCAAGAACGCCTTTGAATGCGCCTGCGCGCTGATGGGCCGCACGGTGAGCGCCGAAGAGAGCGAGCGCATCACCGCCGAGAAGGAAGGCATTTACCGCGAGCTGTTTGCCGCCAACTTCTGCGCGGTCGATGGCTTTGCGCGCTTTCATGCCCAGGCACGAGACATGGGCCTCAAAGTGGCCATTGGCACCGCCGGCGACCAGGACAATGTACGCTTTGTGCTGGACAACCTGCAGATGCAGCCCCCGGCCCAGGCGATTGCGCGTGGCGACGAGGGCCTGCCCGGCAAGCCCCACCCCGATATTTTTCTGAAGGCGGCCGAACGCCTGGCGATAGACCCGGCCGCCTGCATCGTGTTTGAAGATGCGCCGCACGGCATTGAAGCGGCGCGGCGCGCCGGCATGCGTGCGGTGGGCATTGGCACCACGCACGATGCACAGCAACTCAGCGGCCCCCATGTATTGGCATGGGCGCCCGATTTCTCGACCCTGCTCAACAACCAATTTTTGGAGAAGCTCCATGATGCGTGAAGGACAAGCACACACCGTGTACCGCGCCGACTACCAGGCCCCGGCATGGTGGATTGATACGGTCGATCTGACTTTTGACCTGGACCCGGCCAAGACGCGCGTGCTCAACAAGATGCGCATTCGCCGCAACCCCGATGTGCCCGCGCAGCCGCTGCACCTCAATGGCGACGAGCTGAACCTGGCCCGCGTGATGGTCAATGGCGCCGCCTCCTCGTTCAAGATGGACGGCTCGGACCTGGTGCTGGAGAACCTGCCCGAGGGCAGCGACCCGGTGGACCTGGAGATCTTCACCACCTGCATGCCCGAGAAGAACACCAAGCTGATGGGCTTGTACACCAGCAATGGCTCGTTCTTCACGCAGTGCGAGGCCGAAGGCTTTCGCCGCATCACCTATTTTCTGGACCGTCCCGATGTGATGGCCATGTACACCGTGACCCTGCGCGCCAACAAGGCCCAGTTCCCGGTGCTGCTGTCCAACGGCAACCTGGTCGAGCAAGGCGATCTGCCCGACGGGCGCCACTTTGCCAAGTGGGTCGATCCGCACAAAAAGCCCTGCTACCTGTTTGCGCTGGTGGCCGGCAACCTGGTCGCCCGCGAGCAGAAGATCAAGAGCCGCGCCGGCAACGAACACCTGCTGCAGGTCTTTGTGCGCCCGGGCGACCTGGAGAAGACCGAGCACGCGATGAACTCGCTGATGGCCTCGATCGCCTGGGACGAAGCCCGCTTTGGCCTGAGCCTGGATCTGGACCGCTTCATGATCGTTGCCACCAGCGACTTCAACATGGGCGCGATGGAGAACAAGGGGCTGAACATCTTCAACACCAAGTACGTGCTGGCCAGCCAGGCCACCGCGACCGATGCCGACTACGCCAATATCGAGTCGGTGGTGGGCCACGAGTACTTCCACAACTGGACCGGTGACCGCGTCACCTGCCGCGACTGGTTCCAGCTCTCGCTCAAGGAAGGCCTGACCGTCTTCCGCGACCAGGAATTCAGCATGGACATGGCCGGCAGCGCCTCGGCCCGCGCCGTCAAGCGCATCGACGATGTGCGCGTGCTGCGCACCGTGCAGTTCCCCGAGGACGCCGGTCCCATGGCTCACCCTGTGCGCCCGGACAGCTACCTCGAAATCAATAACTTCTACACCGTCACCATTTACGAGAAGGGCTCCGAAGTGGTGCGCATGCAGTCCACCCTGGTGGGCCGCGAAGGCTTTGCCAAGGGCATGAAGCTTTACTTTGAGCGCCATGACGGCCAGGCCGTGACCTGCGACGACTTTGCCCAGGCCATTGCCGATGCCAACCCCGGCTCGCCGCTGGCCCAGCACCTGCCGCAGTTCAAGCGCTGGTACAGCCAGTCGGGCACGCCCCGCGTGGCCGCGCAAGGTGTGTACGACGCAGAAGCGCAGACCTACACCCTGACGCTGACCCAGTCCTGCCCGCCCACCCCGGGCCAGCCTGGCAAGGAGCCGTTCGTGATCCCCGTCACGCTGGGCCTGCTGGCAGCCGATGGCCGCAGCCTGCCGCTGAACATCCGCCCCAGCCAGGCGCTCAGCAGCATCGCCCACAGCGCCACCAACCACACCGTGGTGCTGACCGAGGAATCGCACACCATCGTCTTTGACGGTGTCGAGCAAGCCCCTGCCCCATCGCTGCTGCGCAACTTCAGCGCCCCCGTGGTGCTGCAGATCGAAGAGAGCGATGACGCGCTCCTGCACCTGCTGGCCCACGACGAAGACGCCTTCAACCGCTGGGAAGCCGGCCAACGCCTGGGCCTGCGCTTTGCGCTGCAAGCCATTGCTGCGCGCAGCGCCGCTGGCGCCGATGCCGCTGCGCCGCAAGCCAATCTGCTGCCCGCATCGTTTGTGCAGGCCATGCGCGACGTGCTGCGCGATCCGCAGCTCGACGCCGCCTTCAAGGACCTGGCGCTGACCCTGCCATCCGAAGGCTATATCACCGAGCAGCTCGACCAGGTGGACCCGCAAACCGTGCACGCGGTGCGCGAAGCCATGCGCCAGCAACTGGCCACCGAGCTGGCTGCCGACTGGGCCTGGGCCTACGACGAATGCAGCCACACCGGCGCCTATGTGCCCGATGCAGTAAGCGCCGGCAAGCGCGCACTGGCCGGCCATGCGCTGCTGATGCTCTGCGTGGCTGCGCGTGAATCGGGCGACAAGGTCTGGCCTGGCAAGACCCTGCAGCGCTACAAGGACGCGGGCAACATGACCGACCGCTACAACGCCTTGAGCGCGCTGGTGGTGAGCGGCAGCCCGCTGGCTGAGTCGGCGATCCAGAGCTTCCACCAGATGTTCAAGAACGACGAGCTGGTGCTGGACAAGTGGTTTGCGCTGCAAGCCAGCGCACCGGACCTGAACGGCAGCGCCCTGCCCGCCGTGCGCGCGCTGATGAAGCAGCCCGACTTCAACATCAAGAACCCCAACCGCGCCCGCAGCGTGATCTTCAGTTACTGCAACGGCAACCCCGGTGGCTTCCACCGCGCCGATGGTGCGGGCTACGCCTTCTGGGCCGAGCAGGTGGTGGCGCTGGACGCCTTCAACCCGCAAGTCGCTGCCCGCCTGGCCCGCGCGCTGGACCGCTGGAAGAAGCTGCCCGAGCCCTACCGCAGCGCAGCAGGCGACGCGATCGCCAAGGTCGCCGCCAAGCCCAAGCTCAGCAACGATGTGCGCGAAGTGATCACGCGCGCGATGGCAGACTGATGCGCCAAGGCATGCGCCAACAGCTGCTGGCCCAGGGCATCGCTGCCCTGGCCAGCCTGGCTGCAGCCATGCCTTTGCTGGCTACCGCACAAACCGGCGGCAACGCCAATGCGGTAGCCACATCCCCGGCCGAAGCTGCGCTGCCCACTACGGGCAACAACAATTTTGAAAAGCGCTTTGCACCGCTCTACGCAGCGGTGTTTACCGAAGGCGGGCGCTTTAGCGGCAGTGCGATGAGCGCTGACTTGCAGGCGCTTGAACCGATACTCAAGCGCACCAAGGCGCCGGCGCTGGATTTTTTCCGGCTGTACTACACCCAGGCCACCCTGTTCAGCCGCCGTGGCATGCCGTCTGAGGCGGGCCTGGCAGCGCAGAAGGCCATCACGGCCATGCCCAAGCCCAGCGATCCGCAATGGGCCTACCCGCATCTGGAGCTGAGCATTGCCAGCGTGCGCTGGCTGGCAGAAGGCGGGCGCTATGAGGCGGCGCTGAAACAGGTGCAGACCCTGGCCGTGCGCTACCCGCTGCAACAGGTGGCCCAGCTGCCCACGCAGATGCGCTGGGACAACAGCACCCCCATCCCGCAGCCGGCCGATTTCCCCACGCAGCTGCAGGTGCTGGGCATCTACGAAGACCTGGGCTATGTGCTGCACGAGCAAGGCCAGTACCGCCAGGCGCTGCAAGCCAACCAGCGGCTGCTGCCCGTGGCGCGCGAGCGCCTGCAAGCGATGGGCGAGACCCCGCGCCTGCGCGGCCTGCTGGCCAACCTGGCGCAGAACAGCTATATGCTCGGCCAGGTGGATGCTGCCCGCAACTACCTGCAAGAGCGCCTGCAGATCGCCCTTGGCGCAGGCGACCACGCCACCGTGTACGACAGCTACTTTCAGCTGATGGTGCTGGCCCATGAACAAAACGACCCGCAGCAAGCGCGGCAGTGGCTCAGCACCTATGAGCAATACGCCCGCGCCCAGGGGCACAGCGACCAACTGGCCCGCGCCCAACAGCTGCGCGACGAGCTGAACGGCCGCGAAGCAGCGCCCCCGCCGCAACAGCCGGCCCAATCGCCCGCCCCACAGCCACCGCGCCAGCCCAAGCGCTGAGCCCACCCCGATTGACCAAGTTTGAAGGAGTTCCACCCATGAAGAAAAACATCACCCTCAGCCGCTACCTTGTCGAGCAGCAACGCGTAGACGGCCTCATCCCCGCCCAACTGCGCCTGCTGATCGAAGTGGTGGCCCGCGCCTGCAAGCGCATCAGCCACAGCGTCAACAAAGGCGCGCTGGGCGATGTGCTGGGCACCGCCGGCAGCGAGAACGTGCAAGGCGAAGTGCAGAAGAAGCTGGACATCATCGCCAACGAAGTGCTGATCGAGGCCAATGAATGGGGTGGCCACCTGGCCGCCATGGCCTCCGAAGAGATGGACAGCATCTACCTGGTGCCCAACCGCTACCCGCAAGGCGAATACCTGCTGATGTTTGACCCGCTCGACGGCTCGTCCAACATCGATGTGAACGTGTCCATCGGCACCATTTTCAGCGTGCTCAAAAAGCCCGAAGGCCACCCTGGCGTGACCGAAGACGACTTCCTGCAGGCGGGCGCCCAGCAAGTGGCCGCCGGCTACTGCGTCTACGGCCCGCAAACCACGCTGGTGCTGACCTTTGGTGACGGTGTGGCCATGTTCACCCTGGACCGCGAGCAAGGCAGCTTTGTGCTGACCCAGGAGAACGTGCGCATTCCTGAAGATACCAAGGAATTCGCGATCAACATGAGCAACATGCGCCACTGGGATGCCCCCGTCAAGCGCTATGTGGACGAATGCCTGGCCGGTGTGGAAGGCCCCCGCAACAAGGACTTCAACATGCGCTGGATCGCCTCGATGGTGGCCGACGTGCACCGCATCCTCACCCGTGGCGGCGTCTTCATGTACCCCTGGGACAAGCGCGAACCCAACAAGCCCGGCAAGCTGCGCCTGATGTACGAAGCCAACCCCATGAGCTGGCTGGTAGAACAAGCCGGCGGCGCCGCCACCAACGGCCGCGAACGCATCCTCGACATCAAGCCCACCAAGCTACACGAGCGCGTCAGCGTGGTCCTGGGCTCGAAGAACGAGGTCGAGCGCATCACCCGTTACCACCTGGAAGCATAAATTCCGCAATTTGGTCTGAGAGCCAAAATTTCACGCTATAATTTCTCTCTAACGCCGGTGTAGCTCAGTCGGTAGAGCAGCTCATTCGTAATGAGAAGGTCGGGTGTTCGATTCATCTCTCCGGCACCAGAAAAAAGGGTTCTTCCCTACAAAAACCGCCCCTCGGGGCGGTTTTTTATTGCCCGCTCACTCTTGGGTTTACAGGCCTTCCTTGTCGCTCCGGTTTTCGCCCAATAGGACGAATTACGAGACAAATCATAAGGACGAAGGCTCTCGGCTAAGAACCCAACGGTAATGCATTCAGCTCCTTGCGGGCTTCCTGCCACTGCGGCCAGTGCCGATCCAGCAAAGCCACAAAAAGCTCACTGTGCGTCGGCTCGATCAGGTGCAGCATCTCGTGAACCACTACATATTCCACGAGATCTTTGGGCTTTTTCACCAGCTCGGTGTTTAGCCGAATGTTGCCCGCTCTAGGGTTGCAACTGCCCCATTTGGTTTTCATGCGCTGCAGGAAGTAGCCTGAAACGCTAACGCCGAGTTTGCTCTCCCACTTAGCGATCAACTTTTGCACCAGCGCATGCAGCAATGCCTTATGCCAGTCATGCATCACCTGCGCCCTCTTGGCCAAGTCATGGCCAGGCCGAACGGTGAGCGTAATGCGCTTGTGGTCAAGTTTTACAAAAGGTTTGCCATCGGCCTCCCGCACAGTCATCAGATGGCGGCGCCCCCAGAGCTCATGGCTCTCGCGCTCACGAAATTGCCGCGGGGTTTCGCGCGCCTGGGCTTTCAACGCATTCTGCTGCAGGCGAATCCAGGCGAGCTTGGAGATGGCATACGCTCTCGCGACTTCGCTGCGTGTGTTTACCGGAGCAACCAATGTCACCCGTCCGTCAGGCGGATGCACGGTAAGGTGCACGTTCTTCACAGCCTTGCGGACCAAGTGAATTCGCAGCACGCCCAGGACGATTTCGTCTTCGTCGCTCATCAATACCCCGGTTGGTTTTTGATAATCTCGAAGATGGCTAAGGTCGCCGCCCGATTTTTCTTCATGACCGGATGGATGGCATTGAGCACCTGCGCCTCGCGCGCCGGGTCCCCTTTCCAACCAGCCGGTGCATTGGCGCGAATGACCGCATCCAACCGCAGTGCGAGACTCAAGACCTCATCACCATAGGTGGCCGTCGGCTCCGCAACCGTGTTATCCAGCGTGATCAAGCTGAGCGCTGCCGGCAGATTGTTATAAAGCACCGCCGCTTCCTTATTAGCGCGCAGGGATGCCGGCAGCTTGTCGCTGTCGGACCCCTTGCCGCCGAGCTGCCTGGCCAACGCCTCAGCATTCCTCAAGAACTTCTCGTAGCTTTCGGTGTCATCGCGCATTTGCTGAATCAGGTCTTCCAGCAGCTCGGACATCTGCGCATAAAACTTGGGGTCAGTCAGTTGGTCGCGAATGATGGTCTTGCGAACGTTGTTGACGATGCCTTCGGCAATGGCGTTATTTGAAAGCTTGCCCTTCTCGTTGAGCTTGCGGGCAATCGCATCATGGATGCCCGTCTCAATGATCAGCTCAGTCAAGGAAAGAGAACTCAAATTCCCCAACAGGTCAGCCGGATCGGCCTGGATATAGGTATTGATGAGGTGGCGCATGTCCGCCTCAAAGGGCTTGGTATCCAGCTCTTCGCCCGAGTGGTTCTTGATGGCCGCGCGCACCTCGGTATAGAAGGCGGTTTCCTTTTCAAAGGCGTCGATATGTGTGGCACTGTAGCCTGCTTCTCCCAGGTTTTGCGCCAAGTCGGCGTAGGCCCGCACATAGGCCGCCACGGCCTTGTAGAAGGCGATGCGCAGCGGCTCAGTATCATTCAGTGCCGCCGCATCGCTCGCGCTGCCGCAGAAGTAATGGATGTGCTGCTCGATGCCCTGCGGCTGCTTCACCGGCGCACACAGGTAGATCAAGGCTTCGCGGGCTGCATCCAGCTTGGCTCGGCCTTCCTCACGCCAGTCTTTGACCGTCAGTGCAGCGCCCTCACCGCAGCTCTCGGTATCCAGCTCATCGGAGGTATAGACCGCCAAGGCCTTCTGCACGTTCTCCAACGACTCCTTGTAGTCGACGATATGGCCGTAGTCCTTGTCGTCGCCGTCAAGCCGGTTGGTGCGGCAGATAGCCTGGAACAGGTTGTGGTCGCGCAGCTCATTGTCCAGGTAGATATAGGTGCAGCTGGGCGCATCAAAGCCCGTCAGCAACTTGCTCACCACAATCAGCAGCTTGAGGTTGGCTGGCTCCTCGATGAAGCGGCGCTTCATCTCCGTCTCGTACTGCGTGGTGCTCTGCCCTGTCTTCAACACATACCGGGTGTAAGTGTCGAACTTATAGCGCTCATCGCTGTCCTTGGGCTCTTGCGAGATCGCGTTGTGGTTGGGCTCGAAAGACGTGATGATCCCGCAGTGCTTGCCAAAATGGGTGTTCTGGAACAGCCGGAAGTAGTGGCAGGCGTCATAGATCGACGCAGCAACCAAAATCGCCGTTCCCCTATCGTTACTCAAACGGGGCCGAACGCCGAAGTCGTGAATGATGTTGGCCATGATTCGCTGCTTGCGCTCACCCGAGCTCATCAACTCCTCCATAGTGGCCCAGCGCCTGCGCAGCATCGACTTTTGGTAGTTGTTCAAGCCCTTGGCGGCCTTCTCGAACCAGTCGTCCACCGCTTTCGGCGCGGTCAGGCGCTGCGGCACCGCGCGCGCTTCGTATTTTAGGTCCAGCACCACTTTGTCGCCCACCGCCTCGTTGAACTTGTAGGTATGGATAAAGGTACCAAACACTTCACGCGTGGTTTGTTTGTCTCTGCGCAGCAGCGGGGTGCCGGTGAAGCCGATAAATACGGCGCTGGCCAGCCAGCGCTTCATCTGCTTGTTCATGTCGCCGCCCTGGGTGCGGTGGCATTCATCCACAAACACATAGAAGCGGCCGGCCAGGCGAGGCGGCTCACCCTTCAGGTCAGCAGCGTCGATCTTGTGGATCAGCGCACACATCAGACGCGGAGATGCCGAGCCCAGCTTCTCCATGAGGTCACGGCGTGACTGGATGCGTGGCGACGGTGCCTCGGCGCCAATCACCCCGGCATTTCTCATCACGCCCTCGATCTGCTTGTCCAGCTCGTCGCGATCAGTGATCACCAGGATGCGGGCGTCGGGGTCGTGCTCCAGCAGCCACTTGGCTATCAGCACCATCAGGATGCTCTTGCCGCTGCCCTGGGTGTGCCAAATCACCCCACCCTCTTGCCGCCTGATGCGCTCTTGCGCGGCCTTCACCCCTTCGAACTGATGCAAGCGCGGCACCTTCTTCTGGCCGCCGTCAAAGATCACGAAGTTGCGCACCAGGTCGAGCAAACGCTCGGGTGCCAGCATCCGCAACAAAGGGCCATCCAGCAGCTCACCCTCAGCCAGGCCGGTTTCGTCCTCGCCCGACTTGTGATGCTTCCACTCGACGAAGAACTTCTCAGGCGTGCCCGTCGTGCCGTAGCGCAGACCTTGTGAGTCGCTAGCAGCCAGCACCAGCTGCACCGTGCTGAAGAAGCCCAGGTTGAAGATCTCTTCCTGGTTGGTGATCAGCTGCCGGATTCCGTAGGCCACATCCACCGAGCTGCGCTTGAGCTCGATCACCACCAAGGCAATGCCGTTCAAATACAGCACGATGTCAGGCCGGCGCTCATGTCCACCCTTGAGCGTCACCTCTTCGGCCAAGGCAAAGTGGTTCTTGGCCGGTGCCGCCCAGTCGATCAAATGCACCGTCTCATGCGGTACACCCGCCGCTACCTGTACCGGCACGCCATAGCGCAACAACTGGTAGGTGCGCAGATTGGCCTGGTACAGCGTCACACCGGTGGCATCCGCCGCAGCCATCAGTTTTTGCAGTGCTTGCGATATCTGCACGGCCGAATAGCCGCGCTGCTGTAGGTTGGCTCGCATCAGCTCGGGCTCAATACAGCAGTTGCCGTCCCGCTTGCTCCAATCGCCAAGATTAACGTAGCCCAGGCCACCCGTGCTGGTGGGGGCCGCAAGGCAGGCGACGACGCGGTTTTGGGTGACCCGTTCAGGGCGCAGCAGTTTGGTCATAGTAAATCCTATTCCTGGTACGTTTGTGCGATGCGCTCATGACCCGCTTGTGTCAACTGGTAAGGTCCGCATGTTTCAAGAACTGGCCACACGTCAATTGTCTCGACAGCGTCGAGACAATCAGTTCGCCTTTGACTTGCAAGCAGAGCCACATTGGTAGACTGATAAGAACAAGTCCGACAGTTCGCACCATGCACAAGCCAATCGCATCCAAGCACAACAAGCCGAACCAAGCTGCCGTGCTGCGCGCTGTGGCCAGCTCGACGGCCTTGGAAACGGGCCAATCTATTGCCGAGCTGGAGCGACGGTTGCAACAACCCGCGCGGTTCCCGCACATCAAGCTGGCGCGCGACAAGCGTTGATGCTGGCTCATCACAGTGCTGCCTGCACGGCCTGCTCAAATGCCGCAGCCTGGCTGCAAACCGCTTTGACCTTTGCCCAGTTGGCGGTGATCTTGCCCGCGTGCGTTCGGTATTCGCGAACGACCTTGCGAATTCGCTGTGCCTTTGGCAACAAGGCCAAGCGTGCCTCTACGGCCACATTGCATTCAGCGCCCGCCAACAGCGCATCACCAGCAGGCAAGGTAGCTGCAGCCAGCCAGGTGCCTGAAGATTGAGCAGGCAGGCACAACACTGATTTGGCACCTGGTTGGGCCGGGTTCAGCCAACTGCGCAGCAGGGCTTCTAGTCGAACGCAAGTGTCCGACACAGGTGGGGAAGGCATGTGGCAGGGCAAGGAGGCCCAGCCCTTTGCAAGGGCCTGCGCAGGCACTTCACGTCCACAGTCTGCGTAGTCCTTCTGCGCCACATCCACGTCCAGGTGTATCACCAGCAGGTCAAAGCCTTCGAGTGTGGGGTCGGTGTCCAGCGAGGCGGCGTGGCGCGAGCCTGCCGCATCGCACCACTTCAACACGCCACCCCAACCGCTACCCATAGTGGGCTGGGTGGCCTCTGGCTGCAACAAGGTCAAGGTGAAGCGCGTAGGCACAATGGCCTTGAGTGCGGCTTGAATCACCTCAAAGTCGGTCGGCCCTTCCGCCACCAGCGCAATGCGGGGCTCAGACATTGGGCACCGCTCCCAAGTGGCCCATCATCCACAAGCGCGAGAGCGGGAAGTCTTGGTTCATTGCTGCCAACTTGGACGAGGGCTCAATACGCCGCACCACCGTCATGCCGTCGCTGTTGCGCTCCACTGCAAAGAGCCGGGTTTCGGGGTCAGACAAATCCAGTCCATCCAGCACGGCGGGGTTGTGCGCGGTGAACAGCAACTGCCGTGTGGAATCGCCAAACTGCAGCCAGCTTGCAAGGTGTGCGGCCAAACGCGTCAGCAAGCGAGGATTCAGTGCCTGGTCCAGGTTGTCAATGGCCAGCATCTTGGGTGCCTGGGGCAGCAGGCACAGCGCCGCACAAAAAAGGATGTACAAGGCCCCTTCGCTCGCGTCGTAGGCCGTCAGCTCATTGCGACTTTTGGCCATAAAGCGGTCGGTGAACTTGAGCATCAGCTTGGTGCGCGGCACCTTGCTCGATATCAACGATGCGCCGTGGCTGGTGGCTTGCACGTCGGCCACCCAGTCGATCAGCGCCAGGACCTGGTCGAGCACCTCGGCACCTTCCTCGCCCTTGGCATCCAGGTGGTGGCGCATTGATTCAAAGGCCTCGGCCAGTTGCCCACCGTTAAGACCTACGGGTGGGCGCGACTGCATGTCGGGCACCACGCCACGCAGCGTGGGAGTGTTGGGGCAATAGATGGCGTAGTTCTGCAAGCGCTGCATCAACAAGGCGGCAGCGTTGCTAGGCTCCAACTCCACCAAGCGCAAGGCGGCCAAGCCTGCTTGAGGATTCAGGTTCTTTTTGTTGCGCACGCCGTCGGACACGATTTCAGCCGTGCCATCGGTCAAGACTTCGGTCTTGTAGGTCCAGGCGGGGTCTGGTGACTCCAGCGGGTTCAGCAGCGACACCCGGAACGCTTCGCGTTGCTTGCCCTCCACCCCGATAGCAATGTGCGCGGGCGTGCGCTCTGCCGCGAACGAGCTTTTGTACAAGCGCGGCAAGCCGGCCCGCACGCCACGCCGCAGCAGGCTTTCATCGTCCACCACGCCATTGGCCGCAGCGCCCAGAACGCCCAGAGCTTCCAGCACATTGCTTTTGCCCACGCCGTTGGCGCCAATGAAGCAGTTTAGGCGGCCCAATTCCACATGAGCCTCTTGGATGGATTTGAATCCGTGGATGTGGAGTGTGCGGATCATGTGGGTGTCTCCTTAGGTTCGTGGCTCATACGGGGTCCATCACTCATACCAATCGCGTCCTTCCCGTCAACAGCTCTTGCATCATGCCTTGCTTGATGGCGCGGGTTTTGGCGAGGCGGGATTCGAGGGCGGCGAGATCGATGTCCATGTCGGAGAGGATGGCGGCGATGGCGGCTTGTTCTTCCCGTGTCGGCGGTGACAAGACGTCAAGCACGAGGAGTTTTGCGGCGGAAAGCCCAGGTTGCGCAGATGACTCAGAGTATTGATTCAAATTCATTCGCCCAAGCACATAGGTTAGCCAGGTGGTAGCAACGTCAGAGCGAACAGATGCTACGAGCGCATGCTCAGACGCAAAGAACTTTCCCTCGACTCCAATCACATTTCCACACAGCGCACCTTGCCTGCCAATCAACACATGGCTTCCATCATGGGTGTACGTCGCGGTGAAACCGCGTAGCCCATTGCCGCCAAAGCAGCGATATGGCGAGTGATCGTCAATCGATTCGGTGGTAATTGTTTGTCCACTCTTCAGCGAGCAAAGTTCGCCCAGCTCTTTCGCCGTCCACTTCCCACTGAACCCCGGAAGGCGGGTTTGGCCGGTGAGCAGTTGCTGCATCGTGGCTTGTTTGATGTCGTGCTTCTTGACGATCAGTCGCTCCAGCCCGACGATCAGGGAATCGATGTCGGAGAGAGCGGTAGCGATGGCGCGTTGCTCCTCCACTGACGGTATAGCGACACGAATATCTGAGATTGGACCTAGGTTTATTTTTCTTGGGACTGCAGACGGCAATGAGTGCAGCTCAACTTCCTGCTTAAACATCGGCGAGTTTGCATACTGCGCAAAGTACCTCGCATCAATATCGCGTAGCTTTAACAGGGCTAGGCTGACATAGAAGCTGGCGTCCACATCCCAATCGATAAGGCGGCACTCTCCAATTGACCCAATTCGAGTCATCAGCACGTCACCTCTTTCCATTTTGAATGTGCGCGTCAAGAACCGATGCTCTTCCAGAGAAATGAACTTCGTGTTGTTGAAATCACCGCTGGTGACATGCTCGACGCTGTAAAAGGGGACCCCGTCTCTCACGTACTTTGGCGTTTGGTGAGTACCGTCATGGACTTTGCCGAGTTCGCGTAGCGTCCGGACGCACCATTCCACCGGAAGTTTGCCAAGCTCGGTACTTTGGAATTTGGTGCTTAGTTTCATACAATCCCCATGCGCTGCAAATGCTCACCCACCTTGGCCGACAGCACCTTTATCTCATCCACCAGCTCCTGCAACGGCACCGCATACCGCTCCGCCAGCTCCCGAATTCGCCGCGTCAGCGTTTGGCTCACGCGGTCCAGCTCGCCTTGCACATCGGCGTGCATGCGCGCCAGCCATTTGTCGTTCACCACCAGTTGCTGAATCTCGGCCACGCTGAGCTTGGCATAGTGGTCATGGGCCAATTGGTCCAACCGCGCGTCCAACTCTTTCAAGCGCTTTTTCAAACTGGCCTCGTCCGCGCTGAGCTTGATCCACTCGTTCAGCACCTTCAATTCCAGCGCGCTGTTGTCGTCTTGTTGCGGTTCGGCCTTGATCTCTCTGATCCGGTCTTTCACTGCTGCGGCGTTGATCTTGTCGAAACCGGCGAATACAGCACCTGATTCATCGTCGCCGCTGTGCTCATCTTCCAGCTCATTGATGGCGCTGCTGGTGGCGTCCAACTTGGCTTGTTCGGCGTCCAGCGCGGTTTGTTGAGCGGTAAAGTAGCGGGCCACGATCAGGGCCTTGGGCACCAGGTCGCAGGCCCAGCCTCTGTCTTTCTTCTTGCCTTTTTTGTCGGTCTCGATAATGCGGGCGGGCTTGGCCACCCAACCGTCCTGGGCCACTGCGTAGACATCGTCCTGCATGGCTTCGGCCCAGTAGTCCATCAGGTGTTGGTAGACACTGTAAGCGTCTACCAACGGAGCGGGTTCAAAGCTGGCCAGCAGGTCTTCAGACAGTTGCTCGATAAAAGCCTTGGGGTGGTCGCCCACTGTCAGGCCCTTCATATGGGGCTCATTGCGCGCTTGCCATTCGACAAACAGCTGCGTGGCGCTGGCCTGAAAGGCGATGAACTCGGCATGGCCCAGGATGGCGGCTTTGACCTCGGCCACGGGTTGCTGCAGCTGGCTGTAGCCTGCGCGCAGGGGCGCAAACAAGGCACTGCGCAGCGTGGGCATGACCTCCCAATAAGGGGCCAGCGTGCTGCCCGTACCAAACAGGTCGCGGTCAGGGATGCCGCCGTTCAGGTGGCCGCTGAGGTCCTGGATATCCTCTTGCTCGCCACTGTCTATGTAGCGCGGCAGGTTGAGGTTGTAGTCGTTCTTGTCGCTGGCAATTTCGCTCAGGGGCACCATGCGGGCGTAGCCTGGTACATTCGCCGCCGCATCTCCTGCTTTTTGGAACACATCCACGATGCGGTGCAAGTCTTGCTCACGCAAACGGTTCTTGTTGCCATCTTTGATAAAGCCTTTGCTGGCGTCGATCATCATTACACCCTTGCGGGCAGCAGCGTTTTCCTTGTCCAGCACCAAAATGCAGGCTGGGATACCGGTGCCATAGAACAAGTTGGCGGGCAGGCCAATGATGCCTTTGAGGATGCCGCTGTTGAGCAGTTGCTTGCGGATCACGCTTTCCGCATTGCCGCGGAACAGCACGCCGTGCGGCAAGATACAGGCGGCTTTGCCGGTGGCCTTCATGCTGCGGATGATGTGCAGCAGGTAGGCATAGTCACCCTGCTTGGCCGGGGGCTCGCCCCAGGTGAAGCGTTGGTAGGGGTCGGTGACCGGGGTCAGGCCGGTGCTCCAGGCCTTGTCGCTGAAGGGTGGGTTGGCCACCACATAGTCGTAGGTACGCAGTTGCTCACCATCTTTGAACTTCGGGCTGGCCAGGGTGTTGCCGCTCACGATGTTGGCCGTGGGGAAGTCGTGAAGGATCATGTTCATCCGCGCCAGGCCGGCAGTGGTCACATCCTTTTCCTGGCCCTCCAACGTGATCTTGTTGCCTGCTTCGGCAGCCACCTTCAGCAGTAGCGAGCCTGAGCCGCAAGTGGGGTCGTAGGCGGTGGTACTGGCACGGGTGTTGGTGGGCGAAATGCCAATGACTTTGGCAATGACGCGGCTTACCTCAGATGGCGTGTAGAACTGGCCTTTGCTCTTACCGCTCTCAGTCGCGAAGTGGCGCATGAGGTATTCATACGCATCTCCCAGTATGTCGTCGTGCTCGGCGCGGTTTTGTGAGAAATCCAGCTCAGGCTTTTGGAAGATGCTGACCAGGTTCGTCAGGCGCTCCACCATTTCGGCGCCGGTCCCCAGCTTTTCTGGATCGTTGAAGTTCGGGAAATCGCTGCGGGCCAGGCGGCTGTTGGCATCGATCAGCGGCTGGATGATGTCGGTGTTGATGCGGTCGCCGATATCAGCCTTGCCCTTCAGTGCGACCATGTCCTTGAAGCTGGCCCCCTGGGGGATGACCACGGGTGGGGCGAAGTCGTCCGAATCGGCGTACTTGTCGCTGATGTACTTGATGAACAGCATGAACAGGACGTAGTCCTTGTACTGGCTGGCGTCCATGCCGCCTCGCAGTTCATCACACGATGCCCAGAGAGACGAGTAGAGGTCTGATTTTTTGATGGCCATGAGGCAGAGATCACATTCTTAGTCTTTGAGAGGCAGAGCCAATGGCGGTGCCGTTGCTGACGGCGTTCAGCCTTTAGCAATTATTTGGTGGCCTCGATCGCCCATGATTTTGCCCTGTTTGGCATGGCATACAGACGAACCATCCAATGTACGTCTGGCTCATCAGTGGTTGCATGAGGTCATAGAACTCGCCGACCATTTACAGTGGACGGCATGTCGGTCGCGCGCAATCATGCCCTGACCCGCGAACAGCTCTTCCCAGTCAACGTCAGGTACTGTTTAACGTGCTTTACCCAACTGTCAGCCATTTCCGGATCTTGATTGTAGATTGAACGTGACATCTATTTACACTCTGCTCAATTTGACTGATCTTGCTTGCTTGGGCGGCTTTGAACTTAAGGTGAGTTCTGCAAATCTTGGTGATGCCAATAGGCCTAACCTAACCACGACCCCCTCACCTTCCTATGAACGCCACCACAGGTTCCAACCGATCCGCCTACCGAGCCTACGTCTACCAAATACCAACACCGTCACCACCGCGCCAATCAACACCCTTATGACGGGTCCCACCCAGCGTTTCAAAACTATTGTCATGGGGAAAATGCGCAAGATGCCGTTGCGGTAAGGAACGGCGACCAGCTCACACCGCGCCACCTTTCCTCGCCTCGGCAGCCTTCTCATTAGCCCGATGCAGCACCCCCTGCGCATCCTCCGTCAGCGCATACAAAGCACTGTGCAAACCGCCTTGCAGCCACTTGCTCAGCTTGAACGCCCCGCCATCATCTGCACCGATCAGCAGCGCCGATATAGCACTCAAGCCATACAAGCGCGTGTTGATCGCTTGGGCTTCCCACTCCGTCAGCGCTAGGTCGTCCGTAAAACCGCAGGCCCTGCGGAGCCTGCAGATCTCGTGAATGTCCAGAGGCTGATCGCCATGGCCAGCAATGGCCTGGATGGCATCGGCATAAGCGGTATCCAGGCGGGAGGTACCCGAGCTGGAATCCACGGATGAGCCAGGATTTGCTGCCGCGCGGGCAGTTTGGGGCTTGCTGTTCATGATGACGCCTCCAGGCTCCGCGACAGGTTGCACAGTGCAGGCAGTAGTGCCTGTACAGCCATGTTCAGCGCGTTGCGCGCGTCGGGATGCAGCTGGACAAGGGCAGTTTCGCCCAGGCAGGAAGTGAGCGCAGAGATGCGCGCGAGGGAGGACTGAGCCATGGTGGACTCCAAGCAGGATGGTTTGCTACAACCACCGCTTCCCACGCCAATGGGGGCGGCAGCTCGAACAGGTTGGCGTACCGGCCCCGCTTGCGCATACCGGCGAGCCTTGCGGCTCCCTGCCCGAGCCGCCATAAAACGAGCACGAACAAACAAGCCGCAGGTACTCTGCGGAAGAGACTGCGGCTTGCGTCGCAGCGGGAATCGGGACGCCAATCCCGACTGCGCTTTACTGGCGCAGCGGCGTAACTGTAGCACGGCAGGAATGGGAGTGTTTAGGTGTGGCGCTTTATTGAACCCCTCCTCTGCCCCAGCCTCTCGGCCCTCTTCAGTGGAGCGTTAGCGGCCCGACCGTTTCGGGAAGCCATCACGGTCAATGACATGGATGTGCTCTATTTCAATGCAGCCATAGCCCAAGCGCTGGCGCTTAGCCTGCGCGCCATTGCCCGCTCAAGCGATGCGGTCCATGGACTTCCGGGCCAACCAGCCCGTGGCATGCAGCAGGGCATGCATTACGTGAACTAGGGGGCGACGTAAAGGGTTTGCAGGTAGTAGCGCGGGCGCTGTTCTCAGGAGGGCTCGGAAAGAACTTCTCCCTCCATCACCAAGGCCACCCCGCTTTATTTCGCCGCCATTTTCTTTCGGAGGACACCCAGCCTAGCAGCCTGCCAATCTCGACACCCAACACTTTTGTATAGTTTTGTACACTGCCTCTCCCAGCGCTACATTCGGTCAGAAAACCCCTTTGCCAAAGCGCCGCGGGCTTGAACAATCGCCCGGTCAGTTTGACAAAACAACCCCTCCCAAAGGATTTGACCATGAGCGCAGCACAAGACAAGGTTCTCTACACCGGCCGCACAACCACCACTGGCGGCCGCTCCGGCGCATCGCGCAGCGATGAAGGGCATCTGGATATTCGCCTGACCCAGTTTGGCACGGCAGGCACGGGCACCAATCCGGAGCAGCTGTTTGCGGCGGGCTGGTCGGCCTGCTTTATGGGGGCGATGGCGCGGGCCGCGCAGCCGCTGGGCGTGAAGCTGCCGGCTGACCTGGCGGTCGATGCCGAGGTGGACCTGGTGCAAAACACCGAGGGCTTTGCGCTGGCGGCGCGGCTGAACGTCAGGGTGCCGGGCGTGGCGCATGACCAGGCGCTGGCCGTGGTGCAGGCGGCGCACCAAATCTGCCCGTACTCCAAGGCGACACGCGGCAATATCCAGGTCGATCTTTCCGTGGCCTGATCGCCCGTTGGCTTCCCTTCCGGCTTGATCTCCATGCGCAGCATTCTTCAACGGCTTGTCCCTTCCACCCTGCTGGCGCGTGTCGCCTTGCTGGTGGTGCTGGGCATGGGGGTGGCGCAGCTGCTCACCTATATGGCCATTCGCCATGAGCGTGAGCAGGCGCTGATGCGGCTGATGATCAGCGGGGTTGAGCGCGATATCGCCAGCTCAATCGCGCTGATCGACCGGCTGCCGGCCAACGAGCGCCAGGATTGGTTCCCCAAGCTCGAACGGCCCAACTACAGTTTTTCTCTGGAGGGCGCGGTCAGCAACGCCGCGCCCACCGACGCGGCGCTGGCCCGTTTTGCGCAGGTGGTGGCCAATGCCTTGCAGCCTTTTCCGGTGCTGGCGTTAGGCCAGCTGGGCGACCGGCCCGATGCCGTGCGCATGCAGCTGCGGCTGAGCGACGGCGCACCGCTGTACATCGTGGCGCGCCGCGTGCCGATGCCCGTATCGGGCTGGGTCACCTGGTTGCTGCTGGGCCAGCTGCTGGTACTGGCAGGCCTGGCCTGGCTGGCGGTGCGCCTGGTCACCCGGCCTCTGGAGCGGCTGGCCACGGCGGCCGACCAACTCGGCCCCGACCTGCAGCCCACCGTGGTGGCCGAGGCCGGCCCCGCCGAAGTGGTGCGCGCCGCGCGCGCCTTCAACGCGATGCAGCGGCGCATTGCCGGCTACCTGAACGAGCGCATGCAAATCCTCGCGGCCATCTCGCACGACCTGCAGACCCCCATCACGCGCATGCGGCTGCGGGTGGACCTGGTGGACGACATGCCCGATGCCGACAAGTTCCGCCAGGACCTCGAAGCCATGCGCAGCCTGGTGCACGAAGGACTGAACTATGCCAAGACCCTGCAAGGCTCCGACGAAAAAGTGCGGCGCCTGGACATGGATGCGCTGCTGCGCAGCATTGTCAACGACTATGCCGACACCGGCAGCCCGGTGACGATGGAGGGCGCTGCAGGCCAGCCCATCCGCACCCGCCCCAATGCGCTGCGCCGCATTCTGGGCAACCTGATCGACAACGCCTTGAAATACGGCCAGCGCGCCGATGTGCATCTGCGCCTGCAAGCAGGCCATCTGACCATCGATATCTGCGATGCCGGACCCGGCATCCCCGAGGAGCAGCTCACTGCCGTGCTGCAACCCTTTTACCGGGTCGAGGCCTCCCGCAACCGCGACACCGGCGGCTCCGGCCTGGGCCTGGCCATTGCCCACCAGCTGAGCCTGTCGCTGGGCGGCACCTTGAGCCTGCACAACCGCCCCGAAGGCGGCCTGCGCGCCAGCCTGCAGCTGCCGGCCACCCGCTGAAACCCACTGCCACCCACTGACACCACCCCAACCTTCTGCTATGACAAGCACCTCCCCAGCCAGCGACCACATCCTTTTGGTGGATGACGACCGGGATATCCGCGACCTGGTCAGCGCCTACCTGCAAAAAAATGGCCTGCGCGTGACCACCGCACCGACGGGCCGGCATATGCGGCAGCTGCTGGAGACCGCTGGCCCGTTTGACCTGGTCATCCTCGACCTGATGCTGCCCGGCGAAGACGGGCTGACCCTGTGCCGCGACCTGCGCGTCGGCAAGTTCAAGACCACGCCCATCATCATGCTGACGGCACGCGGCGATGAGACCGACCGGGTGCTGGGCCTGGAGATGGGCGCCGATGACTACATGCCCAAGCCTTTTGCCGCGCGCGAGCTGCTGGCACGCATCAAGTCGGTACTGCGGCGCACGCGCATGCTGCCGCCCAATATGCGCAGCAGTGAAGAAGCGCGCTTTCTGGCCTTTGGCGAATGGCGGCTCGATACCGTCGAGCGCGTACTGCTGGACCAGGATAGCGTGATGGTGTCGCTGAGCGGCGCCGAATACCGGCTGCTGCGCGTGCTGGTGGACCACCCGCAAAAGGTGCTCAGCCGCGACCAGATCCTGTCCATCACCCAGGGGCGCGAGGCCGAGCTGTTTGAGCGCTCGATCGACCTGATGATCAGCCGCCTGCGCAAATGCCTGAACGATGATGCCCGCGAGCCGCGCTATATCAAGACGGTGCGCAGCGAAGGTTATGTGTTTGCCAGCCAGGTGGAGGCCCAGGATGTTTAGTGTTCGCAAATGGCTGTATGCCTGCATGTTCTTGCTGGGCTGCGCGGCTGCGGAGATCGCCTCGCCCGCAGGCCGGCCCTGCCCCTTGGCCAGCAGCAGTACGCCGCTACGCAAACGCGGGCCCCGCGCTTAACGCTGCCAAGCAGCAGCAACACCCATCACACCCGACACCGCCACCTTTCAGGTGGCGGTGCCGTTTCCGGGCTCCGCAATCACGGCTTTGTATAGCTGTGTATCTGCCCGCGCCACTTGCTACACGGCCATGCATTTGGGGGGTGCGCATGACACATGCCACATACATGGCGGCGGTCTACTAGCTAACAGCCAAGACAAACGAGTTTCGGCACCGAGCACCCCACCCCCCTTCACCCAGCAAAGGCCCTCCATGAACCCGATCACCACCTCCTCCCGCCGCAGCTTTTTAGGCAACGCCGCCCTGGGCCTGGCCCTGGCACCCATGGGCAGCTTGCTGGCCAGCAGCGCACGCGCCGCCAGCCCGGCAGGCGCCACCAGCTTTGGCCCGCTCAAGCAGATCGATGCCGGCGACCTGCGGGTGGAGTACGCCGAAGCGGGCCCCGCCAACGGGCCCGTCGCCATCCTGCTGCACGGCTGGCCTTATGACATCCATGCCTTTGTCGATGTGGCGCCGCGCCTGGCGGCTGCGGGCTACCGCGTCATCGTGCCCTACTTGCGCGGTTACGGCGGCACGCGTTTTCTGTCGGCCAGCACAGTACGCAATGGCCAGCAAGGCGCGGTGGCGCAGGACATCGTTGCGCTGATGGATGCGCTGGGCGTGCGCCAGGCCGTGCTGGGCGCCTTTGACTGGGGCGCGCGCACCGCCTGCATCATGGCGGCAATCTGGCCCGAGCGGGTCATCGGCCTGGTGTCGGTGAGCGGCTACCTGATCGGCAACCCCCAGGCCAATGCCAAGCCCCAGGCGCCTGCTGCCGAATACGCCTGGTGGTACCAGTCCTACCTGGCCACCGACCGGGGCCGCGACGGCTATGCCGCCAACCCCGCCGCCTTCAACCGCTTTATCTGGCAGCAGGCCTCGCCCCAATGGCAGTTTGACGATGCCACCTACCAGCGCAGCGCCCAGGCCTTTGACAACCCCGACCATGTCGCCATCGTGGTGCACAACTACCGCTGGCGCATTGCCTTGGCACAGGGCGAATCGCGCTTTGATGCGCTGGAGGCCCGGCTGGCCAGCGCGCCCCGCATCGCCGTGCCCAGCATCACGATGGAGGGCGATGCCAACGGCGCGCCACACCCCGCGCCGGCCGCCTATGCCGCCAAGTTCAGCGGACCCTACCAGCACCGCAACCTGGAGGGCGGCATTGGCCACAACCTGCCCCAAGAGGCGCCTGCTGCCTTTGCCCAGGCTGTGATCGACGTCACCCGCTTGTAAGCCCGTCCTTCACCTGCCATCGAAGGAGCTGCCATGGCCTTGTACCTTGTTGCCTTTGCCGCCGGGGTGCTCAGCGTGCTGAGCCCCTGCATCCTGCCCGTTCTGCCCTTTGTCTTTGCACGCCAGGGCCAACCCAGCCGCCACGGCAGCCTGCCACTCTTAATCGGCATGGCGCTGGCCTTTGCGGCCGCCGCATCGCTGGCCGCTGCCGCCGGCGCCTGGGCGGTACAACTGAGCCAGTGGGGCCGGAGCCTGGCACTGCTAGGCTTGGGTGTGTTTGCTGCGTCCCTGCTGTTCCCCCGCCTGGCCGCCTGGTGGAGCCGGCCGCTGGTGCAGATCGGAGAAAAGCTGGCCGCCCAGCACCCTCAGCAGCGCTGGCTGCATTCCGCGCTGCTGGGCGTGGCCACCGGCCTGATCTGGTCGCCCTGCGCCGGCCCGGTGCTGGGCCTGCTGCTGTCGGGTGCCGCACTGGCGGGGCCGGGCACCGCCACCAGTTTGCTGCTGCTGAGCTATGCGGCCGGTGCCGGCCTGGCCTTGTGGGCTGCGTTGCGCATCAGCGCCGGCACACTGGCGCGGCTGCGGGCCCATTGGCTGCCGGGCGAGCGCCGCCGGCGTGCCGCAGGCGCCGCGATGCTGGCCGCCGTGCTGGCGGTGGCCACCGGGCTGGACAGCCGCCTGCTTGCACAATCGGGCGCATTGAACGGTTTGGGCAGCAATGGGCTGGAGAGCAGCCTGCTGCAAGCGGCCCTGCCCTCCGCCCAAGCTGCCGAGTTGGCGGGCAATACCGCAGCACAGTTGGGCAACGGCGCCCCTTACACCAGCTCCCTGCCGGTCGAATCGACCCGCCCCAGCCTGGAAGGCGGCACGCAATGGCTGAATGCTGCGCCGCAGTCCATCCCCGCGCTGCGCGGCAAGGTGGTGCTGGTCAATTTTTGGACCTACTCCTGCGTCAACTGCCTGCGTACCCTGCCCTATGTCAATGCCTGGGCGCAAAAGTATGCCGATCGCGGCCTGGTGGTGGTGGGGGTGCATGCGCCCGAGTTCGCGTTTGAGAAGGACCGCAGCAATGTCGAGAAGGCCTTGCAGCAGCTCAAGATCAGCTACCCCGTCGTGCAGGACAACGGGTTCCGCATCTGGCGCGCCTTCAACAACCAGTACTGGCCGGCCCTCTACCTGGTCGACGCACAAGGGCGTGTGCGCCACCACCAGTTTGGCGAAGGCGGCTATGCAGCGACCGAGCGCGCGCTGAACGAGCTGCTGCGCGAAGCCCAGGCGCCATCGGCAGCAACGGCACCTGCGTCTACTGCGAACACGGTCCCCGACACCGGAGGCCTGGGCATGGCCGCCGACACCGCCAGCCTGCGCAGCCCGGAGCTCTACCTGGGCTACGACAAGGGCGGCAGCCTGCGCCTGGCAGGCCGCCCTGCCCCCGACAAGCCAGCCGACTACCAGCCAGCGGCGCTGCGCCTCAACACCTGGACCTTGCAGGGCAACTGGACCTTGAAGCCCGAGTGGGTACAAGCCAACAATGCGGACGGCCGCCTGGCGCTGCGCTTTGAGGCCCGCGATGCCAACCTGGTGCTGGGCGCCGCTGGTCCAGGTCCGCTGCGCTTTCGCGTCACCATCGACGGCCAGCCCCCAGGCATTCACCACGGCAGCGATGTCGATGCCCAAGGCTACGGCCAGGTCGATGCCACGCGGCTGTACCAGCTGGTACGCCAGCAGGGCCCGGTGAAGGAGCGCACGGTGGAGATCGAGTTTCTGGATACGGGGGCGCAGGGCTACGCGTTTACGTTTGGCTAATAGGTCGTGCACCGAGCGGCTGCTAGGATGCCTGCTTCCTCTTGCGGGCATCCCGCACCAGCCACACCCTCAGCATGGACCCCACCCTGACCCAGCAGCTTTCCCAACTGGAAGCCCAGCTCCACCTTCCGGATATCCGCCACCAGCCCGAGCGCGTATCGCAACTGCTGCACCCGGCCTTTGAGGAGACGGGCCGATCCGGCCAGCGCTACACGCGAGAAACGGTGGTGGAAGCGCTGCGCGCCGAATCGGCCGCTGACGCGATCGTGGCGGACGGCTATGCCGCCACCGCGCTGGCGCCCGGCGTGGCGCTGCTGACCTACCGCAGCGCCCTGCGCGATGTGCAAGGCGCTCGCAGCAAGCACACCTTGCGCTCGTCGATCTGGTTGCTGACGGACGGCTGTTGGCAGCTGCGCTACCACCAGGGCACGCCGGCACTCGATAGCTGGTAGCGGATGGCGGGTCCGCTCCGCTGAGACGCGTGACCGACAGCGGCCAGCTGCGATCCGCCTTACCATGCACAGTGGCCGTGCCAGCTAGGCAGCGCCATCGCCTCGGATCCCCCGCCAACAGGAGCCCCCATGCCCATCGAACTCTGGTTAGCCTTTGTCGCCGCATCCGCCGTGCTGCTCATCATCCCGGGGCCGACGATTCTCACGGTGATCAGCTATTCGATGGCGCAAGGGCGGCGCGCCAATGTTCCGCTGGTCGCAGCGGTGGCGCTGGGAGACTCGACGGCACTGGTGGTGTCGCTGCTGGGGCTGGGTGCGCTGCTGGCAGCTTCTGCCTTCTGGTTCACCGTCGTCAAATGGGCAGGTGGCCTCTACCTGCTCTACCTGGGCATCAAGCTCTTACGCGCGGGTATTTCGCCGTCCGCGCTGGCTGCCGCGCCTGTCTCCAGCTCGCGCTGGAAGCTGTTTGCCAATACCTACCTGGTCACCGCACTCAACCCCAAGGGAATAGTATTTTTTGTGGCCTTCCTGCCGCAGTTCATCAGCCCAGGCGCGCCCGTTGCCCAGCAGCTCTGGATTCTGGCCATTACTTTTGTCGCGATGGCCACCCTTAACGCCACGCTGTATGCCGTGTTTGCCTCGTCTGCAAGAAAGCTGCTGTCTTCGCCCAAGGCCATGCAGCGCTTCCATATCGCAGGGGGCAGCCTGCTGTCAGCAGCGGGGATTTGGGCGCTGTGGGCCCGGCGGCCAGGCTAAGGCGCGGGGCCGGCTCTGGCCCGGCCCACCACGCCTCAATACCCCAGCGCCAAGCCATCACGCCGGCCATCCGAGCCGCCCAGCAACACGCCGCGCGCCTGGTCGATCCAGATCGCATGGCAGGTGCCCAGCGGGTGCGCGGCAGCGACAGGCAGGTGGCCCTTGGCGCGCAAGCCGCTCCAGAGAGCCTCAGGGACGGTCCGCTCCATCTCGAACTGATCCCCTCGTGCCAACATGCGCGGGTGGTCAATCGCCTGCTGGATGGACATGCCGTAATCCACGATATTGCTCAGCACCTGCAACTGCCCGGCCGGCTGAAAATGCCCGCCGGTGACGCCAAAGGCCATGACGGCCTCGCCGCCCTCGGTCAGCAGCGCTGGGATGATGGTGTGCATGGGCCGCTTTCTGCCGGCGAGCGCGTTGGGGTGGCCGGCCTCCAGGCTAAAGCCGCAGCCCCGGTTGTGCAGCAGCACGCCGCTTTGGTCGCTGACCCGGCCACTGCCAAAGTCATCGAACAGCGAATTGATCAAGGACACCGCCATGCCATCGACATCGACGACCGAGATATAGACGGTGTCCTTGTGCTCCGGCGCGGGCGTGGGCTGCAGACCGTCCTGGCGGCGATCCAGATCGATCTGCGCCAGCCATTGCGCCACCCGCTGTGGAGACAGCCAATCCTCTGCATCGCAGCGCTGAAAACGCGGATCGCAGAGCTGGGCATCGCGCTGCGCATAGGCGATGCGCGCAACCTCCGCCTGCAGGTGGAAGCGCTCGACACTCAAGGGGTCCCAGGCTGCCAGATCCAGTTGGTCCAACATCGCAGCCATCTGCAGCGCCATAATGCCTTGGCCGCTGGGCGGGCACTCCCACAGGCGGTAGCCCCGGTAGGCGGTGGACAGCGGCTCGACATACTCCGGCTGGTAGTCGGCCAGGTCGTCCAGCACCATCGCACTGCCCGCGCGCTGCAGGCTGGCGACGATGTCTTCCGCAATCCAACCTTGGTAAAACACATCGGCACCCTGATCGGCAATGGCGCGCAGCGCAGTGGCTAGCGGCGGATTGCTGCGCAGGTCGCCCAGCCGCGGTGGCTGCCCACCCGGCATAAAAATGGCGCGGGCTTGGGCGGAGGCCGAGACCTTGGCTGCGCTCAGCGCCCAGTCGCGCGCCAGCCGCTCGGTCACCCGGTAGCCCTGCTCGGCAGCGGCGATCGCGGGGCGCAGCAGGTCGCCAAAGGCCAGGCGGCCGTGGTCGGCGACCAGGCGCTCCCAGGCACGCAGGGCGCCGGGCACGGTAACGGCATGCACATTGTCTGCGGCGATCTGCTGCAGGCCCTCGGCCCGCAGGCGCTCAGCCGTCAGCGCACGCGGCGCCCAGCCGGCACCATTCAAGGCGACAGGAAGTGAGCCGCGTTGTTTGAGCAGCGCAAAGCAGTCGCCGCCAATACCTGTCTGCGTGGGCTCCACCACCGCCAGCATGGCCGCAGCTGCGATGGCTGCATCGACGGCATTGCCACCGGCGCGCAGCACATCCAGCCCGGCCAGCGCGGCTTGGGGATTGGAGGTGGCGACCATGCCCTGGCTGGCCACCGATACCGGGCGGCCCGGGGTTTCAAAGGCACGCATGGCTTAGCGCGCCAACCAGGCGGCCTGGCGTGCCTCGACGGCAGCTGCCGGTTCGCCGACGAGCTCGGCATAGACCTGGGGCGCGGTGGCACCCTCGGTGTTGATGATGAGCACCCGCGACTGCGCATCCAGCCCCAGCGCCGCCCAGCCGGCCGCATCGCCGCGCAAGACCTGTAAAGCGGCCAGGCCCGCCACACCGGATTCGCCCGCCACCACGGGGATATCGCCGCCCACGCCCTGGGCCAGGGTCCGCATCGCGGCAATAGCCGCGTCGTCTTCCACGGTCATGAAGTGGTCCACGCTGGGGGCCAGAAACTTCCAGGCCAGCGGCGAGGTCTCGCCACAGGCCAGTCCGGCCATCACCGAATCGACCGAGCCCGTCGCCTGGGCCGGCCGCCCCTGGATGGCGCTTTGCAGCAGGCAATCAGCCTGGGCCGGCTCCACCACCACCAGGCGTGGACGCTGGGCGCCATGCACTTCCCACAGGTAGCTGGCCAGGCCGGCGGCCATGCCACCCACACCACCTTGCAAAAACACATGGCTGAAGGCACTGGCGCCGCCCGGTTGCGTGCCAGTCTGCTCGATGACTTCGGCCGCGATGGTGCTGTAACCCTGCATGACATCGCGCGGAATGTCTTCATAGCCTTCGTACGAGGTGTCCGAGATGACCTGCCAGCCATTCACCTGCGCCAGGTGGGCGGCCTCTTCGACCGAGGCATCGTAGTTGCCGGCAATGCGCACAATCTCCGCACCATAGGCGGCAATGGCCTGCTCGCGCTCGGCGCTCACCTGGGCATGCAGCACGATCTGGCAGCCGCAACCGGCATCGCGCGCGGCAGCGGCCAGGCTGCGGCCATGGTTGCCATCGGTGGCGCTGATGACGGTATAGCCCCGCAGCTGCTCGGCATAGCGCCCGCTCAGGATGGCAGCAGGATCCAAGCCGGGGTGCAGGCGCAGAATCTGCCGCACCAGTGCCACCGGTGCGCCCAGCGCCTTGAAGCTGCCCAGGCTGGAGCGCAGCGATTCATCCTTGAGGCTGAAGCTGGCAATGCCCAGCTGCTGCGCCAAACCAGGCAAATCACGCAGCGGCGTGGCCTGGCGCGCAATGCCCTGCCAGCTGCTGAGCCAGCGGCGGCTTTCTTGCGCGCGCTCCACGCGCATGATGGCTTGCAGGTCGGCGGGGTAGGCACTGCGCTGGGCGCGGGGGTTGGCGATCAACATCGAAGGGGTCTCCAAGGGCAAAGGGCAAGGAGGTTGAGGGAGGCCTGCATGGCTGGCCTGCATCCTCAACCGCTACCCGGCCATCGTAGAGGGGGCGCCCTGGATTTTTGTCCCTGTATCACGCCCCAATACGGAACGATTTACCGTTTTGCTTGAAGCCGCTGCGAGCTTATTGCGTGCCTGCAGATCCGGCACTGCAACCCCGTCAATCAGACAGCCCGACCGGCAGCGCCATGCCGGTTTTCTCGCGCTCCATCGCCACAAAGGTCTTGAAGCGTTTGACGTTGTTGCTGCTGAAAAACAGCTGCCGGGTCAGCGCGTTGTAGTGCGCCATGTCCGTGACGGCCAGGATCAGGATGAAGTCCCACTCGCCCGTCACGTAGTAGCACTGCTGCACTTCGGGGCAGTCCATGAAGACGCGCTTGGTGGCATCGAGCAGGTCCACCCGCTCGCTCTCGGCCTCCACGCCGACGATGACGGTGAGCGGGTAGCCGACGGCGGCGGGCTCGATCTCCACCGTGTAGCGCTTGATGACGCCCTCTTCGCCCAGGCGCTTGAGCCGGCGGTTGACGGCAGCGGTCGAGAGGCTCACCCGCGCGCCCAACTCCGCCTGGGGCAGGCGCGCATCGCGCTGCAGGTGGGCGAGCAGTTGCAGGTCAAAGCTGTCCAAGTGTGATGCCATCGTGGTCTCTCCAGCCGCGCAGTATGCACTGTCCGGTCTGAGCATTGCGCATCAGCTCGCAGAAAACACCCCCACCATATGCCGCAGCAGTTGCGACGCCACCGGCGACAGCGGCCGGCCGCTGCGGGTGACCACATGCAGCTGGCTGTGGTTGAGCACCGGGCTGGCCAGCGGCAGCGACACCAAGGTGTCCAGCGCCACGCCCTGCAGCGGGATGGAGCGCGGCGTCATGATGTAGCCCAGGCCCATCACCGCAAAATCCCACAGCACCTTGAAGGAGTTGGTGGTCAGCATCGGCTGCAGTCGGACGTTCTCCTCCAGCTCGGCGGCCTGGATGTGCTTGCGTACGCCAAAGGATTCCTCGAGCGCCGCCCCCGGGTAAGGCGCCAGATCGGCCAGGCTCAACGGCCCGCTGTGGCTGGCCAGCGGATGGCCTTTGCGCACATGCACCCGCACGGGCGCCAGCCGGGCATGGTGGGAGCGCAGCCGTGCATCGGCCGGCGGCTGGAACACGATGCCGATATGTGCCCGGTCCTCCAGAATGCACTGCACGGCCTCTTCGGTGCCGGCGACCTTGACGTGGTAGCGCACATCGCCATGGGCTTTGACAAAATCCTGCAGCACCGGCGCCATCACCATGTCCAGGGTGCCCTCGCCCAGCACCAGGTCCAGATGGCCTGATTGCGCGTTCTTGAGGCTGTTGACCTCGGCCACAAAGGTGTCGTGCAGGTCCTGCTGGCGGCGGGCAAACAGCGCCAGCATGCGGCCGGCATCGGTCACCACCACGCCCCGGCCGCGCCGCTCCAGCAGCACCAGACCAGTGTCCTGCTCCAGCCGGGCCACCGTGCGGCTGACCATCGACGGGTCCACCTCCAGCACATCTGCGGCGCCGCGCACCGAGCCGGTTTCCATGATCTGCAGCAGGCACAGCGCCCGCTTGCGGTCCAGCACATCGTCCATACCCAGGTTCAACATTGCTCGCCTCCGCCCATTGTTGCGATTCTTGCAACGTTTGATTGCTTGCGTTGTCATGGACGCGACGGATAGCGCTTTCGATAATGGTTTGACTTTTTTGTGACGGCCCCACCATGAACGCACCTCTCAACCCTGCCTTGCTATCTGCCATACAGGCCCTTGCGCCTGAGTTTGTCGGCATCCGCCACCAGATCCATGCTTTCCCGGAGCTGGCTTTTGAAGAGCTGCGCACCAGCGACCTGGTGGCCGAGCGCCTGCAGTCCTGGGGCTATGAAGTGCACCGGGGCCTGGGCAGCACCGGCGTCGTGGGCCGCCTCAAAAAAGGCCAGGGCAGCCGCAGCATCGGCATTCGCGCCGACATGGATGCGCTGCCGATTCAGGAGAAAACCGGCCTGCCCTATGCCAGCACCCTGAGCGGCAAGATGCACGCCTGCGGCCACGATGGCCACACCGCCATCCTGCTGTGCGCGGCGCGCTACCTGGCCGAATCGGTGGACTACAACGGCACCTTGAACCTGATTTTTCAGCCAGCCGAAGAGAACGAAGGCGGCGCGCTGCGCATGGTCGATGACGGCCTGTTCGAGCAGTTTCCCTGCGATGAAATCTATGCGCTGCACAACACACCGGGCCTGCCGGTGGGCCAGATCGGCATGATCACCGGGCCCGCGATGGCCTCGTTCGACCGTGCTACCGTCACCTTGACCGGCCGCTCGGCCCATGGCGCCATGCCCCACCACGGCATCGATGTGATGCAGGCCGCCGCCAGCATCGTGCTGGGGCTGCAGTCGCTGGTCAGCCGCGAGGTCGATGCGCTCAAGTCGGCCGTCATCACCGTCGGCTCCATCCAGGCCGGCGCCACCTACAACATCGTGCCCGAGAGCGCCACCATCAAGATCGGCATCCGCGCGCTCAACCCCGAGGTGCGCAACCAGATCGAAACCCGGCTGCGCGACTTTGTCGGCGCCCAGGCCCAGAGCTACCAGCTCCAGGCCAATCTGCTGTACGAGCGCAAGTACCCGGTGCTGGTCAACCACGCCGCGCAAACCGAGCGCGCCCGCGCCGTGGCCGCGCAGCTGCTGGGCGCCGACAACGTGGTGACCCGGGGCCCGGTGATGGGCAGCGAAGACTTTGCCTACATGCTGGAGCACCGCCCCGGCGCCTATGTGCGGCTGGGCAATGGCCTGGGGCAGGACGGCGGCTGCATGGTGCACAACCCGCTGTATGACTTCAACGACAAGGCCCTGCCCATTGGCGCGGCCTTCTGGGCCAGCCTGGCACAGAGCTATCTGCAATAAACCCACCGAGCGAGAGCACCATGACCGCCACCCAACGCCGCCAGTTTCTCCAATACGCCAGCCTGCTGGCGGGCACCCCGTGGCTTGCCACGCCACAGGCCTGGGCCGCCGACACCTACCCCGCCAAGCCGCTATCGCTGGTCGTACCCTACCCCGCCGGCGGCGCCAGCGATACTGCCGCCCGCATCTTTGGTGAATCGATTGGCAAAAGCCTCAAGCAGCAGGTCGTCGTCGAGAACTACGGCGGCGGCACGGGCCTGATCGGCGCCAACAAGGTGCTGAGCGCGCAGGCCGATGGCTATACCTTCTTCCATGGTTCGATCAACGAGGTGTTTCTGGCGCCGATGCTCAACCCCTCGGCCCGCTATACGCCTAAGGATTTCAGCCTGGTCGCACCGATCAGCGAAGCGCATATCGTGCTGCTGGCCCGCAATGGCCTGCAGGCCGAATCGCTGGACAAGGTGATTGCACTGGCCAAGCAAAGCAGCGCCAAGCCACTCACCTATGCCACCGTGGGCATTGATTCCATCTACCACCTGATGGGCGAGGCGCTGGCCGCACGCGTGGGTGCAAGCTTGCTGCATGTGCCCTACAAGGGTGGTGCTCCGGCGCTGCAGGGCGTGGCTGGGGGCGAGGTGGACCTGGCCATCCTGCCCTACCAGACCAGCTTTGATGCGATGCAGACCCAGGGCCGTCTAAAGGTCGTCACCAGCTTCTCCAAAGAGCTGCCCACGCCGCTGGCCCATATCCCACTGATCAGCCAAAGCAAGCTGGTGCCAGACTTTGCATACACCATCAGCGGAGGCTACTTTGTCAAGCAAGGCTGCCCCGCCGAGCGGGTCAGCATCCTGCGCAACGCCATTGGTGCCGCGCTGCTCAGCCCGGACATCCGCGCCCGGCTGGAGGCCGAAGGCCGCACGGTCGCGCAGCCCATCGACAGCCAGGCTGCTGCGAACCAGGTCTTCGACCAGTATCTGCAGCGCGTGGCCGAGCTCATGCGCACGGTAGGCCGCAAACCGGTCGCCTGAACCTACGCTGCAGCATCCTGGCCTGTGGGGCTGGGCGCGGATTGGGATGAGACGCCGTATTGCCGGGATGGACCACTCGGCGGATCGCCCAAGACCCCCTCAGGCCAGCGCAGGGAGTTGTGCCGAGGCCTAAAAGCACAAAACCGGCCCAGCGCCCTTCTTGATCGCCAGCCCTTGCACACAGGTCTGGCCTTCTCCCAAGCCCCGCGCTTGTCATGGCCGAATCCCCAAGCACTATCGCTTACCCTGAGTCGCTTACACGCCCGGCCGTGTGCCCGTGAGCACCGTCAAAATTAGTACATAATATTGCACTGCCAACAATCAGTTGCGCAGTGTGCGTGCTAGCAATCTCCACACCCAGTAACTATTGACACAAATAGCAGGGCTGCCTTCTTGATGTGCACAGCGGCAATGGGTGCATTAAACAAGGTACCTCACGGGATATTGAAATACTCGCGTTATGTATATGTTGATAGCATTTTGCATAATGCCATGGGATTTCTTCTAGAAAACCATACGCTTTCGAAAAGCTGACATTTGTTGAATTTATGACAAAAAAGCTGTCATAGTTTCGGCATATGATCTCGATTCCTCTGGAGGGAGGTAGAAGTACAAGAAAAGGAAAACAACCTTGGAGCCCGCACCATGCGGGCTCTTTTTTTTGTCAATTGCTGACTATTGCGCATCGCGTTTAACAGGCAAATACCGATGGCCGCCCTAGAATTTGAGCATCGGTTTCGCCGAGTTCATGCGTACCCTCCCTCCCTCTCTTGACTTGCATGAACACCCTGATTTTCAGGATCGGCTTTCTTCTTGAATGCAATGCCGCCCCCACAGGGGCGGCATTTTTTTGGTTGAGTGCAGACGCTGCGTAAATCACAAAGCTGTGTGCCCTATCAAGCAAGCAGTCGTCCCTGGAGACGCGACTCGTAAATGCTGGCAGCACTCAGCGCAGGGACTGAACACCGAGGCTTGGGGGCATGGAAACCAGCCCACAACGCCCTGCCACCGTGCAAACCCAGGCCCGCACTGCAGCTTTCACTCACCTATCAGTGCTGACCATGCTTGCGGCGCACCACCACCAAGCCCAGCGCTACCAGCAGACCGCTCAGCAGCCATTGGCTCCATTGCGACAGCGATGGCACGGGGACGGCGGCGGCAGGTTCTGGGACGGGTTCGGGCTCAGGAACCGGTTGTGGCGTTGGCTCAGGTACAGGTGTCGGAACAGGGTCTGGCGTTGGCGCGGCGATGGTCACATCGGTAGCCGCCGTGCTGCTGCCACCAGTGCCCTGCACCGGGAAAACGCTCTCCTGCGTGGCGGTACCGCTGACCTGGCAGACAACAGTCTGACCTTCAAGAATCGTAGCGGGAGACGTCCAGGCGGCGCCGTTGCTCGAACATGCGGCGATCTGCACACCCGCAGGCAGGCCCGTGACGGTGCAGACGGCATTGGCCATCGCTGCTGTGCCGCTGTTTGTGCATTGGAAGCTGCCGCTGTAGGCATCACCCTGCTTGCCGGAAGCAGGCAGGCCAGCCAGGTCGATGCGCACATCGGCAGCGGTGGTGAACAGCAACGTGGACGTGTTGTTCGCCGTCACCGTCTCGCCGTTCACGACAGGGTTGACAAACGCCGTGCTCGTGGCCGGCGCGGCGCCGGTGGCACGCACCAAAGCGACGCTGTAGCTGATCTCTCCCGTCAATGCAGCCAGTGCAGGGACCGTGCATGCAAACCCATTTTGCGGCGCCGCCAGGCTGGTGCAGCCGTTTGGCAATGGCTGGGCGGTGTAGCCCACGGGTAGCGTCACGGTGGCCATCGCCTGCGCGGTGCTGGCGGTGTTGCCCAAGTTCTTCACTTGCAAGGTATAGGTTTGGGGCGTGGCGGCCAGCGCAGCAGGGCCGGTGAAGCTGACAGCCAGATCCACATCGGGCACCGCCTGATTGCAAGCCCCATCTTCATCCAATGCCGCCTTGGCGAACGCACTGATGATCTCGTTGGAGCGGGCCTGGGTGGTGTTGCTGTCGGTACCAAAAGGCGAGGCATCTGCAGTCAGGAAGGTGCAGCTCCCCCCGTTCATCGCCGATTTCGGCACAAAGAAACCATAGGCGGAGGTACGCGCTGCAACCACCGGAACGGCAGTGCCTTGCGGCAGGTACAGCGCGTTAGGGGTCGGCACATTGCTGATGGTCAGATACGCCGCGCCCTGCAAGGGGTTCAGGCTGCTGAAGCTGGCCTGGTACGGAGAGGCGGTATTGAGAGGGGCTGCGACCTTGCCGTCCACCTGTGTCGCAGGGAGGCTGATACCCCATTGGGTGGCATCGTTGAGAATTTTCACGATCGGCGTCAGATTGCCCCTGACCGCGCAGCAGCCATCGGAGAAGATGACAAACGCGGTTTCGGGGCGTGTTGTCATCGCCGTTTTCAGCACTTCAATCTGGTTGACGTTCAGCGGCTCAAATACCGTCGTTACCACCACCAGCTTCTTGCCGTCAAAGATAGTGGGATTCAACGGGGCCTCCTGTGACAGCCAACCCCGGCCATCCACCCAACCTTTGCCAGGCTCGCCGAAGCGGTTGGTCAAACCTCCAGCGGTAAAGGTCAGGATGTTGAAGTTATCCGGAGTGGCTTTATCCGGTGTCAGGTAAAGCACCTCTTGCGCCAATGCGATGCCCGGTAACGCCGCAATCAGTGCGAACATGGCTGCTGCAACAGCGCGTTTGGCAGCAGCCCATCGCTTAAACAACTCTTCAAATAAGTTCATGGATTTCCAAAGGGTAAGATTTGCGCAAGAATTGTCACAGAATTAACAATTCACTTACCCTTGGATACCTAAAATGTGTCTCCTATGTAGAGGGGAGTTGTTTATTTCATACAAATGGGTGACCAGACTCGCGCCATCCGGGAGCAAAAAAGCTTATGAGCGCGTGGAACCTGGACGCCCAGTGTTGAAATTCGCCCCCTTTTTGATGCTGACTGGCGCTTAGGCCCTATTGCGTGAAGTAGCCGCTGTCAATCAGCGTCGGCTTACATACCAACAAGCGTGGGCCCTCAGTGGGCTTGAGCACCCACTAAGTGGCGCGTGTCTGCAAGGCATCACACCTGCGCAGTCGACAAACCCTGAGTGGTATGCACCGGCATCTGCCACCGCGCGCCGTCCTGCTCGGCCACCACCTCGATGCGCGGCGGCTCGCTGGTGACGCCGCCGAAGATCGTTGCAAACGCAGCGTCGGCTGCGTCGCGCCCGGTGGCCAGCCGCATCATGCCCATCGGGATGGCCGTGCCCGAGGGGTCAAACAGGTACCAACGGCCACCCAGGTAGACCTCGACATAGGCATGAAAGTCTGGAGGCCCCAGCTTCGGATCGGCGCCATAGTCGGTACCGGTCACAAAACGGGCTGGCAGGTTGATGGCACGGCACAGCGCGATCATCAGGTGGGCAAAATCGCGGCAGACGCCCACACAATCGACCAGGGTGTCCATCGCCGAGGTCGTACCGCAAGAGCTGTTGGAGCGGAACTTCACATGCCGCTGCACCCAGTCACACACGGCTTGGGCCCGCGCATAGCCGGGAGCCAGATTCCCGAACAGGTCGTAGGCAAAGCCCGCAAGCCGATCAGACTGGCAGTAGCGGCTCGGGTAGATGTAGTGCAACACCTCCAGCGGCAACTGGTAGACGGGTACCTCGGCAATCTGCGCAGGGTCATCGCTGTAGTGGCGCATCTCCACCGTTGCTTCGTAGTTGACCTGAAGGGGACCGGTCTGGGCCTGCAGCCGCATGCTGCGCTGGCCGGCTGCGTCCTGCTGCAGCGCCCAGGTGGCACCGCTTTGGTTGACGGTCAGCCGTTCATGCGCCACGGTCTGGTGCGCGGTGAAGGCGGGATGAAAGTTGAAGAAGAAGTCGGCGCTCGGAGTCAGTACCGTGTAGGCAAGCTCCAAAGAGAACTGCAATCGGATCATGGCATCGGTTTCTGGGTCATCGTTGAGGAAGATTTGTGGCAGTGCGTGCATGCCGGTGCACATGCAAAGTGCACGCCGCTGCGCTAGCTCCAGTGTGCGCAGCGCCGCCATTTCCGTCTGTCAGGCAAACGCCCTGCGCTGCTGTGGTCCCAGGCGACAGCCTGCAAGGCAGCGTTGACAGGGCTGCGCAGGTCCGTCGTACTGGTGCTGCTGCGCTTGTCCTACGGTGTGCGCCAGGGCTGGGCTGCACCATGGAGTGGCGAGGACGGAGACCAGCACCCGATGCGGGATCCGCCCAATCAATCGGTACATCCACTCAGGAGCACGACATGACCCATCCCCAGGACCCCAACAACAACCTGAACCCCGATCCGATCACCGATGAGCCAGGTGCGCATCCGATTGGCACGGGCATCGGTGCCGCTGGTGGCGCCGTTACCGGCGCAGCAGCCGGCTCGGTCGCAGGGCCAATTGGCACCGCCGTCGGCGGTGTGGTCGGCGCCGTGATTGGCGGCTTGGCGGGCAAGGGTGCTGCAGAAGCGGTGAACCCTACGGCAGAAGACGCCTACTGGGCCGATGCCTACCAGCGCGAGCCCTATTTTGCGCAGGGCTATACCTACGATGACTATGCCCCCGCCTACCGCGCAGGCTACCAATCGGTGCGCGACGGCATTGTCGATTGGAACGATGCCCGCAGCGATTGGGAACGCCGCTGGGAAGCCGAGCGCGCGGAGAGCCGCCTGGGTTGGACTCAGGCAGAGCCTGCCGTGAAGGCAGCCTGGGAGCGTGCCAACCGGTCTTACAAACAGACCAACCAGGGCTGAAGCGCTACGCGCTGATGAATACGCCGCGTCAGGCATGCCTGGCGCGGCGTTGCTGCGTGGAAAATCAGACCATTGCAGGGGCCTGCAGACCAAAGCTGTCTGCGGTGATCATGAGGACTTGGCATGTTTTGGCACAGAAGCCGACGTGCAACCTGGTTCTACCAGCCCGGCCCGCGCCCTGCGCGCACCGGTTTAGAAGTGCATCAAGCCCGAGCGCGCCGGCGTTGCAGCAGCAAGCCCAGCGCTGCCAGCAGTGCGAAACCTGCACCACAGACAAAGGTGCCCCGGTAGCCGAGGGTATCCCAGAGCACGCCGGCAATCACGCTGGCCAGCAGCAGCGCCACACCGGTGAGCAAATGGAAAATGCCAAAGGCAGTGCCCCGCAGTTCAGCGGGCGCGCTATCGGCAACCATCGCGTTGAGCAAGCCCTGGCTGAACCCCATATGCAGGCCCCACAGCGCCACGCCCAGCCCCAGACCCAAAAGTCCCGGTACAAAAGCCAGCACCAGATCGGCAGCCATCAACAGCCCCAGGCCCGCGAGCAGCACATCCTGCCGGGGACGGCGGTCCGACAACACCCCCGCTGGATACGCAGACAGCGCATAGGCGATGCCCATCACGACGAGCACCGCAGGCGCCCACATCGGCGGCAGACCGGCCGACTGCGCACGCAAGATCAGAAACGCCTCGCTGAAGCGTGCCAGCGTGAACACCAGACCCAGTCCCACCACCATCCAATAGGCGCTGGGCAGGCGCAGCAGTTCGCGCTTGCACAGTGGCCACTGGCGGGGTCTGGGGGCGACCGGCGCGGCAGGCTCCTTCACAAAAAATACCAACACGGCCACCGCTGCAAATGCGGGCAATACCGCCAGCCAGAACACCTGCTGGTAGTTGTCAGCGGTCCACCACATCAGGCCGATGGCCAGCAAGGGACCGGTGAAGGCGCCGATGGTGTCCAGGGTCTGGCGCAGACCGTATGCGGTGCCACGCAGATGCGGCGGCGTCACATCGGCCACCAGCGCATCGCGTGGCGCGCCGCGTATGCCTTTGCCCACGCGATCCACAAAGCGCGCGCCCACCAGCCATTCCAGGCCGCCGGCCAGCGGAAACACCGGCTTGGTCAGCGCGCCCAGGCCATAGCCCAGCACGGCCAGCAGCTTGCGCTTGCCAAAGCGGTCACTGATGGCGCCGGAGAACACCTTGACGATCGAGGCCGTCGCCTCGGCGATGCCTTCAATCAGCCCCACCGCCAGCACCGAGGTGCCCAGCACGGCCACCATGTAGATGGGCAGCAGCGCGTGGACCATTTCCGACGAGATATCCATCAGCATCGAGACAAAGCCCAGCGCCCAGACGCTGCGCGGCACCGCTCGCGCCCCGCGCGGCAATGCGCTGCCGTCTGCGGGCTTGGGGGTTTCAACGGTTTTCGTCATGCGCGTCATACACCCGTTGGGCGTAGGCCTCCAGCAAGGCTTCACAGTGCTGCAGCCGCTCGGCCGCTGTCACGGCCAACGGTGCATCGTAGAAATCCAGCTTGCGGATCTTCTCGTACCAGGCCTGCAGTTTCTTCAGATCGGTCTCTTCCTCGTCCAGCTCGGCATAGGTGAACTTCTCGATCGCGATTTCCTTGGCGATCTCGGCCTCGAAATCCTGGCAACGGCCCAGCAGCTCGCGGTACTGGTCATCCCGGTCGGCCTTGAAGCGGGTGATGACCTTGTCCTCCTGCAAGCGGTCCAGCGCCACCGTTTCCAGCAGCACACAGTCCCCATCCATGGCCGCAATGTCATTCTCCAGCACCTTGAGCCGGCGCACATGGTCGTCGGTCTTGGGCAACAGACATACGCCGTTTTGCAGGTATACCGCGCCGAGCGCCTTGAGGCGCCGCCATAGCGCCATCCGCTTGGCGGTGGGTTCGGCCGGGACTTTATAAGTCAGCAGCAACCATTTGATGGAATCCATTGCGCATTGAAATTTGTGACGACCGTTTCATTGTATGTTTATCAACAGGTACTCTCCACGATGCCTGATGAAGATGTAGGGCCGTTGCGGTACAGGGTAGCTGCGAAGGCAATAAAAAAGCCCCGCATGCGGTGCGGGGCTGGCAGGGCATAGGAGGTCAGTCAGGTATCGGATTCCGGCGCCAGATGGCCGGGCCCGACCGAGAGGCAGTCTTCTTCGAATGCGGCGACCGCGTCATCGAGCGCCTGCGTGATCCGGGCTGCCGCCTCGTCGCTGGCTACCAGCGCACTGTCTACGTTAAAGATGGCCGCAGCATCGGTGATGCCCGCCAGATACGCCATCCTGAACAGCTTGCTCTGGTCAGGTGTGACGACGGTGATCTGCAGTTCCGACAAAGACTTTGCAAGGGATCTCATAGAGCCTCCTCTTCGGGCGCATCGCCATGACAATCAGGTCTGTGCCTCCGGCCATCCATCCGGCCGTTTGCTGTCATCCTGAAACTAGTGGAAACATAACATAGCTAGGGCCGCTTGTTTCACCTGGCGCGGCTGGGGACAGTCACTCGCGGCAACCGCCGACATTTTTTGCGCTGCGGGCCACGCAACATCAAGGCCATCGACGGAGACAACCATGCCATCCCCCACCACCCCACCGATGCTGACGATGCCCACGCGCCCCCTGGTCGCACTGGGAGACGCCAAACCCAAACGCTATGTGCCTGCAGCATCCACCGACGTCAGCAGGACCTTCGATAAATACCGCAGGCTGATCGCGTTGCAGAACGCCAGGAAGTAGCGCGGATCGCCCGAGGCCGCGTTCAGCCCACGGCAGCGAGTTTTGCAGAGGGTCCCCAGGGAGCAACCAGCACGACAGTGACTAACAGGTGGTTGCTGAAGACCAGCGCCACGCCGCTGATCACATCAGCCTACGTAGGCCCCCTGGCCATGGCCAGCGTCGAGCGCGCGCCAAAACCAGCCCCGGGGTCCTCGCCCAACTGAATCGGGCTCTGCAAGAAGCGCTCAACGATGCCGATGCCCGGGGGGCGTCGGACCATGATAGGCGCGAGCTGGACCGCTATGGCGCGATGTTCAGCGCGATTGGTTTGGAGATTGGTTGATGCTTGAGTGGTCTTGCGCGGAGCCAGTCATCGGGCCCCGCGCTGCAAATGCTGAGCGGCGCAGGATGCTGTTCAGGAGCACGGCATTCCGGGTCAAAACTGCTTTAGTGCAGAACTACAATGCCAGGCCGTGAGCCCTCCTCCCCACAGCGCACGTTTATGCCTCAGGAGCCCCTGTATGTTGATCCGCCCCGCCCGCCTCAGAGACGCTGCAGATTTGCCAGCCATTGAAAAGTCTGCCGCACAGCTGTATGGCAGTGCGGCTGACCTAGCCTGGCTGGCAGATGGCCCCCTGATCGCGCAGGCTGAGCATGAAAGCCGCATCCTCCAGCAATCGGTATGGGTGGCCGAGGCCGATAACGGCATTCTGACCGGCTTCATCAGCACCGAGATCTTCGGCACCGAGCTTCACCTCTGGGAGCTATCCGTCCACGCGGACTGGCAGCGCAGAGGCATTGCCACCCTGCTCATCGACAGTGCTTACCGGCATGCGATCACGCAGGGTTTGAGCGCGCTGACGTTGACGACCTTCTCAGACCTCGCGTGGTGTGCGCCTGCCTATGCCAAACGGGGCTTTGAGCAGCTGCCGCAGCCGGGGCCACGCCTGCAAGACACCCTGGACGCGGAGGCCTTGCATGGGCTGCCGCCCGAGCGGCGCATCGCGATGCGGCTTCCGGTAGCCAGGGTCACTGCGCCGCGCTGATCAAGAGACGGCGCGGGCCTGCGCGTTAGCGCAGTTGCAGCCAGGCTGCTCCGTCAATCCGGATTCTTCATGAAGTGAAACCGCATCAAGGTCCGCTCGCGTGCCCGGCCGTGGTCCACCACCGGTTGCGGGTAGTCGCGACCCAGTTGCAGACCGCAGGCCTGCTGCTCCAGCGGCTTCATCGCCGCAGGGAAGTGGATGTACCGGTCCGGCACCTTGGCCAGCTCGGGCAGGTAGCGGCGGATGAACTTGCCATCCGGGTCGAAGCGCTCCGACTGGGTGATGGGGTTGAAGATGCGGAACCAGGGCTGGGCATCGCAGCCGGTCGAGGCCGCCCACTGCCAGCCGCCGTTGTTTGATGCCAGGTCATAGTCATTGAGGTGCTGGGCAAAAAAGCGCTCGCCCGCGCGCCAGTCAATGCCCAGGTCCTTGGTCAGAAAGCTGGCAACCACCATGCGCAGGCGGTTGTGCATGTAGCCGGTCTGCAGCAGCTGGCGCATCGCGGCGTCCACCAGCGGGTAGCCGGTGCGCGCCTCGCACCAGGCCTGCCACAGCTCGGGCGCATCGTCCCACTGCACCTTGTCGTAGATGGGGCGGAACGACTGGGTCACCACCTGCGGGTGGTGCCAAAGAATCATCGCGTAGAAGTCGCGCCAGGCCAGCTCGGACAGCCAGGTCTGCGCGCCTTCGCAGCCGGTACGCGCTTGCGCCACAGCCAGGGCGGCCAGTTGGCGGATCGACACGGTGCCAAAGCGCAGATGCACCGACAGGTAGGAGACGCCCTTGACCGCCGGAAAATCCCGCGCCTCCTGGTAGGCCGCCATGCGCGGCAAAAAATCCTGCAGCAGCTGCTGCGCGCCACGGCTGCCCGTAGGTATCTTGAGCGATGCCAGATTGCTGGGCGCAAAACCCAGATCGGCGAGCGACGGTATCGCTTCGTCCTGGGGCAATGCCGCCAGATGCCCGGCATAGCGCGCCACCGGGTAGGCCTGGCACTGGAAGGCATCGAGCTTTTGCAGCCAGGCGCGTTTGTAGGGGGTGAACACGCTGTAGGGATGGCCTTGCTGGGTCAGCACCTCATCGCGGTCCAGCAGCACCTGGTCCTTGTAATCGCTGAACGCAATGCCGGCGGCCTGCAGATCACCGGCCACGCGCGCATCGCGGGCAATGGCCTCGGGTTCGTAGTCGCGGTTGGTCAGCACCTCTTGCACGGCCAGTGCCTGTGCCAGCTGCACCACCTCTTGCGCAGCCGAGCCATGCCGCACCAGCAAGCCCGCGCCAGGCGTACCGCTGCCCGCTGCCAGCTGGCGCAGGTCCTCATCCAGCGCCAGCACGCTGGCATGGATAAAGTCCACCCGCCTGTCCTCGCGCGTCGGCAGCAGGTCCAGGATGTCGGTGTCAAAGACGAAGACGCAATACACCTGCTCGAAGCGGCGCAAGGCATGGTAGAGAGCGGCATGGTCGTCGCAGCGCAAATCGCGACGCATCCATACCAGGGCGCGGCTGGCCATGGTGATCGGTTTCCTGTTCTGGCTATCTATCCGGTGATGGGGATACGGCAGCCTGCTGCTTGCCCTGCGGCTGCTCAGGCATGTGCATGGTAGTAAGCCAGGCAATCGTCCACCGTGCCCCGGTACTCTATTGTGCCCTGCCGCAGCACCAGCGCATGCGAGCAAAAGGACTTGAGCAGCTGCTCGTTATGGCTGGCCACCACGAGAATGCTCACCCGCGACATCAGTGCATGCAGGCGCTTTTGCGCCCGCTCCTGGAACTTGGCATCCCCGGCACCCACGACCTCGTCCATCAGCAAAATATCGGGCGTGATCGCCGTGGCCACCGCAAAGGCGAGTTTGAGCAGCATGCCTGCAGAATAGGTACGCACGGGCATGTGCAGCCGCTCGCTCAGCTCGGTAAAGGCGCCAATCTCTTCTACCCAGTCAGCCGCCTGCCGTTTCGACAGTCCCATCACAATGCCACGGGTAATGATGAAATCGAGGCCCGAGGCCTCCGGGTCCATGCCCAGCATGATGTCAGTCAGTGCCGAGACGCTGCCGTGCTGGCACACCTCACCCCGGACCGGCTCATACACCCCGGATAGCACCCGCAGCAACGTGGACTTGCCCGCTCCGTTGTGGCCGATGAGGCCAATGCGGTCGCCCGACTGCAGAGACAGGTTGATGCCATGCAGGGCCTGCACGGAGCGCATCGGCGCCGGCCCCGCAACACGCCTGCCACGCAGGCCGCCGAACCGCACCAGCGTATTGATGAGGCCCAGGCTTTGCGCATCAAACACAGGGAACGCAATGTCGACATCGCGGAGCTGGATGAAGGGTTGCATACTGCCTCCTCGGGGTGTCTTGCAGGGCTTAGAGCCAGTAATTGATACGCCGGCGCGCAATTAGATAGGTGAAGCTGCACACCACCAGCAGAAGTCCCAACACCAGCCCGGACGCCAGCCAAGTACTGGTCGGGGGCGCAGCTCCCAGCAGCGGTTGGCGCATCAGATCCAGCCAAACGGCCAGCGGATTGAGGGCGGTCAGCAACTGCGCGCGTTCGCTGCTCAGTTGGCTGGCATGCCACATCACTGGGGTCACAAAAAAGGCGATTTGCAGCACGCTGGCCACCACCATGGGCACATCACGGTAGCGCGTGGCCAGTGCCGCCAACACGGCTAACACCAATGTGGCGCTGAGCACGGTCAGGGCCAGCCCTGCCAACCAAAGCAGCCACAGCGCGCCACCCAGGTTACCGCCATACCAGAGCACCACCACGATCAGCGGCAGCTGATGCAGCAACATCAGCAGGCTGCGCCACATCACTCGGAACACAAAGCTGAACTTGGGGTAAGCGGCCTGCTTGAGGAAGGCCGCTGCATCGACATAGGTGCGACAGCCCTCATTGAACATCGTCGTCAGAAAGCCGAAAAACACATTGCCCAGGCAGAAGTAAGGCACATAGGTCTTGGGGTTTTGGTTGAAGAGCTGTGAGCCGATCCAGCCAAAGGCAGCGGTAAATATCGCCATATTGATGGCAATCCAGGCTGGTCCCAATACAGACCGACGGTACTGCCGCAGCAAATCTTGCCAGCCCAGATGTGTCCACAGCGGCCACTGCCGCAGCGACTGCGACAGGTCCTGCAGCAGCAACTGAGCCTGGTGCTGCCAGCGGCTTTCCGGAGCCTGTCGCTCTGTGGGGGGAATGCTACGTGGGGCCATCAGCGTTTCGTGCGCAGCACCAGGAGCTCATACAAGTGGCGCAGTGGCGCGGTGATGCGCCATGAAGCCGATTGGTGCAGCGCCTCGACGCTCGCATGCAAATCGACCACCTGCTGGCGCAAGCGCGCCATTTCGTGCCCGTCTCCAACGCCCTGCTCATACGCGGTTTTGAGGGCATGGTTCAATTCCAGAATCTCGTCACGCATCTGCGCCACCGCAGCGCTGGCACGCCGTACGTCTTGCGCAGCGTTGCCACCTTGCTGACAACGCGCCAGCTCGGCCTCGAGGCTGCGCGCATATTGCGTGGCCTCATCGATCATCGCTTGGCGCTCGTCATTGGTCGCCAGCAGGTCCTGGGCATAGCGCTCTGCATTGTCGAATCGCTCAGTCTGCGCGGCCAAGTCCGCCTGCAGCTGTTGCACGTAGGCATCGGGCGCACTGACTTGCGAGCCATACACCACCGGAAAATGCGTCCCGGTCAGCAGGTTGCGCGTGCGCGCATCCATGCAGCACATCGTGAAGGCGCGCCGGGGCGTGGGCGACGTATTGAGGCCCGAGCGGTGGATCAGCCAGTTGTGCATCAGCAGCGCATGCCCGGCTTTCACCTCCAGCGGCACCGTCAATTCGGGTGGGCAATGCGCGCGCACCGCGTCTTCGGTCAAGGTGCTGCCCTGCGTGCTGAGCAAGCCCAGCCGGTGCGATCCCCGGACCGCATCCATGCAACCATTGGAAGTATTGGCATCGTCCAGCGCGACCCAGATGGTGACCAAGGGGTCACGGTCCAGCTGCCAGACGGCGCCGCCATCCTGGTGCCAGGGCAGTAAGGTGCCATGGCCGGCAGGCTTGTTCATCACCATCGCCCGGAAGATCGATACCGCCGCATGCGCGCCATACATGCCTGCGCAGATGGTCCTGAAGACCGGCTGCTCGATCAGCTTTGCGTACAGCGGGTCATGCTCCAGCCCCTGGATCTTGCGGTAACGAAGGGTGCCTTCGTCAAAGCGTTCGACGGCCCCGGGCAGCTCCTCGTAGGCCCCACCGGTATCGAGCTGCATCTGCACCCCCGGGTTGTACACCTCTCCCAGCGCCAGCGCATCGGCACGCTGCCGCAATGCCTCCAGCGCCTCGGGCGCAAGCACCTGGCCCAGGTGCAGATAACCGTCTTGGGCGAATTGTTGCCAGTCTGCCTCGGTAAGCATCGGAGACCTCCTGTGGAAAGCGTCGGGAGAAAGAGGCGGTGCGCTGGCCGGCGTGTCATCCACCGCAGCGGTGGACTTGCCGACAGCGATGGAAGGAATGGGCGTTTCTAGCCTCTGGCCGGTCACCAGCAAGGTCGCCAGCGCCTGTTGCCTGCGCGCTTCGTCTTCGGCCAGCAACCGGCCTTGCGCGGCCAGGTGGGCCTGCCAGGCTTGGCGGCCCTGCCACAACGCGGCAAGGCGGCGGATCAGCAAGCCTTCACCCAGCTCTTGCACATTGCAGGCGGCATGGGCGCTGCCGTGATGCTCCAAGGCGCCTCGCAGTTTGGTGCGGGTGTACTGGTCGCTCCAGACACCCAGACAAGGCTTGGCAGCCGCCAGGCCAAACACCAGCGGGTGGTAGCGCGAGCTGATCACCAGATGGGCCTGTGCGGTGAGCCATGCCACCTGCTCCGGCAACATCACAGGCAGCAGCAGCATGGGGGTATGACGCATGCGCGCCGCCAGCGCCCGGCCCATATCCTCATCGGACCAGGGCGCGCCATGGGCTGCATCTGCCCTTGCATGGGGGATGAACACCGGGCTACAGCCGGTCAACCGCGCCGCCTGCTCCAGCTGCTGGGCGAGGCTGTCGAGTAAGCGATCGTTGCGGCTCAGATCGCAAAGTGGATGAAAACTCAGCGCCATCCAGGGCCGGTCCAACGCAAAGGGCTGCGGCAGATAGCCATCGCGAATGGGCTGCTGCCAAAGTCCATGGGCATCATCCAGCTGCAGAGACAGCCGGCTGGCATCCACGCCCAGCGCCAGCGCCAATTGGTAGCTGGGCTGCTCTCGCACCCCGACCCACGTAGCCATCGCCAACAGCTCGGCCAGCATGGCGCGGTGGCGGTCGGTCAGCTCCGGGCCCAGGGTCTGGCCCAGGACCACGACGGGCGCACCAAGGCGCTGTGCATGGCGCGCCAAGGCCAGGCGTTCGTACAAAAAAGCCGGCCAGGTGCTGCGCAGGTTGCCACCACCGGAGATGAGCAGGCCATCCTGCGCATTACGCAAAGCCTCCATCGCGGCGGGCCTGCGCTGCGTCCAATGGGCATGCGAAGCTGCGCAGAGCTGCGCCAGCAAGGCTTCGCGCTCGGCCTCATCCGCGCAATCGGCAAAGCCCAGGCGCGGCACGGCCGCGATGCCATAGGTGGCCGCCGTGAATGCCGGATCCCGGGAGACGGCTATGCGCTGCGCTTGCGGGCACAGGCGCTGCAGGAGTTGCAGATTGGCAGCAAACATGGCCTCGTCACCGACATGGAACTGCGCCGCGCCGCCGATATCACCAACGACGAGCCAGCGCCGCATCGTGGTCGCTGCTGGGGTGCTGGCCTGTTCCGTCATGCCGCATCTCCCAGGCGCTCGCCACCGGCCAGTAATGCTGCAAGCCGGCGGCGCAGCCGCTGTGCAGTGGCATCGGCGCCAAATTCTGCCTCCAGCCGCGCACGCGCATGGCTGGCACGGCGCGCGGCCTCTGCACGGTGCAGGTAGACCTGCCGCATTTGCCAGGCAGCATGCTCCATATCCGGCTCGGCCCACACCTGCCCTTCGTGGTAAGGATAAGCACCTTCCGGCACAGGGCACAGCTTGCAGGCCACCGGCCATCCGGTGGAGGGAGAAACAAGCTCGGTAGTGGCCGAATAGTCAGTCGCCACCACAGGCAGCCCCAGCTGCATGGCCTCAGCCACCAGCAAGCCCAGCCCCTCACTGCGATGCAGCGATACTACGGCGTCGCAGCAGGCCATCAACTGCAGGCTCTGCGCACGGCTTAGCAGTTGGTCGACCAATACCACGCCGGGATCGCGCTGCAGCGTCTCCAACAAGGCCTGGCTGTGCGCGCCGGCCTGGTGGCCGTTCAGCGTCTTGACGACCAGGCAAACCTCTGCGGCTCCCTGGGACGGAAAGGCATCGCGGAACGCACGCAACAAGGCCTGTGGATTTTTGCGTTCGACATAAGACAGAAAATCAAATGCAAAGAAGAACACAAAGGCCTGCTCAGGCACGCCCCACTGCGCTCGCGGTGCCGGCGGCGGCGGCACAAAGCTCAGTTGCGGCGGCATATACAGCACCGGCTTGTTCAAGCGGTTGACCAGCATTTTCTGCACATAGCGTGTCGGGGCCCACACCTCATCCACCAGGTCGAAGGCTGGCATCCAGTCATCCGGAAAATGCTCCAGCTCCCAAAATGGCACCACCGACCGCCAGCTGTTGCGCGGCAAGCGGTCCCCCAGGTCGCGGATGACCGTGGGCAACTGGTCGGCATTCACATTGAAGATCTGCACTTGGGCGGCTTGGGCCTCGGTGATCCAGGGCGCCTGCTCCACGTCGACTGCCTCAGGCAAGGAAGGTGGCCGGATCGCCAGGCCCTGCGCGCGAAAACCCGCATGCATCGCGGCCCTCAGCGTCTGCCGCCCAGCTTCCCCAACGCCCGATGCCACCTGCAGGTAGCCCACCACAGTCAACTGTGCCTCGCCAAGCGAGGCCGGCACTGGCATGCGCACTGGCGGCAGCGCAACGGACACGCGCGCCGCTCGCAGCTGCACCGGCTCCACCAAGCGTGCATCGCCCAGTTGGGTGCGGGCATGCAGACAGAACCAGTCAATATAGGCAGCGACCCCTTGCGTGGAACGCAGGTCAAAGGTCTGCTGCAACCAGGTCTCGCGCGCATGCAACCCTGCCATCAGCCGCGTAACATAACCTTTGCCACACAGGGGACTGTGGGGGCTGGGCAGTTGCAGGTAGGCCTCATAGGTCTCAAAAGGATCGCCGCCCGACCAGCAGCGGTGCCCATCCCGGAACATGCGGCGCACGGCATCGGGAATCAGCGTGCCCGAGGCAAACCGTCCATAGACATAGCTGGCCGCTGGCACGCGGCCATGGCCATTCGCCAGCACCTGCTGAGCATAGCGCTGCATCAGGGCCGCCAATGCAGGGGAGATGGCGCCGGGGCCAAAGGCCGTGGTGTATTTGGAGAGCTGCCGCAGGTCTGCAGGGTCAATGCCGCTGAAATGGAAAAACCGCAGCGGCTCACCATCGACCGTCCAGCCATTGCCGTGCTTTTGAAGGTTGCGCTGGTGCAGGTTCCAGTACGCCAGGTTGTAGCCCGGCTCGCGCAGAATGCGAGCATCCGCGGCAAAGCCCGGTACCAGGTCCATGAACTTCTGGTCGACAAAGAGGCCGCGCTCGGGCTCGTTAACACATTGGTACTGCAGCCGTCCGCCCCACCAGGCCATGATGCGTTCGGCCTCCGGGCATGCACTCACCGCCAGAAAACCCAGGTTGAAAACCCCCGCGCGCATGATGCCCACATCGTCCGGAAACGCGTCCCGCTCCGCGGGCCGGGTCAGGTGCGGGGTCAGCACCAGGGAAGCGCCATCGTCCAGCAAGGCAAAGACATGGACTAGCGGCGCCATCACCTCGATATCCGGGTCGAGATAGACCATCTGGTTATAGCCCTGCGCCATCAGGTAGCGGAACATGAACGGCTTCACCGCCGTGTTGAATTCCATGATCCCGTAGCGAAACGCAAACTCCCGGAAATCCGGAATGCCCAGTGCCTCGGCGGTGACCACCTCAAAGTCGCCCGCATAGAAGTCTGGCTCTTCCAACAGCGCATCGGCTAGGCAAAGATAGATATCTGCTTCGGGATGCTGCTGGCCCGCACTTTGGAGCAACACCCTGGCCATGGGCAGGTAGTTGTTCGAGCAGATGGTAAAAATAGTGCGCCGGCTGTTCGGAATCATGGATATGCCAGGGGATGCCTTGGCAAACACACCCCAGACCTGCACTGGAGCGCCTGTACGGATATCAGATGTTTACCAGATTCACTTTGTGAAACATCGTGAATTATCGTATAAGACGGCGAATTTAGGTGGTTACGTTGCAGATGTGACAGATACATACAGTACTCCCCTACCAATGCCAACGCGGTTTCGCTGAATCACTCTATGGCCCTATTAAATAACACCGCCCCCAGCATCAACATCCCCGTCAGCGCATACATGGCTCGGTAGCACTTTTGCAGACGCAGCAGGCTCAGGTAACTCAGTTGCTGCCGGTAGGCCTGCCAGGTCGCCCAGACATGCAGGGGGTAGAGGCAGACCGCCAGCAGCAGCGCGGTGGGCAGCAGTTGGCGCAGGCACAGCACGGCGAGCAGCAGGTAGGCGGCGCTGAACAGCACAAACGCGGCTACAAAACAGCGCTTGGCGCCAAAGCGAACGGCATTGGTCTGGATGCCATTGAGACAGTCACCCTGCACACCTCGGGCCTCATGCACCAGGTGGCCGGCCGCAAACACCAGACCAAAATATGCGCTGATCGCAAGACTGGGGCCATGGATGGGCGCAAATGCCACCCAGCCCAGCAGAAAGTGCAGGCTGCCTCCCAGCAAATGCATTAGGGAGCTCCACAGTGGCCGGCCCTTCAGTTGCCAAGGAGGCAGCGAATACAGCGCGCTGGCGGCGCAGAGCGCCAGCCCCAGGAGCAGCGCCTGGAAGCCCAGAGGCAGCAGCGCCAGAAGGGCGCCCACAAACAGCACCACGCCCAGCCAACCAAACAGGCGCCGCCCTACGCCCTGATTCACGAAAGTATGGCCCTGGCGCTGGGGGTCGCGCAGATCCGCATCAATGCCGGCCCAATCGTTGGCGACAAACACATGCGCCACAAACAAGAGGTTGGCAGTCACCAGCCACAGGCCTTGCCAGACTATGGTCCACCCATGCCATGGCGCAAGGTTGCCCAGTGCCAAGATGGCACCCATCAGCGGGGTGCCTTGCAACACCAGCACCTCGCCGAGCCGGATACTGGCCAACAGGCGAAGCCATTGCGGCTGGAGGAACTGGCGGGCGCCAGCAGTGGGCTGGCGGGCCTCAGCCATGGCGTCCACCTGGGTCTTGTCGGCCAGAAGGCGGTGCATCTCCCTGCGCCTGGCCCAGATGCTCGTAATAAAGCCGTAGCCACAGCGCATAGGCCATCTCTTGCGACCAGTAATAGCGGCTAACCGTGGCAGTCAGGTCGTTGTGGTAGAAGAGCAGCGGCTCCTGCCGCAGTGCCGCAAAGCCGTCGGCTGCCAGGCTCGCCAGCATCTCCGCGTCGGCGGCTCGCTCCGCTGGCGTGGGTTGCGAGCGCTGTGGTGCGCCCAGGCGGTGGATGCGGTCAATAAGATCCAGCCAGCGCTGCTGGCCAGGCACCGAGGTGCTCAGCAGTCCCTCAGGCAACGACAGCGTGCAGCCAGCACGCTGCAAGCCATCACGCGACCAGCGCACCACCGCCGGTGCCCGTTGGTAGTAGACCCACAAGTTCGCATCTCCTGCCCGCTGCTGCAGTGCCTGGCACAAGGCTTGGGCGGCGGGCGGCTGCACTTCGTACAGCCAGCGCAACACATTGATCTGGATGCCGATATCGACCGGATTGGGGTCTCTGCCTGGATCTATGCATTCGTAATCTTCGCGCCGGGCCAACCAAGTCCGGTAAAGGCCATGGCTGTTGCGGAACCGCTGCAGTGTCGCCAGCGCTCTGTCCTGCAGCGCGGTATCGGCCAATGGCGCCAGACGCCAAACCAGGGCTGTGTCATCGGCATCCGGTGTGATCTTGCAGCTCAGGCTGCCGTGGGTCGGCAGCGCGGGGTTGCCGTGGTAGCGCACTAGGCCGGTGCTTTCGATCTGCTGCTGCAGAAATTGGCGCGTACGCGCCACCATCGGCTGCACCTCAGCAGCCGCCGCCACGGGCGTCAGAATGTCCACGATCTGCGCATTGGCAAAGATATTCAGCTCTGGCGCGGGCTGGCGGAACATGGCAGTCTGGGTGTGCTCGGTCAGCCAGTAACCGCCTTCTTGCTGCCGGTAGGCCAACATCTCGGCCGCGTAGCGCGCCGCTTCGGACAGCGGGCTGCCCTGGGATGGCATTACGGGTGCTGGCCGAGTGACCTCAAATTCCGCACTGGCCGCCAAGTAGACAGGCGCGCCCGACACCGGCGTCACCAGCACACGCAGCCGGTGCTTGCCAGCCGCCAAAGTGCCGACCGGAAAACGCAGCCGCCAGCCTGCTGCATTCGCGATGCCCAGCGACTGCACCACGTCCGGGCGCGTGAAAAACGCCTTGCTGCTGGCCAGCACCTGGCCGCCGTCCAGCAATACCGCGACCCCGGCAGGGGTCTGCCCATCGACCAGGGCCCAGCCGGCCACATCGACGGCGTCACCAGCGGTTACCTGGGCCGTGTCGATCGATCCATGCGCTCCGGGCAAGCGGCCAGAGGCCTGCGCTGCAGCGGCTACGCGGTGCATGGTGACGGGCAGCAACCGGGGCTGGGTATCGGCACTTGCCCGCACCAGAGCGCTGAACGCATGCTCACCCACGGCCAAATTGCCACGCGCAAAGGTCAGCGCCCAGCCGCTCGCTGGTGCCTGGCCTGCCCCCGCCCCTTGCCCCTTGCGGGGCGCAAACTGGGCCGTGGCCGCAGGCCATGGCTGGCCATCGACAAGCAGGTGCAAGTCATACGGTGTACGGCCCCCCGCCAGCGCCCAGCCCTCTACAACCACCTGGTCGTCATTGCTGAGACTGACCCGTTCCACCCCACCGTGCAGCAGCCAGCCCAGGTCATGCAGCCACCTCGGATGGCTGAGTAACGGCGAGTTCTGCAACTGCCAGGCCGCACGCTTTTGCGCGGCAAAACGCTCGGCCACTGTGACTGCGCCCTGGCGCTCAATATAGGCCGCATGGGCTTGCCCAGTGTAGCCAAAGGCCCCAATGGCTTCTGCAACCACCGCCGCCAGCACAGCCAGCGTGAATGCCCCTCTACCCCAAGCAGACAGACCCAGCAACGCGGGCGGCAGCAACCAGACCAGGATGGGCAGCATGTCGGTCAAAAAACGGCTTCCCCAGCTGATGCCCTGGATCCAGTGCGCAGCCGCATAGAACAGAATCTGCAGCACCACCGCCGCCACCATCACCATGGCCAGTAAGCGCCAGCGGCTAAGGCGCCAGATGGCGGACCCGCGCAGCGGCAGCAGCAGCAAAAATGGCGAGAACACCAACAACCCATACACGGGGCTGAACAGCAAGGCGGCGACCCCTTCGGGCAGGCCCAGCCAGGAGGCATCGGTGCTGTGGTTCAGCACAAAAACGTAGTAGCCGCCCATGTATGAGCCCACCCACCACAGGTTGTAGGCCAGGGTCAGCAGCGCCGGTGGCAGGGCGCCGGCCAGAAACAGCCGGTAATGCCCCCGTGCCCAGACCAGCGCGTAGGCGGCAAAGCCCAGTGCCAGCCACGTGTCGGGCTGGCGGTTACAGGCGATCAGACTGCATACCAGGCCATAGGCCCAGGCCCGCCTGGGAGTGCAGCGCTCACTGGTAGCGATCCATAGCGCGCAGGTCACCAGCAGTTGGGCCACACCATGCATCCACAGCGCCTGGCTGCTGATCACCCAGGTGCTGGTACCAAAGGCATAGGCCAGCGCCAGCCCCATTGCCATGCGGCCACTGCATTGGCGCAGCAGCAAGAGGTATATCAGCATCACCGAAGCCGATGCGACGAGCGAGGCCACGAGCTTTTCCATGATGCGGGCCACCGAATCCACATGCGCAGGGGCCCAGTCCCAGTACGACAGATACAGCGCAGCGGGAAGGTACAGCGGCGCTACCAGCAAGGGGGTGACAATGGGATAGAGCGAGAACAGGCGTCCGTCCGTGCCGCGCACCACCCAGCCAGCTTTGCCAATCTCGCCAGGCTTGCTGGGCAGCCTGTGCCCTTGTGCCACCAGGTCAGCAACGGGGTCCAGGCTCAGGGTGGTGTATTTCCACAGCGACAGTGGCAGGTAGCGCGCTGGATAGTTGTCGCCCGCGCCTATAGAGCGCATATTCGCGTTGTACACCGCAAAGCTGACCACGCCCAGCAGCAGACAGGCCGCGAGATGCCTTATACGGAAGGGCTGGGGTCGATGGCTCAGCACCGGTATCTGCGTCAGTGCTCTCAGAGCCTTCTCCCAAACCCTGCGAACCAAGTGAAAACGCATACACGGCGGTTATTTAAATGTTGCTGCACGTTACTTTTTGCAAGCATAATTCTACGTTTGTCGGGCAGTATGCGCCCACTGCCGCATGTAAATATCTGCGAAAGATAGCTTGATACTGCACAATGCGATGCAAGCCATTGTGACAATTGAGATTAGTAATTTATTTACCAATTGATCGAATTTATTTTCTAATCCATCCGCTGCGCAGAGCCCTATGACAGTCACACCATCTCCCAAGTGCATTCTGGTCACCGGAGGTGCGGGTTTTCTGGGCTCCCACCTGTGCGAACGCCTGCTGACCGAAGGCCACCAGGTGGTCTGCCTGGACAATTTCTCCAGCGGCTCGCCGGGCAACATCACCGCACTGCTCGGCCACCCCGCGTTCAGTCTGCTGCAGCAGGATGTGGTGGATCCCATTGGGCTGCTGCAAGTCGACCAGATCTACAACCTGGCCAGCATTGCCTCACCGCAGCTGTACCAGCGCAACCCGGTACAGACCCTCAAGACCAATGTGCTGGGCGCCATGCAGGTGCTCGATCTGGCCTTGCGCTGCGGAGCCAGGGTGCTCCAGGCGTCCACCAGCGAGGTCTATGGCGATCCGCTGGTGCACCCGCAGCCTGAGAGCTATCTTGGCAATGTGAACCCCATTGGCCCACGCGCCTGCTATGACGAGGGCAAGCGCTGCGCGGAAACCCTGTTTGCCGACTACCAGCGCCAGCACGGCCTGTCCATCAAGATCGTGCGCATCTTCAACACCTATGGGCCGCGTATGCTGCCCAGTGATGGCCGGGTCATCAGCAGCTTTTTCAGCCATGCACTACAAGGCAGTGGCATGCCCATTCATGGTGATGGCCACCAGACCCGCAGTTTTTGCTATGTGAGCGACATGGTAGAGGGCCTGATGCGCATGATGAACAGCGATGCCGCCATCACCGGCCCGCTGAACCTGGGCAACCCCGAAGAGATCGACGTGCTGAGCCTGGCCAGAAAGATTGCTGCACTGACAGGGAGCGCCGCTGCCCCGGTATTTCTCCCCGGCCAGCCGGACGATCCTCGTCAGCGCAAGCCCGATATTTCCCAGGCTCGGCAGATGCTGGGCTGGGCTCCCCAGGTCTCGCTTGACAATGGACTCTCCCACACCCATGCCCAGCTGCAACGCGCTGCCGCCTTTGCTACCGCCCACAGCCAAGACCCTGGTGCTGATGCCTTACTACGAGGACATCCAGGCCTGTCAGCTTTTGCTGCAAGCGCTGCACGCACAGCTCGGACCTGACTGCTTTGTGCTCTTCGTCGATGACTGCTCGCCCCAGCAGTCCCTGACAGCGAGCGCACTCTCCAACGCAGGACTGCCCGGGCGCATTCTGCGCTTGCGCCGCAATGCCGGCCACCAGCAGGCGCTGGCCCTGGGCCTGCAGTACCTGGCCCCACATCTGCAGTCCCAGCAGCAACTGGTGCTCATGGATTCCGATGGCGAAGATGCGCCCGAGGCCGTCCCCGGCCTGCTGGCCAAGCTCAGCCAATCTGCCGGCGCCATCGATGCCATCGTCGCAGCCCGGGGCAAGCGCCGTGAGCGCTGGACCTTTGTCGCCTGCTACCGCGCCTACCAGTTGCTCTTTCGCCTCAGCACAGGGCGGGTGCTGGATTTTGGCAACTTCATGGTGCTGTCTGCGCCCGCCGCGCAGGCGCTCGCCGCCCACCCCAGCTTGCCCGTCCATATTGCCGCCAGCCTGCTGGCCAGCGACTTGCGCCTGGGCCGCCATTCAGTGGACCGGGCCAAGCGCTATGCCGGGGTCTCCAAGATGAACCTGCCTGCACTGGTGGGCCATGGGCTGCGCGCCATCCGGGTATTCAAGGCCCGCGTACTGCAGCGTCTGCGCCACGCCGCGCTGCTGCTGGCGGGCTTGGCGGCCGTGCTGGCCTGGCTCAGCACCGGGCAGAGGGGCGCAGGCCTGGCGCTGTTCGGGTTCTGGGGCTGCACGGCGCTGGCCTTGCTGTACGCGCTGGTGTACGGGCTGCTGGCCTGGAAGCTGGGAGACAGCTATCCTCAGCCCGACATGGCCATGGTCGCCGCGACCATTGATGTGCCAGCACCTGACCGCAAGGCACCGGAGGCCTGAATGAAAAAGCTGCGGTTCGCGCTTCTGTCCTGGCTGGCTTACCCCGTGCTGGCGGCCCTCAGCTACCTGCTCTATATTCGGCTGCTAACGGTCGATGTAGTGCTCTACGCTGCCTTGGCCGCTGCAGCGCTTGCGCTGGTGCTGCAGGCACTGCTGCTGTGCTGTCTGTCAACCTGGCGGGCCTTCAGCAGCCTGGAGAAATGCCAGCATCTGTTGGTCTGCGCGCTGACAGGTTACGCGCTGGCCCTGAGCGTGCCCACGGTGATTGACCGTTCGCTGTCGTTCTACATTCTGGAGAAGCTGCAGCAACGGGGCGGCGGCATTGCGCGCAGCAAGATGGACCAGGTCTTCAAAGACGAATACATGCACGAGCACCGCCTGATCGACATCCGGCTCACCGAACAGCTGGTATCGGGCACCATCCGCATCGACGACCAAGGCTGCGTGCTGTTGACGCCCCGGGGCGAGCGTCTGGCGCATTTCAGCCGGTGGTTCCGCCACTATGGCCTGCCACACCAGCGCCTGATTGGCGACAGCTACTCGGCCGATCTGGTTGACCCTTTTGCCCACAGCCAGTCAGCGCCCGACTACCGCTGCCATTGAACAGCTTGCGTGGCCTGGGCTTCCTGTGGCCTATCAACGCATCACCAAGCCCCCATCTACCAGCAACACCTGCCCCGTCATGAACCGGCTCAGGTCCGATGCCAGGAACAGCACTGGCCCAGCGACATCCTCAGGGCTGGCCAGGCGGCGCAGCGGGGTGGCGGCCATCAGCGATTCGCGGAAGGATTCGCGGGTTTGCGCGCTGCCCTGGGTGGGGTAGACGAGGCCCGGGGCGACACAATTGACGCGTATCCCAAAGGGCCCCAGCTCGCTGGCCAGGTTGCGGCTGAAGCCCACCAGCGAGGCCTTGGCCGTGCTGTAGTCGTGGTAGGCGACAACCGGGTGCTCCACCAGATTGCTGGTGATATTGACGATGCTGCCCCAGGCGCGCTGGCGCATCTGCGGCAGCACCGCGCGGCAGACATGGAAGGCGCCGCCCACGGCGGCATCGAACTGCGCCTGGTAGTCGCTCCAAGCCAGGGCATCGAGCGGCTGGCGGCGCTCCGGGTCAAAGGCATAGGGGCGCAAGGCATTGTTCACGACGACATCGATGGGCCCGGCCTCCTGCGCAATGGCCTGGGCCATCGCGTCCACCGCCGCCGGGTTGCCCACATCGGCTTGCACGGCCCAGGCGTCGCCGCCGGCGGCCTGGCAGGCGGCCACGGTCTGGGCCGCTGCCGCCTCATTGGCCAGGTAGTTCACCGCCACGGTGGCGCCTTCGCGCGCAAAGGCCTGGGCAATGGCCGCGCCAATGCCCCGACTGGCACCTGTTACCAGCACCACCTTGCCGCGCAGGTTCAACGCACTGCTCTCCCGCATCTCAGGCCCCCGGCAGCCAACGGCTGTCCACCACATCGGCCACCTGGATGGGCTGCTGCACCAGGCCCAGCGCATGGTAGGCATCGGCACCCTTTTGCAGCGCATCCAGGTCAAAGCTGCCCAGCGGCGCTGCCTTGCCCTGCACCCGCAAGCTAGGCTGGGCCGATGCATTGCGCAGGCCGATCACATCGAGGTTGATGTCGCGCTGGGTGCCATCGATCGCGCGTTTGGTGGCCAGGGTGGCGGCCTCTTCGGGCTGGGCGATCATCCAGGCCGCGCTGTCGCGGTAGCCGCGCAAGAAAGCTTGCAGCAACGCCGGCTGCTGCTCCAGCGTCTGCCGGCGCACCACAAACATATCGCTGGACATGTTGAGGTAGTCGCGCACGGGCATCACATGCACCTCGCCTATGCCCTTGCGCAGGCCCACGGCCAGGCCGGTGTCAGTGGCGGCCGTCGCATCGACCTGGCCTTGCATCAGCGGCGCAAAGTTCAAAAGGCCGGTGACGACAATGCGCACATCCGATTCCTTGAGCCCCGCCTGGTGCAGCATCACCAGCAGGTTCTGGCGCGTGCCGCTGGCCAGGCTGTAGACACCAATGGTCTTGCCCTTCAGGTCCGCCGGTGTACGGATGCCGCTGGAGCGCAGCGACACCACGTTGAACACGTTTTGCGGGTAGATGTCGTAGATGGCAACCAGCTTCTCGCCCTTGTCCAGCGCCATGAAGAACGAGCCCGGGTCGGTAAAGGCCACATCGCCCTGGCCGCTCAGGATATTGCGGATCGCATCGCCGCCACCGGCACCGGGCAGGTAGGTCAGGTCCACTCCCTGGGCCTTGAAGAAGCCCTTGTCCGGCTCGGCCAGGATGTTGGTGATTTCGCTGATCGGCTTGCTCCAGCCGGCCAGGCGGATCTTGCCGCTGACCGGGGTTGCAGCGCCCGCTGTGATGCCCGTGCCCGACAGGCCCAGGCCCAGCAGACCGGCAGAGGCGCCCAGCCAGCGGCGGCGCGAGAGGGAAGAGGTCAGAAAAGGTGCAGACATAAGCGGTCCATCCAGAAGCAATCGAGCAAAAGTCCAAACATCAGCGCTGTGGGCCAGCGACGGCATGGCCACGCAGCAATCTGCGCTCCAGCAGCAGGCAGGCCTGGTACAGCAACAAGCCCAGTGCTGCGATCAGCAGCAGCGCGGCAAACATCAACGTGGTGTCCATCATTCCCTGCGCGGCAATCACCACGGCGCCCAGCCCTTGGCTGGCGCCCATGAACTCCGCCACTACCGCACCCACCAGCGCCAGCACCACAGCCACGCGCAGGCCCGCCAGAATGGCCGGCAAGCCCGTCGGCAGCTTGAGCCGCAATAACGTCTGCAGCCGGCTGGCTCCCAGCACGCGAAACAGCTGCAGGCGCTGCACATCGACCTGGCGCAGGCCCGTTAAGGTGTTTTCCATCAGCGGGAAAAAGCAAACCAGCGCCGTGATCAGCACCGTCGGCAGCAGGCCAAAACCAAACCACAGCACAAACAGCGGCGCCAGTGCCAGCTTGGGCACCACCTGGCTGACCACCACATAGGGCCGGAGCACCCGCTCCAGCAACACCGACTCGGCCAAGGCCATGCCAGCCAGCAAGCCAAAAGACGCGCCCGCCGCCAGGCCCAGCAGCACCGCCTGCACGGTAGCCAGCAAGTGCGGCCAAAAGTAGCCGGACGCGAGCCCCGCCCACAAGGCCTGCAGCACCGCCGACGGTACCGGCAGCACCAGCGCCGAGATACCGCCCAGGCGCCCTGCGCCCTCCCACACGGCCAGCAGCAGCACCAGCAGCGCAGCGGCCCACAGCCGGGCTTTCAACAGGGGGTTCATGCGCTGGCCCCGTCCATCGCGGCGCGCACCTGGGCCGCATAGGCGTTGAAGGCCGGGCCATGGCGCATGCCGTGGGTGCGCGGCGCCGGCAGATCAATGGCGATATCGGCGACGAGGCGCCCGCCGTGCATCAGCGCCACCCGGTCCCCCAGGTACACGGCCTCGTTGATGTCATGCGTGACAAATAGCACCGTGGTGCCCCGCGCGCGGCAGCTGCGCAGCAGCTCATCCTGCAGCTCGGCGCGGGTGATGGCGTCGAGGGCGGCAAAGGGCTCGTCAAGCAGCAGCAAGGCGGGCTCACGCATCAAGGCCCGCGCCAGCGCCACCCGGCTTTGCTGCCCGCCGGACAGCTGACGGGGATGTTGGTGCAGCAGCGCAGCCAGGCCCAGCTGGGCCAGCAGCTGCTCGGCGGCGTGACGATCCTGCGCCGTGGGCTTGCGCTGCAGCGACAGCGGCAGCAGCACGTTGTCCAGCACCGTCAACCAGTCCAGCAACGTGGGCGACTGGAACATCACACCCAGCTGCGGGCCCGGTGCCGCCAGGCTACCGCCTGCGCGCACAATGCGGCCCGCCTGCGGCTGCAGCAGGCCAGCAACCAGCTGCAGCAAGCTGGTCTTGCCGCAGCCGCTGCGGCCCAGCAGGCAGTGGAAGGCGCCTTGCGCCATCTGCCAGCTCACGCCATCCACAACCGGGGCCTGGCCCGGGTAGGCAAAGCTGAGGCGTTCGATATCAATCCATGCCATCGCGCCGCCCTCAGTCTGCGTAGCGCGCCAGCGGCTGGGCGGTGGCCTCGGCAGCGGCATCGATCTCGGTCATGCGCACCAGGTCGAGCAGGCTGAAGCGCCCATCATGGTGCCAGCCCGCCTCGGGCACGCCCATGGCACCCAAGGCGCTGATGCGGGTGACGCCGGCGGCGCCCAGCAGGCCGGCGAGGCGGTACAAATCCTCCGGGCCCACAGCCAGGCCTGCGGTTTGCAGGTAGTCGCGCTGGGCTGCCACCAGCGGCAGCGCCTGCTCCAGGCGGTCCACCCCCACCACCACAATACTGCGGTACAGAGCGGTGGGCGCGAGCGGCTCCAGGCTGTCGCTATAGGCCACGCTCCAGGGTGCATCGGCCGGGCCAATCAGCTGAGGGGCCGCGCCATCATCGGCGGGCGCGCGCCATTCCAGCGACTGCTGCCAGCGGGCCAGGCCGGCGCCCTCTTCCAGATCCAGCGGCCGGCGTGCAAAGCGCTGCTGCAGATTGGCGAGCTCGGCCGCCAGGTAATCGGCAAAGGCGCGGGGCGCGACCGTAGCGCCCCGCTCTACATAGAACACATGGGGTGAGTAGCAGCCCTGCTGGTCGTAGCGCATGACATCCCAGGCAGCCAGCCGCGCATGGGCCGGCGCCTTGACGGCATCCAGTGCCGCAGCGCCCACCATGCCAAAACCCAGCTTGTGGCCATGGGGCAAAAATCGCGTCGTCACCGGCAACTGCTGGCGCAGCGCGGCCAGCGTCTGGTTGCTGCCATAGGCCATCACGGTATCGGCCTCGGCATAGAGCACTTGCGCAGCTTCGGCGCTGTCGCCCGTCTGCGTGCCGCCGGGCCACCAGACCACCGCCAGGCAGCCGGCCAGTGGGGGATGCACCTCCGCCAGCAAGCGCGCAAACCAGCCGGCAAACAGCGGCTCGGCGCTGGCCAGCTTGCCGATGCTGGGCGCCTTGACGAGCAGGCCGCAGACCAGGCTCCACAGCGACAGCGCCGGCACATTGCCGGCCCAGCTGTGCAGCAGCAGGCCCGGGCCGTAGGCGCGCACCGCCCCGCCTTTGACGGCGGGCACAAAGCCATCGAGCACAGCAGGGTTGGCAAAATCCTCGCCGGCAAAGCGCCACAGCTGGGGCGCCCGAAAAGTCTTAAACAGGCCGTTGAGCCCCAGACGCACCATTGCCGCGTCATATCCGCAGACCAGCGGCAGGCAGGCATCGATCTGGCGGCGGTAGGGGTCGGCCGGGTCCAGGAGGCGGGCAATGGCGCGGTCAATGGCAGCCACGATCTCGGCCAGCGGCATGGGCTGCAGCTGGCGCTGCCCGGCCGCACGCACCCGCGCGGTCAGCGCCTGCATCTGCGCGCTGCTGAGCACCGGCACCTCGACCTCCAGCCGCTTGCCTGCACGCTCAAACACCAGCACCTGCCAGCGCAGCTGGTTGTCATCCAGGCCAGGCAGGTAGCCGGCCCGTAGGCGCTCGGCCATGCGCTCAGGCGCTTGTGCCTGCATCATGCGCGCGCCGCTTGCACAAACTCATCAACCGCCAGCGAGCAGCCCTTGGCAGCGGCCCCTTCGGCCCGGCCCAGCAGCAAAAAGCCGCCCTCGGCCCACTGGCCCACATCCTCGGTCAGGATGGTGCTGACCGCGTTGTAGTTGGCCAGGTCGCAGTGCACCAGGATGCCGCGCTCGCCCGGCGCCACACTGCGGCCGCTGACGGGCTCGACCAGGCGCGAGCGAATCCAGTGCGGTCCGGATTTGACCGAGGGCAAGCGGGCATTGCCGTTGTCGTAGAACTGGGTGCTCAGCTCGGTCATGCCATACATGTTGATGCAGAGCTCGGGCGGCACGCCCAGCAGTTCGGTCAGGCCGGCATAAAAATCGGCCAACGGCAGATCGCGCGACTGGCCCTTGTAGCCGCCGGTGTCCAAAATGCGGCTGCCCGCCGGCAGCTGAAAGCGGCGGCCCTGGGCGCGCAGCGCATCCATCACATGCACGAGGCTGAAGCTCGCGCCCAGCAGCGCATAGGGCTGGCCGGTGCGCTCGGCCGCTTCCAGCACGGCGCAGAGCCCGTCCATATCCAGGCCCTCCGGCCCCAGAAAATAGCGGCTCTCCGGCGTACCAAAGCTCGACTTGGCCAGCGCCAGGTAATGCGCCAGCGAGGAGTTGGGCATGGCCACTTCATCGGGGAACAGGATGCCCATCGGCATGCGCGCCGTGCCCTGCATGAAGCGGGTGGCGAAGTGCTGCTGCATCGACAGGTCATACACCTGCAACGCCGGATGGAAATGCCGGCCCCGCGCGGCGCGGCCGGTGGTGCCGCTGGTCATGAAGACGCGTTCGGCCTGCGACCGCGGCTCGCTGCGCAGCTCCAGCGCCTTGAAAGCATCGATGGGCACGGCCGGGATGTCGCTCCAGGTCTTGACCGTGCGCGGGCTGGCGCCACGGCGCTGGCAAAAGCTGCGGAACGGCGTATTCGATGCGTATTGGTAGGCAAAAAGACGCAGCGCGAGCTGGTCAAACTGGTCATCGGTGCAGCCATCCATTGCGATGAATGCAAGCAGGTCTGCGACCAGCGTATCGGCCTTGTCCATGGAATTCCTTCAAGAGCGGTGACGTCATGCTCCGAAGGCTCCCCCCATGCGCGCAAGGCGCCCCATGGCAGGGAACTGGCTCTTCTTCCGCCGGAATGACCCGGTTCAAGTTCTCGGGTGTAGATCTCAGCACTGGCGTGCACCCCGGAGCAGGCGCCATCTTAACCGAGCACCACCGGCGCGAGGCCGAGCAGGCTTCAAGCCAGGGTCTGCGCCACGGTCAATCCCAGGACCTCCGCCAACCCCACGTCAGGGAAAGCACCAGGGCCACCGCGATGGTGCATGCGCGTCCTTCCACCAGTCGTACATGCACCAGGCCAAGGCATTTCCTGCCGATTCCTGCACCATATCCAGGCGGCGCGGTATCCACGTAACCCATTGTGGTGCCTTGCAAATTTTTTGCGGCAGATCAAAGCAGCCATGCTGGAAATCACCTAGTCCGGCACCCTTTTCTTCTGCGATTCAGTCTGTTAACTTATGTCCTGTCGACAGACGACTGTCGCTAGACGACATAAATTCAACGAGGACAACAATGCTTGCAATGGCTGATGCCGACGTCCAATCCGGCTACGACAAATCGCATACCGAGAGCGAACAGCGGGTTCGCGAAGACCTGGCCGCCGCCTACCGCCTGATGGCCCATTTCGGGATGGACGACAGCATCTACACGCACATCTCGGCGCGGGTGCCGGGCCGTACTGACCAGTTCCTCATCAACCCCTTTGGCACCCTGTTCAAGGACATCACGGCCAGCTCGCTGGTCAAGATCGACGCCGAGGGCCGCATCGTGGAAGACACGCCCTACCAAGTGAACCCGGCCGGCTTTGTGATCCACAGCGCCGTGCATGCCGCGCGGCACGACGCCGCCTGCGTCGTGCACTCGCACACCGAAGCGGGCGTGGCCGTCTCCTCGCTGCAATGCGGCCTGCAGCCCAGCAACCAGTGGGCACTGCAGTTCTACAACCGCGTCGTCTACCACACCTTTGAGGGCATCGCGCTGGATCTGCATGAGCGCGAGCGCCTGGTCGCCGACCTGGGCAGCACGGCCAAGGCGATGGTGCTGCGCAACCACGGCCTGCTCACCTTGGGCAACAGCGTCGCCGAGGCCTTCATCCTGATGCTGAACCTGGACCGCGCCTGCCGTGTGCAGCTGGCCATCCAGTCCAGCGGCCAGGCCATCAACCCCGTGCCGCCCGAGGTGTGCGAGCTGACCGCGCGCCAGTACGAAAGCGGCGACACCGATGTGATGCCCGGCCAGCCCAAGCGCGCCGACCCGCATGAGCGCGAATGGCAGGGCCTGCTGGGCTTTTTGCAGCCGCCCGGCCGCAGCCAATACCGCGACTGACCAGCGCGACGGACCTGCGACTGACGCCCCCGACCCTTGCATGCCGCCGCCTTCGCGGCCCCTCCGCCGCAACCCCAACGGGCCAGGCCCCCTCGATACCAAGACAGGAAGCAACCATGATCAATCGGCGTGAACTCATCTCCTACAGCCTGGCAGGAGCCGGCCTCAGCATCGCGGGCGTGCCCATGGCGGCCCTGGCACAGCAGACCAAGGGAACGATCAACGTGATGGTGCAGCCCGAGCCCTCGGGCCTGATGCTGGGCATCGTGCAAAACGGCCCGACCCAGCTGGTATCCGGCTATATCTACGAGGGCCTGCTGCGCTACGACGACAAGCTGGAGCCCCATGGCCTGCTGGCGACGGCCTGGAGCCGCTCCGACGACGGCCTGACCTATACCTTCAAGCTCAAGTCCGGCGTCAAGTGGCACGACGGCAAGCCCTTCTCGGCCGATGACGTGGTGTTCTCGGTCGACAAGTTTCTACGCAAGACCCATGCCCGCCTGCGCGCATCGCTGGAGCCGCTGGAGAGCGTGCGCGCCATCGATGCGCAGACGGTGGAGTTCAAGCTCAAGTACCCGTTTGGCCCCTTCATCAGCCTGTTCGACACCGGCTCGATGCCGATGATCCCCAAGCACATCTACGACAACACCGACTACGCTACCAACCCGGCCAATGCCAAGCCCATCGGCACGGGTCCCTTCAAATACAAGGAATGGGTGCGGGGCTCCTACATCCAGCTGGTGGCCAATGAGCTCTACCACACCAAGGGCGAGCCGATGGTGGAGAACCTCTACTTCCACATCATTCCCGATGCAGCCTCGCGCGCTGCGGCGTTTGAATCGGGCAAGGTCGATGTGGTGCCAGGGGGCGCGGTCGAGTTCTTTGATGTAGCGCGCCTGGCCAAGCTGCCTGGAGCTGCCGTCACCACCAAGGGCTGGGAGTTCTACTCGCCCCATTCCTGGCTGGTGCTGAACAACCGCAAGGCGCCCTTTGACAACCCCAAGTTCCGCCAGGCCGTCATGTATGCGATGGACCGCGAGGCCATGGTCAAGGTTGCCTGGCAGGGCTTTGCCAAGACGGCGGCCGGCCCCTTCAACCAGCATGTGAAGTTCGCCTCCGACGACGTCACCAAGTACCCGCGTGACCTGAACAAGGCCAAGGCCTTGCTCAAGGAAGCCGGCTATAAGGGCGAGACCGTGCGCCTGCTGCCGCTGCCCTATGGCGAATCCTGGCAGCGCCTGGCCGAGATGATCCGCCAGAACCTGATCCAGGCCGGCATCAAGGTGGAGACCACCGGCACCGATGTGGCCGGCTGGAACCAGCGCACCGCCGAATGGGATTTCGACATGGCCATCATCTATGTCTACCAGTACCCCGATCCGGCGCTGGGCGTGGCCCGTACCTACACCAGCCACACGATCGCCAAGGGCTCGCCGTTCAACAACATCGAAGGCTATGTCAACCCCAAGGTGGATGCGCTGTTTGACGCCGGCGCCAAGGCGCTGACCGATGCCGACCGCGCCAAGGCTTATGCCGAGGTGCAGAAGATCCTGACCGAGGAGGTGCCGGTGGCCTGGTTGCATGAGATCAACTTCCCCACGCTCTACCGCACCAAGATCAAGAACCCGATCAGCTCCGGCGTGGGGCTGAATGACAGCCTGAGCCGAGCCTCGATAGGCTAAGCACCGGTTGTGGCCCCCGGCCACAGCGCATCTCTTCTTGCTGAACTCTGCACGCTGCCAGCGCCACTGGCGCGTGCGGGATGGCTACGCTTTTGTCTCGCTCCAAGGTCTCCCCGCTATGAACCGCCTCCGCTACATGTCCGTCCGGGTGCTCCAGGGTCTGCTGGTACTCATGTGCATAGCCACCGTCAACTTCATGCTGATACGGGCTGCGCCCGGCGACCCGGTCGCGGTGATCGCCGGTGAAGCCGGCGCCTCGGACCCGCAGTTCGTCGCCCAGCTGCGCGAGCAGTTTGGCCTGGACAAGCCCGTCACCACCCAACTGGCCAACTACCTGGGCCACATCACGCAGCTGGACCTGGGCTTCTCTTACCGGCAGCAGCGCCCGGTGCTGGAGCTGATTGCCGAGCGCCTGCCCGCCACCTTGCTGCTCACCGGCAGTGCCTTTGTGATGTCGCTGATCTTTGGCGTGGCCTTGGGCGCCACGGCCAGCCGCCATGCCGGCAAATGGGTGGACAGCGCCATCACCTTTGTGGCGCTGGTGTTCTATGCCACGCCGCTGTACTGGCTGGCGATGATGGCGGTGCTGGTGTTTTCGGTGCAACTGAGCTGGCTGCCCGGTTTTGGCTACTTCACCGTCGGCAGCGATGCCACCGGCCTGGCCCGCGCCTGGGATATTGCCCAGCACCTGGTGCTGCCCTCGCTCACGTTGGCGCTGTTTTATATGGCGGTCTATGCCCGCATGACCCGTGCCTCGATGCTCGAAGTCGCGCAGATGGACTTTGTCAAAACCGCCCGCGCCAAGGGCGTGCGCATGGGCCGCATCCAGCGCCAGCACATTCTGCGCAATGCCCTGCTGCCCATCGTCACCCTGGCGGGCATCCAGGCTGGCGGCCTCATTGGCGGGGCGGTGCTGACCGAGACCGTGTTTGCCTGGCCCGGCATTGGCCGCCTGATGTTCGATGCCCTGCTGCAGCGCGACTACAACCTGCTGCTGGGCTGCTTCCTGGTCGCAGCCGCCGTAGCGGTGCTGTTCAACCTGATCACTGATTTTGTCTACACCCTGGTCGATCCCCGGATCGAGCTGGGCTGAAACGGAGCCTTGCGATGACTGCCCTCTCTGAACCGGCCCTGGCGGCCGACACGCCCCCCGCCAAGAACAAGCACCGGTCCACCTTCTGGCGCCGCTTTTGCCGCAACCGGGGCGCGCTGCTGGGCCTGGCCATCCTGCTGCTGGTGGCCCTGCTGGTCTGCTTTGGCCCGCTGCTGGCCGCCCACAACCCCTGGGACATGGTCGAGCAACCGTTTTTGCCGCCGATGGAGCGCGAAGGCTTTGCGATGGGCACCGACACCATGGGCCGCGACATTCTCTCGGGCCTGGTGCTGGGCGCCCGCATCTCGCTGCTGATTGCGGTGATCTCCACCTTGGTGTCGCTGCTGATCGGTGTGGGCATCGGTGCCATCTCGGGCTACTTTGGCGGCTGGGTCGATGCCACCTTGATGCGCTTTACCGAAATGTTCCAGTCCGTGCCCAGCTTTGCGCTGGCCCTGGTGCTGGTGGCCATTTTTGAGCCCTCGGTCAACTCCATCATCGTGGCCATTGCGCTGGTCTCCTGGCCGCCGGTGGCGCGCCTGGTGCGCGGCGAATTTTTGACCCTGCGCCAGCGAGATTTTGTGGCCGCCGCCCAGCTGGCCGGCCAAAGCACGCCGCGCATCATCCTGGCGCAGATCCTGCCCAATGCGGCCTCGTCCATCGTGGTGATGGCCTCGCTGATGGTGGCCACCGCGATCCTGCTGGAATCGAGCCTGAGCTTCATGGGCCTGGGTGACCCCAACCTGATGAGCTGGGGCTACATGATTGGCTCGGCCCGCACCGTGCTGCGCCAGGCCTGGTGGATGGCCGTGTTCCCCGGCGTCGCCATCCTGCTCACCGTGCTGGCCTTCAACCTGGTGGGCGAAGGGCTGAACGACGGACTCAATGCGCGCCAGGACGGGAAGACGAAATGAACGCCTACTCACACGAAGCCCTGCATATGCTTGCACACATGCCTGACCAGCCCAACACCCCGGAGCCGGTGCTGACCGTGCGCGGCCTGGATATCCGCCTGCCGCTGGGCGCCGACCGCGCGTTGGCTGTCACTCAGGCCAACCTGCAGATCCTGCCCGGCCAGACCCTCTGCGTGGTCGGCGAATCGGGCTCGGGCAAGTCGATGATCGCCAACGCCATCATGGGCCTGCTGCCCCGCCCCAAGGTCGAGCCGGTGGCCGGCGAGATCCTGTTTGATGGCAAAGACCTGCTGAGCCTGAGTGAAGACCAGCTGCGCGAACTGCGCGGCAGCCGCATGGCCATGGTCTTCCAGGAGCCGATGACGGCGCTGAACCCGGTGATGCGCATTGGCGACCAAATGGCCGAGGCGCTGGATGCCCACCTGCAGCTGCCCGCTGCCGACAAGCGCCGCCGCATCATCGCCGCGCTGACCGATGTGGGCCTGCCCGAGCCCGAGCGCCTGATCGATGCCTACCCGTTTCGTCTCTCGGGCGGCCAGCGCCAGCGCGTGATGATCGCCATCGCGATGCTGCTCGAACCCAGCCTGCTGATTGCCGACGAGCCCACCACCGCGCTGGATGTGACGACGCAGGCCCAGATCCTGCAGCTGATGCGGGCGCTGCAAAAGAAGCGCGGCATGGCCATGCTGTTTATCACCCACGACTTTGGCGTGGTGGCCGAGATTGCCGACCATGTTGTGGTGATGCAGACCGGTGTGGTGGTCGAAGCCGGCCCGGCCGGCCAGGTGCTGCGCAACCCGCAGCACGCCTATACCAAGAAGCTGCTGGCCGCCATTCCGCATGGCAATGTGCGCGAGACCCAGGCCAGCACGGCGCAGCCGGTGCTGCAGGTCAAGGACCTGTGCAAGGTCTACCGCACAGGCGGCGGCTTTTTGCGGCCCGCCCGTGAGGTGGTGGCCGCCGAGCGCATCAGCTTTGACCTGGGCCGCGCCCAGACCCTGGGCGTGGTGGGCGAATCGGGCTCGGGCAAGTCGTCGCTTGGACGCTGCATCGTGGGCCTGGCACCGTTTGACAGCGGCGATATCCTCTTCAACGGCCAGCGCCTCAGCTCCGGCGCAGCACTGCGCCGCCAGGCCAAGGGCAAGATCCAGATGGTCTTCCAGGACCCGTACGCATCGCTCAACCCGCGCCACAAGATTGGCTCGGCCATTGCCAGCGGCCCCATTGCCCAGGGTGTCCCCAAGGCCGAGGCCCTGCGCCGCACGATGGAGCTGCTGGAGCTGGTGGGCCTGGGCCCAGAGGCGGCCGAGCGCTACCCGCATGAGTTCTCTGGCGGCCAGCGCCAGCGCATCGGCATTGCCCGCGCACTGGCGATGGAGCCTTCGTTGCTGGTGGCCGACGAGCCGGTCTCCGCACTCGATGTGTCCGTGCAGGCCCAGGTGCTCAAGCTGTTTGCCGAGGTGCGCGAGCGCTTTCAGCTCAGCATGGTCTTCATCACCCATGACCTGCGCGTGGCCGGCCAGATGTGCGACCACCTGGCCGTCATGCAACGGGGCCGCATTGTGGAATACGGCCCCACCGCCCAGGTGTTGGGCACCCCCCAGCACCCCTATACGCAAACCTTGATCGACGCCATCCCCTTGCTGGAGCACCGCAGCGACGAGGCCGGCGCAGAACACCGGAGCCGCGCATGACCGCCATGCCCAGCGCCCCTGCCCCCACGGCCGCGCCCCGCAGCATTGCCTTTTTGAGCAAGAGCATTGCGATGGACTTTTTGCTGCCCGCCTACCAGGCCCAGTTCCCCGGCAGCCGGCTGCTGCTGGGTGCCGAGCTGCAGGCGCTGCTCGATGCTGGCCAGCACAGCGATATCGAGGTGGCAGTCTGCTGGCACCCGCCCGCCGCCCAACTCGGGCAGCTGACCCGGGACGCTGGCCTGCAGTTGGTGCAATCGATTGCCGCCGGCATTGACCATATCGACACCCAGGCGCTGCCTGCGAGTACGCCCGTGTGCCGCATTGTGGACAGCACCATGGGCTATGGCATGACAGCGTTTGTCAGCTGGGCCGTCATCCACCGCCAGCGCCATATGGACCGCTATGTGGCCCATGCAGCGCAGCGCCAGTGGCGCGAGGAGCCCATCGTTGCGCCCAGCCAGCACCGGGTGGGCATTGCCGGCCTGGGCACCCTGGGCCAGGGCTGCGCGAAAGCGCTGCTGGCCATGGGCTACCAGGTGCGCGGTTGGAGCCGGTCGGCCAAGCAGGGTTTGTCCGCTGGTCTGGAGGGTTTGCAGACCTTCCACGGCCAGGCGCAGAAGGCAGAGTTTTTGAGCGGATGCGACACCCTCGTGTGCCTGCTGCCGCTGACCGATGAGACCCAGGGCTTTCTCGATCTGGCCTTGATGCGCCAGCTGCCGCGCGGCGCGCACCTGGTCAATGTGGGCCGGGGCGCCCACCTGGTCGAGGCCGATCTGCTGACCGCACTGGCCGAAGGCCAGATAGGCGCCGCCACCCTGGACACCTTCAACGCCGAGCCGCTGCCGGCGAACCACCCCTTCTGGCAGGACCCGCGCATTCTGGTGACCCCGCATATCGCCACCCGCACCGATCCGCGCGTCATCGCCCGGCAGACCGCCCACAACTTCAGCCGCATCCGTGTAGGCCAGGCCGCCGAGGTGGCCGTGGACCTGGGACGCGGTTACTGACGCCCCGCAAGCCCGTTAGCGAGTAAGCACCACCCAGCCCCCAGGAGATTTGGACATGAACGCAGCAGACAACACCCCAAAACGCAGCGCGCTGGACGCACAGGACATTGGCGCCCACCTGCACCCCTACACCAACCTGGCAGCGCATGAGGACGTGGGCCCGCTGATGATCACGCGTGGCGATGGCATCCATGTGATCGACGAACAAGGCCGCAAGTACATCGAGGGCATGTCGGCGCTGTGGTGCAGCTCGCTGGGCTTTAGCCACCCGCGCCTGGTGCAGGCCGGCATTGATGCGCTGCAAACGCTGCCCTATTACCACACCTTCAACCACCGCTCCAACCCGGCGATTGCCCAGCTGGCGGACCGGCTGATCCAGCTGGCCCCGGCACCGATGGCCAAGGTCTTCTTTGCCAACTCGGGCTCGGAAGCCAATGACACGGCCATCAAGATCATCTGGTACTACCACAATGCCATCGGCAAGCCCGCCAAGAAAAAGATCCTGGCGCGCCAGCGCGGCTACCACGGCGTGACGGTGGCGGCCGCCAGCCTGACCGGCCTGCCCGCCAACCACCAGGACTTTGACCTGCCGATCGCGCGCATCGGCCATGTGGAATGCCCGCACCACTACCGCTTTGCCCAGCCCGGCGAGAGCGAGGCCGACTTTGCCACCCGCCTGGCCGATGCGCTGGAGCAGCGCATTCTGCAAGAGGGCCCGGACACTGTGGCCGCCTTCATTGCCGAGCCGGTGATGGGCGCTGGCGGCGTCATTGTGCCGCCCGAGACCTATTTTGAAAAAATCCAGGCCGTGCTGCGCAAGTACGAGGTGCTGATGGTGGCCGACGAGGTCATCTGCGGCTTTGGCCGCACCGGCCAGATGTTTGGCTCGCAGACCTTCGGCATCCAGCCCGACATCCTGACTTGCGCCAAGGCGCTGTCCTCGGGCTATGTGCCGATATCGGCCGTCATGGTCTCGCCCAGGATCTACGAGGCCATGGCCGCCAACAGCGGCAAGATCGGCACCTTTGGCCATGGCTATACGTATTCTGGCCACCCGGTGGCGGCGGCGGTGGCGCTGGAGACGCTCAAGGTCTACGAGGACGAGCAGATCCTGGCCCATGTCCACCGGCTCAGCCCCATCTTCCAAGGCCGCCTGCGCGGCTACCTGGAGCGCGCCCATGTGGGCGAGGCGCGGGGCGTGGGCCTGATCGGCGCCATTGAGCTGGTAGCAGACAAGGCCACGCGCCAGCCTTTTGACCCGGCGCTGAAGCTGGGCTACCGCCTGGCCCAGTACGCACAGGAAGAAGGCCTGATCGTGCGCGCCATGGGCGACGCGGTGGCACTGTGCCCGCCGCTGATCATCACCGAAGCCGAGATGGCCGAGATGTTTGCGCGTCTGGACCGCGCGCTGGACAAGCTGCAGGCCACCCTGCCATGAGCGCCGCCATGCAAGCCTTCTACAGCCCTGATCAAGCGCTGCACCACCCCAGCCAGTTCATGCGGCTGGGCAAGCTGGTGCCCGCGCCCGATCTGCCCAGCCGCGCCGAAACCCTGGCCGATGCCTTGCAGCAGGCGGGCCTGGCCGTCCGCACCCCGCCCGACATGGGCCGCGCGCCGCTCGAGGCCGTGCACGCCCCGCACTACCTGGACTACCTGCAAACCGCCTGGCCGCGCTGGCAAGCGATGCTGGCCAGCGGCGCCAATGCCGGCCCCGAGGTGATGGCCAACCTCTCACCCTACGCCGGCGTGCCTGCCGGCCAGCGCCGCCCGCCCTGCCCATCGCCGGCGCTGGTACCGCAAACCGGCTACTACCTGGGTGACCTGTCCTGCCCGTTGGGGCCGGACAGCTGGCAGTCCATCCTGCGTTCGGCCCACAGTGCCGTGGCCGCTGCCGATGCGGTGATTGCCGGCGCTCGCATGGCCTATGCGCTGTGCCGTCCCTCGGGCCACCATGCGCACTGGGACCGGGCCAGCGGCTTTTGCTATGTCAACAACAACGCCTGCGCCACCGCGCGCCTGGCCGGGCATTTTGGGCGGGTGGCCGTGCTCGATGTCGATGCCCACCATGGCGATGGCACGCAGAGCATCTTCTACGCCCGGGACGATGTGCTGACGGTCTCCACCCATGCGGAGACGAGCAGCTACTTTCCGTTCTATACCGGCTACGCCGATGAGCGCGGCGCCGGCGCGGGCGAGGGCTGCAACCTGAACCTTCCGCTGGCCCATGGCAGCGGGAATGCGGAGTTTTTGGCTGCGGTGGACACCGGCTTGGAAGCAGTGCGTGCCTTTGCCCCGCAGGCCGTCGTGCTGGCCCTGGGCTTTGACACCTTCAAGGACGACCCGATCAGCGTGCTGAAGGTGGACTTTGAGGCCTACCGCGCCGTTGGCCAAAAGCTGCGCGCACTAGGCCTGCCTCTGGTGGTGGTGCAGGAAGGCGGCTACCTGGTCGAAGCCATCGGCCCGGGCCTGCAGGCCTTTTTGGAGGGCCTCCATGGCTGAGCAGGCTGCGCAGCACCACGGCCAGATCGGCAGCCCAGCGCCCTTGCCAGCGCAGCGCGAGGCCGATGCCGCGCGCCGGCTGCGCCAGAGGCTGGGCCTGTTTCTGGCAGCGCTGCTGTGCTTTGCGTGCTACGACGCATTTGCCAAGCACATGCTGGCCCGCTACCCGGCCACGGTGATGAACCTCTCGCGCTATACCGCCGTCGGCATGCTGGCCTTGTGGGTGATGCACCGGCATGGCGACTGGTCGGCGCTGCGCTGGGGGCGCCTGCGCAGCGGCAAATTGCTGCTGCTGCGCAGCCTGATGCTGGCGGTTGTGGCCACCTGCTTCATGACGGCGCTGGCAACCATGCCGCTGGCCGAGGCCACCGCCATCTACTTCACCGCCCCGCTCATCATGGTGGCGCTATCGCCCTGGCTGCTGGGCGAGCGGGTCGGCCGCGTGCAATGGGTGGCGGTGCTGCTGGGCTTTGCCGGCATGCTGCTCATCGTCCGCCCGGGCAATGCCCTGCCACTGGCCGGCACCGTGCTGATGGCCGTCTCGGCGGTCTGCTATGCGCTGTTCCAGGTGCTCACGCGCAAGCTCTCGGGGGTGGTGCCGACGGCGGTGCAGTTTGCCTATATGGCGCTGTTTTGCCTGGTCATCACCAACCTGCCGGCCCTCTTCCACCCGATCACCGAATGGCCCGATGCGCCGCAGCTGGCCTTGCTGCTGGCCGGTGGTTTTGTCAGCGGTGGCGCGCAGTTGCTGCTGCTGCAGGCCTTCCAGCGCGCCTCGGCCTCGACCCTGGCGCCGATGAACTATGTACAACTGTTGCTGGCGGTGCTGATCAGCACGTTCTGGTTTCAACGACCGCCAGACAGCCTGGCCCTTTATGGCATGCTGATGATCAGCGCTGCCGGCGTCTACCTTGCATGGCCCCGGCGGCAAAAGCACACCGCTCACCAGGCATCCTGACATGACATCTGAGACCCTTCGCAAAAACATCGCCTTGCACGGCGAGGAGACAGACAACCCCGGCTTTTCGTCGATCCGCGTGCCCGATCTGGTGGAGCTGGTGGAGCGCCAGCTGCTGCAGGCCATTTTTGAAGGCCGGCTGCCACCGGGCTCGCGCATTGTCGAGGCGGAGCTGTCGCGCCAGATGGGCGTGAGCCGCGCGCCGCTGCGCGAAGCGGCCCGGCGGCTCGAGAGCCAGGGCGTCATCGTCTCGACGCCACGCAAAGGCTTTACCGTGCGCACCTTCAGCCCCAAGGAGATCCAGGACCTGTTCCAGGTGCGCCTGGGGCTGGAAGTGATGGCCGCACGCCTGGCCTGCGAGGTGGCCACCGATGCGCAGCTGGCATCGCTCAAGGCCTATGCCGATGACATGCTGGAGCGCGCACCGACCCTGAGCAATATAGAGCGGGTGACGATGGACCTGGGCATGCACACCGCCATCTCGCGCCTGTCGGGCAACGAGTATCTACAGCGCATCTTTGCCAATATGCAGGCCGAGATCCGCATCTGCCAGGGCTTTATCGAGCGCCAGTACCGCGACCCGGTGTTCATCGCGCAGTCGCACTTCCCGGTGGTCGATGCCATCCTGCGCCGCGATGCCGATGCCGCAGAAAAAGCGCTGCGCTTGCACTTGGTGGACGCGCAGGACAAGGCCCATGCCCAGGTGCTGCACGGCGGCCAGGCGCCGGATGCCCGCCCCAGCGCCATGCCCACATCCGCACCGGTACCCGCCACCCAGGCCAAGCCCAAGGCCGGCGCCACCGCCTCTCCCGTTTCTTCCTCCCGACGAAAACCGCCCAGACCATGAAATTCATCTACAGCCACGCGCACCGCAGCCACGACCCGCAGCAATTCATGGTGCGCGGCCAACTCAAGCGCAGCAACGAGCAACCCGAACGCGCCGAAATCCTGCTGCGCTCCGCGCAAAAGGCGGGCCACCAGCCGATGCTGGCCGAAGATTTTGGCCCCGGCCCGCGCGCAGCCGTCCACACCCCCGAGTACCTGCACTTTCTGCAAACCGCCTGGCAACGCTGGCAGGCGCTGCCCGATGCCTCGCTCGAAGTGCTGCCCAATGTCTTCCCCTTCCCCGGCCAGCCCTTTACCTACCCGGATCACCTGGTCGGCCAGGCCGGCTACCACATGGGTGACTGCGCCTGCAGCATTGGCGAGCACACCTGGCACGCGGCGATCCACTCCGCCCACTGCGCCACCCATGCCGCCGAGCTGGTGCTGCAGGGCGAACAAGCCGCCTACGCGCTGTGCCGCCCACCGGGCCACCATGCCTATGTGGAGCGCGCCAACGGCTTTTGCTACCTGAACAACGCCGCCATCGCCGCCCAGCACCTGCGCAGCAAGCATGCCCGCGTGGCCGTGCTCGACATCGACGTGCACCACGGCAACGGCACCCAGGGCATCTTCTGGCGCCGCAACGATGTGCTGACCGTATCAATCCATGCCGATCCGCATTTCTGCACCCCCTTCTTCACCGGCCATGCGCATGAGCGCGGCGAAGGCGAAGGCCTGGGCTACAACCTGAACCTGCCCCAGCCCAAGGGCACCACCACCGGCCAGTACCTGCGCGCGCTGGAAACCGCCCTCACCACCATCCGCCAGTACGCCCCCGGCGCCCTGGTGCTGGCGCTGGGCCTGGACGCCCACGAACACGACCCCTACCAGGCCCTGGCCATCGACACCCCTGGCTTCGCCCGCATCACCGAAAAAATCGCGCAGCTGGGGCTGCCCACGGTGATCGTGCAGGAAGGCGGGTACCTGAGTGAAGACTCGGGCCTGAACCTGGAGAGTGCGTTGCGGGGGTTCGAAACGGGAGCAGGCTAGGCTAGAATTCTGCGACCGGGATAGCAGCCTCCCGGCCCGCAAGGGTAGACGGTGTCCCGTCCAAGTGCTGGGTATTCTCTATGGAGTTTTTTATGGACACCGGTTTGCCCAGATCAACGGACCCCGTTGCACCTACGTCTCTGTTACTGTCTGACGCTTTACGCTTCTGGCTGAAGCTGGGGTTCATCAGCTTTGGCGGCCCTGCCGGTCAAATCGCCCTCATGCATGAGGAGCTGGTTGACCGCCGCCGGTGGATCTCCGAAAAGCGCTTTCTGCACGCCCTCAACTATTGCATGCTGCTGCCCGGGCCGGAAGCGCAGCAGCTGGCCACCTATCTGGGCTGGCTGCTGCACCGGACCTGGGGCGGTGTGCTGGCCGGCGTTCTTTTTGTTCTGCCGTCCCTCTTTCTCATCATTGCGCTGGCGTGGCTGTATATGGCCCATGGTGACATGCCTGTCATTGCAGGTTTCTTCTATGGCATAAAGCCGGCTGTCACCGCGCTGGTGGCACAGGCCGCCTACCGCGTGGGGTCCCGCTCCCTCAAGAACCGCTGGCATTGGGGCATTGCGGCCGCTGCGTTCATGGCCATCTTTGCGCTGAATGTTCCGTTTCCGCTCATTGTGGTGGTGGCTGCTGCGGTCGGTTACCTCGGCGGCAAGCTGCAGCCAGACGCCTTTGGTGGCGCCATCCATGGCCCAGGCACCGCAGTGCGGCAGGGGGAACATGCACTGATAGACGACGACACCCCCACGCCGCCGCATGCCCGGTTTTCCTGGCGGAGATTCTGGTCTGTGGCGCTGGTATGCCTGGCACTGTGGGCCGGCGCCATGGCCCTGCTTGCGGCGCTGTTTGGGCTGGATTCCGTGTTGGTGCAAATGGGCTGGTTCTTCACCAAGGCAGCGCTGATGACCTTTGGAGGCGCCTATGCGGTACTGCCTTACGTCTACCAAGGGGCGGTGGAGCACTTCCAGTGGTTGACCGCCCCCCAAATGATGGACGGGTTGGCTTTGGGTGAGACCACCCCTGGCCCGCTCATCATGGTGGTGTCCTTCGTGGCTTTTGTCGGGGGTTGGACCAAGGCCGTCTTCGGCGCGGATTCGCTGCTGCTGGCGGGCGTGGTGTCGGCCGTGCTGGTCACGTTCTTCACCTTTCTGCCTTCGTTCCTTTTCATATTGCTGGGCGGCCCGTTCATCGAGTCCACCCACGGCAACCTGAAGTTCACCGCGCCATTGGTGGGCATCACCGCAGCCGTTGTCGGTGTCATCGTGAATCTGGCTGTCTTCTTTGCCTACCATGTGCTGTGGCCCCAGGGCTTCGCGGGGAGCCTGGATGGGGCATCGATGGCCATCGGGCTGGCAGCGGCCATTGCCTTGCTCCGCTACCGGGTCAATGTGGTGTATGTGATTGTGGCTGCGGGCTTTGCCGGCCTGTTGGTGCGGCTGTTGCTCTGACTGCCCGCAGCGCATGCAGGGCCAGGCGCAGCAGCAGGAGTGAGAGCCGCAACGGACAACACCGCATAGCGATGGCTAACGCGCCTGCGGCAACGCACCAGCGGCCTTTGACTCCAGGCCCGGCAGCAGGGCATCGAGCGCAACGGCCTCGGCCATGGCTCTATGGCCTGCATCGCCGGGGTGCAAATGGTCTCCCGAATCGAATCGCGCGGCGATGCGTGCCGGATTGGCTGGATCGCGCAACGCCGCGTCAAAATCGATGACGGCGTCGAACGCTCCGCTGTGGCGGATCCAGTCGTTCACCTGTGCGCGCAGCGCGTCCTTGCCGGGTTGGTAGTAATCGGCCAGCGGCGTGCCGGGCAATGCGCCCTCGAATGGGGTCAGGGTGGCACCGAGAACGCGAATGCCCCGGCTGTGCGCTTGCGCAATCAATTGGCGGTAGCCCGCGGTCAGGGATGCCAGGGTGGGCGGCTCTGCATGCTTTGCAAACGCGGTCCCGGGCCAGGCTATGTCGTTGATACCCAGCAGCACGATGACGCTTCGCACCCCGGGTTGTGCCAGCACATCACGCTCCAGCCGCGCCAGCGCATTGGCACCCATGCCATCGGACAACAACCTTGCCCCTGAGATCCCCGCATTCACCACCGCCACGCCATGCGGCGCCAGCCGGACAGCCAGAAAGTCCGGCCAGCGGCTGTCCTTGTCCAGGCTGGCTGTGGCGCCATCGGTGATGGAATCACCCATCACCGCCACAGCGCGCGCGGCCGGCCCGGTCTCCACCGCAATCCCGGTCAGCAATGGGCGGGCTGTGGTGCTTTGCCTGTCGGGATCGGTGATCTGCAGGCTCGGCGCCTGGGTTTGATCGCCGGGCACGATCCAGCCCGTCTGGCGGCCATCCCAGTGGAACGTGCTGATCGGTGTGGCCTGGGGCAGGTACAGGCTCACCGCCACCCGAGACAGCGCCGGCACCGGGAGTGCCACCGGATCGCTGACCCAGGAGGCCCCCGGCGGAATCGTCACGCCCTCCTGACCACCAAAACTGACGGCCCGCAGGCTGCCCTCGGTGACCACGCCAGTGGCGCTGGCCTCCCGAAAACGGGCCACCGTCGCCTTGCCCACGAAGAGCGGTTGCTTGCCGTAGGCGTTGGACAGCACGATGCGCAAGCGCTCGCCCCCCAGGCTGATGCGCGCCACCTGGCGCACGGTTTGCGCATGCAACGCGGCCGGGAGGTGGGTCGGAAACAGGAAATCCGTGCCCCACACGGGCTGCGGGCTGGCCTGCCAGGTGGCCACCCAGCGGTTGCAGGGAGCAGCATCCGCTGCCCGTGCAGGCACGACGGGCACGGCGCCCAGCGTGAGGGTCAACGCCAGCATCGCGGCGGCTTCGGCGCTTGCGAGCGGCACAGTCAGTCTTGTCATATCAGTGAATTCGAAGTCCTTGGAAGAACGGATGATGAATTCAAAGACCAGATTGGCATAGACTGGCCGCAAGAACATCATTTGTGAATTGATCTCAACAAGGAGGCCCGCATGGCGCGTCTGGAAGTCAATCGGTCCGGCGAACTGGAGGTATTTGTGCGCGTGATCGAATCGGGGGGCTTCTCCGCCGCTGCGCGCGCGTTTGGCATGACGCCTTCTGCGGTCAGCAAGTTGGTAGCCCGCCTGGAACAGCGGCTGGGCACCAGGCTGGTGAACCGGTCGACCCGGCAGCTCCAGCTCACGCCCGAAGGCAGCGTTTTCTACGAGCGCGGGGTGCGTATCCTGGCCGATCTGGAAGAGGCAGAGCATTGCGCCAGTACACACACTGCGCCGCGCGGCCGGCTGCGCGTCAATGCCAATGTCCCCTTCGGCCGCCATCTTTTGCTGCCGCTCGCGCCTGCCTTTCTGGCGTCCCATCCCGACGTGACCCTGGATATCGTATTGACCGATGCGGTGATCGACATCCTGGAGCAGCGTACCGATGTGGCCGTGCGTGCCGGGCCGATGAAAGATTCCAGCCTGGTGGCGCGAAAGTTGGGCGGCACACGCATGCTGATAGTGGGGGCGCCCAGCTATCTGGCCCGCCATGGCATGCCCGCCACGCCGCAGGAACTGCAGCACCACAACCGCCTGGGCGCAAACTACGCCCGGGCGCAACCGGGCTGGCCGCTGCGGCACGCTGGTGAAGATACCGTCCTTCCCATCATTGGCAATGCGCAGGCCAGTGACGGCGAAGCCTTGCGCCAGTTGGCGCTGGCGGGGCTGGGCCTGGCGCGTCTGGCCGCTTTCCAGGTACGCGAGGACGTGGCTGCAGGCCGCCTGCTACCAGTTCTTGAAGACTGCAATCCGGGCGATATCGAAGAGGTACACGCCGTCTATGTCGGCCAAGGCGGCTATCTGCCGCTGCGCGTGCGCGCTTTTCTTGATTTTCTGGTCCAGACGGTCGATCTCGGCAAGCATTGAGGCAGACAAGGGGCCAAAAAACGGGTGCGCAAATTCCTAACAGCGGTCAACCATCGGCTCGCGGTGCATCCCGTCCAGAGCTGCAACGGTGTGCTCCCGTACCGTTCAGGCAGGGGGCAGCTCCTGCAACGGCAAGCGCAGCCGATGGCCCCTTGAAGCCGCCCAGGCCATTGTTGGTGTCAGCCTTCTAGACCCAGCAATCCAAAAATTGGTAATCCCCCATTCCTTCCGACGAGTTGGAAAGAAGCGGCGAATTGTAAAGACGCCAACATTGGTGAATCCACCTTGCCACCTGCTGCGTACACCGCAAGTAGCAAGAGTCGACATCCTCCGTCTCCACTGACAAGGATTTGGTGCTGAGCTGCTTCTTGCTGCACCGTGTGCCCTCCGCGTGACGGCGCATTCCTGTGTAGGTAGGCGCGTTTAGCGCAACTCGAAAGGAAATCACATGTCTGACGAATCAGTGTTGATAGGTGTATTGCAACAGCGGGCCAGAAAACTGGAAGACCGGCGTCAATTCTTCCGCAAGACCGGAGGCGTGGCAGCGGGTATGGCAGGCGGTGCCATCCTGACGGCTTGCGGGGGTGGTGGCAGTGATGCCAATGCGCAGAACAACGGCCCGACCGATGTGGAGATCCTGAACTTTGCGTTGAACCTGGAATACCTGGAGTCGCAGTTCTACCATTACGCGGTGTTTGGCACCGGGCTGCCCGCCAATATGCAGTCCGGCACTGGCACGCAGGGCGGTATCACCGGCGGGCGGGCGGTGGCGTTCAAGGACCCGCTGGTCGCGCAGTACGCCAAGGAGATTGCCCAGGATGAGGTGGCCCATGTGGCCTTTTTGCGCAAGGCGCTGGGCTCTGCAGCGGTCGCGCAGCCACAGATCGATATCGGCGGCACCGACCCGAACGGGGCCTTCTCGGTGGCCGCACGCGCAGCCGGTCTGGTAGGTGCGGGCGTGGCCTTCGATCCCTATGCCAGTGACGAGAACTTCCTGCTCGGCGCGTTTATCTTCGAGGACGTGGGGGTGACCGCCTACAAGGGCGCCTCGCCGCTGATCACCAACAAGACCTACCTGGAAGCTGCTGCAGGCATTCTGTCTGCCGAGGCCTACCACGCGGGTCTGGTGCGCACGGTGCTCTATGCCAAGGGCCTCGCCACGCCTGCGCTGCGCTCGGCAGCCGGCGCCATCTCGAATGCGCGTGACAGCCTCGATGGCTCCTCCGATGTGGACCAGGGCATCACCGGGGACGACAGCACCTCCAACATCGTGCCCCTGGATGCCGACGGCATTGCCTACAGCCGCTCACCCGGCGACGTGCTGAACATCGTCTACCTGACCAAGGACTCTTCCACCAAGGGCGGCTTCTTCCCGGCAGGCGTCAATGGTGCGCTGGTGATGAGCACCGCCTACGCTTGACGCGTTAGTTCAACCTGCCCCTTTCCGGGGCAGGAATGCCGCAAGACGGATCTGAGACCGGTGTTTCTCTGCCTAGGAGTTGCGATGAAGTCCATATTGTCTCCATCCTCGCAAGCAACGTCCCGCAGCAAGACGCGGCGCTTGAAGCCCGCCACGTTGCTGCGCCGTTGTGTAGGGAGCTTGATCGTCCTGGCAGGGCTTGCCATTGTCACCTCGGATGTGCTGGCACTTTTAAACGGCGCCATCGCTGCGGGGCCAGCTGCAACACCCGCTTCCGCTGCGCTGCACCTGGCACCGGCCTCCAGATAGGGAGCGACCATGCCGCCACCTGCCTTCACCACCTGCAGCCCCCTCCACAACGAAGGGGGCATGCCAAAGCCAGAGGCCTCGGGCAAAGCGGATCCAGACAGCGTGAAGTCAGGCATCCCCAGCCTGCCCCAGGTTCACCGCAGCATTGCGGTGCCGGGCGGCACCAGCCGCTCGGCCAACGCAAAGCGCATGCTGGCATTTGCCGGGCCCGGTTATCTGGTGGCGGTCGGGTACATGGACCCCGGCAACTGGGCCACCTCGATTGCGGGCGGATCTCAGTTTGGCTATTCGTTGCTGGCGGTGATCTTTGCGTCCAACCTGATGGCGATGCTGTTCCAGGCAGCTGCAGTGCGGCTGGGTCTGGCCAGCGGGCGCGACCTGGCCCAGGCCTGCCGCGAACAGTTTCCGCCGCGCATCAACCTGGTGCTCTGGTTCTTTTGCGAGATTGCCATCGTGGCCTGCAACCTGGCCGAGGTGCTGGGCATGGCCATCGGCCTGAACCTGCTGTTTGGCCTGCCACTGATCGTGGGCGTATGCATCACCGTGGTCGATGTGATGCTGATTCTTGCGCTGCAAAGTAGCGGGTTTCGCGCGCTGGAGGCAGTCGTCATCGCGCTGGTGGCCTTGATCGGCATTTGCTTCGGCGCCCAGCTGCTGTGGCTGCACCCGCCGCTCGCCACCATGCTGTCCGGCTTCATTCCGCGCTCGGAGATCGTGGCCAACCCGGAGATGCTCTACCTCGCCGTCGGCATCGTTGGCGCGACGGTCATGCCGCACAACCTGTATCTGCATTCGGCCATCGTGCAGACGCGTGAACACAGCCGGACCCTGGAGGGCACACGCCAGGCGATCCGCTTCGCTACGATCGACTCCACCATGGCGCTGGGTTTGGCGCTGTTCGTCAATGCCGCGATCCTGGTCGTGGCAGCGGGGGCCTTTAACCGCCCGGGAACACCCTCCGTCACCGAGCTGTCAGACGCCTACCATTTGCTGTCGCCTATCCTGGGAGTCGGCATCGCCAGCGCAGTGTTTGGCACCGCCCTGCTCGCCTCCGGCCTCAGCGCTTCGGTAACGGGCACCTTGGCGGGCCAGATCGTGATGGAAGGCTTTCTGCAAATTCGGCTATCGCCGGCGATGCGGGCGCTGCTGACCCGGCTCATCGCCATCGTGCCCGCCGTCATCGCCACCGCCTGGTACGGCAACGAGGGCGCCAGCGCGCTGCTGGTGTTCAGCCAGGTGGTCCTCAGCATGCAGCTGCCGTTTGCGATCGTGCCGCTGCTGATGTTCACGACCCGCCGCAATGCACTGGGAGCGCTGACCTTTGGCCGGCCCATGTCGATACTGTTGTGGAGCGGTGCAGCCCTTGTCGTGTCGCTGAACCTGTGGATGCTGCAAAGGCTTTTAACGCTGTGAGGCAGCTCCGTTGGCGCCCTTTGCAGAATTACGCCCTGATGCGGAACGCGCCCATGGACAGTTCATCGTCACCCGGTTGGGCAAGCGGTATGCAAAGGCTTGTCAGCGCCGCAGAACACGCATGGCCCTGCGCCGGGCACCCAAGCCCACGCCGCCGAGCACCAGCAACGACGCCAGCAGCGTGCTGAGCAGGCTCCAGGCGGGTATGGGGGCCGCTGCTGCCGCAGGGGAACCGGGCACCGTGACCGGTGGGCTGCTTGGCCCGCTGCCCACGCTGGTCTGCGCTGCCACCGTGCAGGTGTAAGCCACGCCTGGCACCAAGCCGGAGACTGCGATGGGGGACTGCGTGCCGGTGGCCGTGATGGTGTCACCTCCTCCCGCGGGCACGCACTGCGCCTGGTAGCCCGTGACGGTCTCGGTGGGGGTGGATGCGACGGGAGGGAAAGTCAGGGTGACGGTATTGCCTTGCCTGTCTGCGCCAACACTCGCCGGAGGCGTGACATCGGAGGAGATGACACTGACCGCGTCCACCCCAAAAAACAGGCTCTGGCGATTGTCCACCTCGGCGAGCCGCAGACGAATCGTGCGCCCTGCATAGGCGCTCACATCCCGCTGAATGCTCTGGTAACCGCCAGAGGTTGCGCCGCCAGACCATTGAAAGACATTGGCCAGGACACCTGCTCCCACATCGTTCCAGGGCGCTGCCGGATCCATGATGTCGATACGTGCCTGCTGGTTGGGCACCGTCAGAAAGTCGAGGGTCGCGGGTGCTACCGAAGGAGCAGCGGCATTTTGCAGATAGACCTGCACGCTCAGCGTTGCGCTCTTGCCTGACGGAATGGCGATGTCCTGGTACAGCGCATGCGCGCCAGGGCCGGGCTGATCGGACATCGCCGCAAACACCCCTTGGGGCGGCGCGGCGACGGCGACAGGCGTCAGCGCACTTTGGCTGCCCTGCTGGGCATAGAAGCCGCCCTGCGATCCTGGCTGTGACATCGCCTGCCAGCCGCTAAAGCCCATGGAACCTGCGCCGGCGTTTTGCTCAAAGCCGCCATTGACCACCAGCTCTGCAGCGTGCGCAGCAGGGGTGAGGATGCCGGCCAGCAAGACCAGCGCCGTGCCGCTGCCAAGCCGGTAGTGTCGAGGACATGCCATGACGATCCCCTGCTGCTCAGCGCTCGTACAGCGTTGCGGTGGGCGTGCTGGGGCTGGTATTGCCCTCCAGACGATTATTGTTATAGGTCGTCACATTGCCTGCGCTGATGCTGAACGCGGTGGCGTTGCCAAACAACGAGGAGTCGGAGAGATAGAGTTTGCTGTTGGCATCGCTCAATGAAATGCCTGCGGTGCTGTTGTTCACGATGTCAGCGCGTTGCACCAGCAACTGCGCATTGGCGCCGCTCTGCACTTCAACGCCCGTCTGAAAGCCTTGAATCTGGGTGTGCTCAATGACCACCTTGGACGCGCGGCGGACCTGAACCCCGGACTGGCCCGAGCCCGCTCCTTCGACATTCAGATTTCTCAGAACCACAGTGCCATTGGCGTGCACTGCCGGGTCGATATTGATGATGATGGCGTTCGTTCCAGCGGCCAGCACGCCTGCGGTGCCAGACGCTGCTCCATCCAGGGAGATAGGTTTGGTAATGGTGACTGCACCAAACCCACCGGGATCGAGGCTGTTGATCAGACCCCCGGTGGCAGTTTTGGAGATGGCTCCGGCAAAAGTCTTGCAGGGCGCCGTTCTGCTACAGGGATTGGCGTCGTCCCCGACCCCGGACACCCAGGTTCGCGTGGCCTGGGCAAAGGCGGAAGGCGCCGCCATGGCGCCTGCAAGGGCCACCAGCGATGCCGCCAGCAGCGGAACCCCGCGAGAATGGATCCGGCTCAGATGGATGCGCATGGCTGCCTCGTTCGCAAATGTGGATTAGTTATCGAAATGTAGCTCTACCCCTTTGTTTCCACCCTCGTGTTTACCCTGGATCACGCCAGTGAGGCGCTTTATCACGCCGGCACCGGGCAACTGCTGACCCGCCTAAAAGTGACCCAGGTGATAGGCACATCATCAAAATAAATGCACGCACGAAACCGATGCGCCCTTCGGGTAAAGTTGGTTCTTTCAGCGCATCTGCGGTGCTTGCGACGCGCACGGATGGTGGCTGCTGAATGATCGAGACTGGAAAGCAGACAAGCATGTCCTTATTTGACCTCCATACCATCGCCGATGGTCTGCCCGCTGCGTGGCATTCCACCGTGTTGGGCAAAGTGGGCGCGTCCAACATCAAGTTGCTGCGCATGGACCAGATGCCCTATGGCGAAGAGGTGCACGACTATGACGAGGCGTTGCTGGTCGTCAGTGGCCAGATGATGCTGGAAGTGGCCGGCCAGGCCCTGTGTGTGGAAGCGGGTCAGATGTACATTGCCGAGGCGGGCGTTCCTCATGCTGTTCTATCCGGCAGCCAGGGCATTCTGGTGATTGTGGACCTCTGACCTGCCGAACCTGGGGTGATGGGCTCGACTGCAAAGCCTGGGCCATCCCTAGCCCTGACCGACGTATCAACGCCACTGCGACGGCGTTACTAAAAAGGATGCGCATGAAAGTAGAAGGCCGATGCCTATGTGGCGCCATTGAATTTGAGGCAGAGGTGCAACCAGGCAGCATGACGGTCTGCCATTGCCTCGATTGCCAAACGCACTCGGGCTCAGCCTTCAGAGCCAATATCTCTGCCCCGGCGGCCGGTTTCAAACTGACCAAGGGCGTGCCGCGCACCTTCGCCAAGACGACTGCCAGCGGCACCCAGCGCAATCTGGCGTTCTGCGAGACCTGTGGCAGCCCGCTGTATGCCTGCGCCGTGGAGAATCCTCAGGCCTACTCTCTGCGCACCGGCGTCCTCCAGCAACGCGATGCGCTGGGAACCCCGCAGCGGGAGATCTGGACGAAACGGCGTCGGCCCTGGGTGGCCCTTGCAGGGGTGAGCGAGACACACGACGGCCAACCCTGATGTCATGGATTTTTGGCAGCCTGGCAATGGGGAGCCTGTGTGCCGGTCACCCCCCGAGACCCTGATACACGGCATCCCGCAGCTCCACCACAAACCGACCCGACATCCCCTCGTACAAGGTATTCGTCAGCGCCACCACCGTGAGGCCTCGGGGCTGGTCCACCCACCACGCATGGCCGTAAGCGCCGCCCCAGCGCCAGGTGCCTGGCGACTCAGGAGACTGTGCCAGCGCGGGATCGCGCAGCACCGAGAAGCCCAGGCCAAACCCCAGACCCGGGCCGGCAGCCAGTGCCTGCCCGTTGGTCTGGTCACTTGCCATCTCGGCGACCAGATGCCCGGGCATCCAGCCATCATGGCCAGTGCGTAGTGCCTCCAGCAGCCGCAGCACATCATCGGCCGTACCCGCCATGCCGGCGCCGCCAGAGGGAAAGGCGCCCGCATCCAAGATGCGGGATGGGCTGTAGATAATGCCCACCGTGCCATCGAACGGGGCCACCACCTCGCCCTCCTGCAGGCGATGGGGCACCGGGCCACCATTGACATAGGGCGTTGCCAGGCGCGCCGCATCCCGGCAGACAAAGCCGGCATCGGCCATGCCCAAGGGGCGCGTCACCAACGCCTCTACCGCCTGCGGCAAGCGGATGTTGCATACCGCCTCGATCAGCGCACCGAGCACATCCACCGCCAACGAGTAACCCCAACTGGTGCCCGGCGCGTACAGCAGCGGCACCTTGGCGATGCGGCGCAGGTTCTCCTGCAGGTCGATGCCGCTGGCATCCATACCGTCGGATACCCCCGCTTTGGCATAAGGCCCTTGGTCGTCTGCCTCAAAAAAGCGGTAGCCCAGCCCGGCGGTATGGCTCAGCAACTGGCGCACGGAGATGCGCGCTTCGCGCCCGTCCGGCAAGCGGAGGCGAAAGGTCGGCAGCCAGGAGGTGATAGGCTCGTCCAGGTCCACTCGCCCATCGGCTACCAGCCGCATGACCGCCGCACTGACAACAGGCTTGCTGACGGAGGCCCAGCGAAACACCGTATCCTCGGCCATCGCGATGCGGGCCTCCCGGTCCGCCCAGCCAGCTGCGATGCGGCATAGCGCCAGCCCATGCTGGTAGACAAGCACCACGGCCCCCACCAGGCGCTGCTCGGCCAGGGCGGTATTCAACACCTGGGCGACCGGTGCCCACTGCGCCGCCCCGCCAGAAACACCCGGCTGTACACGGCTGTCATGCATGTCTGAAACTGATAAATCCATCGCATCGCTACCTTGGTTGGAACACAGGCATCAGCTTAGGCAGCCAGCGATCTCAGAAAAACTAGGATAGAGTTCCGCACTTTCAGGACTGCAATGTCCGCAATCATGGGCCGTGACACCGGTCCAGAAACGCAGGTGAAAACGCATGGATAGCCTCAACGCATTTACGGTGTTTGTGCAGGTGGCCGAAACCCGCAGCTTTACAGCGGCTGGCCGGCTGCTGGGTATATCTGCATCCGCCGTGGGCAAGAGCGTGGCGCGGCTGGAGGAAAAGCTCGGTGTGCGCCTGTTCCACCGCAGCACCCGCAGCATCACCCCGACGGCCGAAGGCCTGCTGCTGCTGGAGCGCAGCAGGCGCATCCTGGCAGAGATCGAGGCGGCACAGACGGAGCTGTCACAAGCCTCGTCGGCACCCCGGGGGCGGCTGCGGGTGAGCCTGCCCTTGGTCAGTACCTTGGTGCTGCCGGTGTTGGCCGATTTCATGCGCGACTACCCGGACATCCAGCTGGACCTGGATTTTTCCGACCGCCTGGTGGATGTGGTGGAAGAAGGCTTTGACGCTGTGGTGCGCACCGGCGAGCCGGCCGATTCGCGCCTGGTGGCCCGCAAGCTCGGCCATTTCAAGATGCTGCTGGTGGCGTCGCCGGACTACATCGCCGCCCATGGCATGCCCCGGCAGGTGCAAGACCTGCAAGCCCACCAATGCATGCATTTCCGCTGGCCCCACAGCGGCAAGCTGGAGGCCTGGCCGCTACCGCCGCCCGACAGCGGCGAGCCCGTCAACCTGCCCGTCTCGATGGTCTGCAACAACATCGAAACCCGCGCCTGCTTTGCGCTGCGGGGACGCGGCATCGCCTGCCTGCCCGACTTTGCGATCCGCGATGCGCTGGCCGATGGCAGGCTGGTGCAGGTCATGCCGGGGCTGGCGGAGCGCACCGGGGTGTTCCACATTCTGTGGCCTGCAGGTCGGCATGCGGCGCCCAAAGTCAGGGCGCTGGTGGACTATCTTTGTGCGCGGATGTTTGTGGTGGATTGAAGATCGGCCAACGCCTTGTCCACGGCGGGGGCTTCATACCAAGGCCACTGCGTTCCGCATACCCAATCGCCATCCCCCATCACCACCACCCCGACCATCTGCCACGCCCCCAGCCGGTGCCCAAAGTACTGCCAATCCACAAGAATGGCGACGGCTGGGTAGACAAACTGCAATACCGCAATGCGCCCTGTGGGCAGCCTGGCCATGCCGGTGTAGATCAACGCATAGGCGGTGGCGGTATGCACGAGGCCCAACGCAGCCAGCCAGGCCCAGCTGGCACCCCAGGCCGGCCAGCCCTGCGTGGCGGGTGCCATCCACAGCACGGCGGTGCCGATGGCGCATTGCCACCAGGCCAGCACGCCGGCCGGCAGTGCGCGCAGGCGGCGCGCCATGACAGTGACAGCCGCGGTCAAGAACGCGCCCAGCAAGCACATGCCCACGCCCCACCAGTACTGCGGCTGTGCGGTATGCGGCGATGCGGCTTGCTGCAAGACACCGGTGGCCAGCACCAGCCCGAGCATGGCCACCGCCACGGCAACTACGCGTTGGCGGCCCGGCCGCTCCCCCAGGCAGAGGGCACCGAGCACCAGCACCCACATGGGCTGCATATGGAACAGCACCACGGCCACCCCGGCAGAGATGCGCTCCATCGCGGCAAAGAACAGCACCCAGCCCAGGACCATCAAGACACTGGCCAGCAACACCCAAACCGCTGTGCTGCGATCCAACCGAAGAAAGCGCAGCTGCCGGCGCCATAGCAGCCAGGCCGTCAGCCCCAGCAGCCCAAAGGCGCAGCGGAACCAGGTTGCCGTCAGCGCACCGGCCTGCGCCATGTGCACAAAAATGCCAATGCTGCCCAGTAGTGCACTGCCCAGCACAAAGGGCAGCACGCCGCCAAAGGCATCGCCCGGGCTACGGGATGCCGCTTGTGAGGGGTGGTCAATGCTTGCAGCGGCCATTTGCGCTGGTTCTGGGTATCGGCTCATGGCTGCCAGTGTGCGGCGCAGGCCATTCATCGAAAAGCGCATAATTCTCGCATCAGCTATTCGATTTTCGAAAACCCATGCCTGCCACTTCGCAAGACCTTCAGATGGATTGGCTCAAGTGCTTTGTCGCAGTGGTCGACACCGGATCGCTGTCGGGCGCGGCGGGCGCGGCGGGCGAGGTGCACCGCTCCCAGTCCGCCGTCAGCATGCAGCTCAAAAAGCTTGAGGCGGCAGTCGGCCATCGCCTGCTGGAGCGCGACAGCCGCAGCCAGCAAATCACGCCAGATGGCCAGCGCCTGCTGGGCTACGCCCGGCGCATTCTGGATCTGCACAGTGAAGCGCAGTGGGCGCTGCACGGGGAAGAACTCAAGGGCAATGTGCGCCTGGGCGTCCCCGATGACTATGCCGCCAAGTACCTCACCCCCGTTCTCAGGCGCTTTGCGCCTCGCCATAGCGGTGTGGAGATCATCCTCAGCTGCGAGCAATCGACCGCACTGATTCCGCGCGTAGCGGCAGGTGAGCTGGATCTGGCCCTTATCTCGCGCGACCACGCCCGGCGCGGCAGCCTGCTGTTCCACGAGCCGATGGTCTGGGTGGGCTCGGAGCATTTTGAACTCTGGCGGCGCGATCCGCTGCCGATTGCCGTGTACGAAGAGGCCAGCCTGGCCCGGCGCGGCGCGCTGCATGCGCTGGCCCAACAAGGGCGCCAGCACCGCGTGGTCTACAACAGCTCCAGCCTGGCAGGCCAGATTGCCGCCGTTGAGAGCGGTCTGGCGGTGGCGGCTTTGACCCAGTGCAGTGCCCCGCCGCATTTGCAGGTGCTGGGCAGCAAGCACGGCCTGGGTCCTTTGGCGCCGATGGAGGTGGCCGTATACCGCAGCAAGGAATCGCGGCGCTCCAAAGCGGTCGATGGTTTGTACAAGCTGCTGGTGAATACCTTGCGCCAGGGACTTGGGACAGCAGCTGGCTAAAGGCCATCGCTACCGCCATAAGACACCAAATTTCATATTCATATAAAATTCTTGATCTATTCAGCACTCCCCTCATGTCTGCCCCCCTTCGATCTCCGATGACCGATCTTCACCAGGCCATTCAACGCGCACTGGCCGGTGGACCGCGCTCGGGCCAGCAGTTGCTGGAGTCGCTGGGCGTCAGCCAGCCGACTCTGTCTCGAACTATTCGCGAACTATCCGCTGCGGTCAGCATGTTTCGCGAACCGGGACAGCGCACACCCCAATACGGGTGGTTGCGCAAGCTGCCGCTGGGGCTCAACCCGCGCCAGCGTGTCTATCGCTTTCTGTCGACCGGCCACATCGTTCCGTATGCAGATCTGGAATTTCTTGCCGGCGGAGGGACCCTGGAGCGCCAGGAGGCAGGCGCCATTCGCCTCTACGAGGGCCTGCCGCCCTATATGCTGTTCGCGGCTCCCTCAGGTTTTCTGGGCCGCCAACTGGCCCAGACCGCTGCGCGCAACCAGCCTTTTCCGGCCAGCCTCAACGACTGGAGCGACGACCACCGCATCGCCTTTTTGTTTACCCAGGGGCTGAACCTGCCGGGCAACCTGATCTTTGGCGACCAGCCTCTGCAACGCGAGCTGGATCTGCTGCGCCAGCCACGCCAGCAGCCGCAGGACAAGCTCGGCATCTATGTGGGGCTCGCACAGCAACTCAAGCATGAATCCTATGGGTCGAGCGCCGGCGGCGAGCAGCCCAAGTTCCTCTGGGTGGCCGAGGATTCGGGCTCGGTCATCGTCAAATTCGCAAGGCTGGGCAGCCGCATGGCCGAGTTGCTGCCGCTGGAGCATTTGGCACTGTCGGCACTGGCCGATGTCGGGGTGCCCGCCGCCCAGACCCAGATCCTCGTGGCAGACGAATATGTCTTTCTGGAAGTGCAGCGCTTTGACCGCGTGGGCCAACAAGGACGCTTGGGCATGCTCTCGGCAGGCGCCGTGGATGACGAGTTCTTTGGTGCGCGCGATACGTGGCCGGAGTTCGCTGCACGCTGCGTGCACGCGGACTACTTCAGCGCACCGCACGCCCAGCGTGTGGCCGTGATGGCTGCGTTCAGCGAGTTGATCGGCAACACCGACCGCCATTTTGAAAACATCTCGCTGCTGATCGGCGACGATGGCGAATACCTGGGCATCGCACCGGCCTATGACATTCTGCCGATGCGTTACGCGCCCATTGGCGGAGGACTGGATCCGGCGCTGGTGCCGATCGAGCCCCAGGTCAGCACCATCGGCGCCGTGCCCCAGGTCTGGAGCCTGGCGGCCCGCGCCGCCGATGCGTTTTGGCAGGCTGCCAGCCATGCCCAGCTGGCGGCGCCAATCTCGGAGGCGATGCGCGAGCTGGCGGCGCGCAACCGCGAGGTGGCGCGGGCGTTTGCAGCGCCGCTGCTGCCCGCGCAGTAAGCCGGCTCAACGGTTGGGTGTTATGGCTTGCAGGGCTTACCGGCCCGCCTCCGCCTGCCCAAACCGCTCGTAAATCGACTGCCCACCAGACAGCAAATCCGTCTGAATCGCCACCCGCGCAGCATGTGGGTCGTTGCGGCGCAGGGCCTCGACGACGGGGTAGTGGTGGTCGATCATGCTGCGGCCGCCTTCGCTGTAACTCTGGGCAATCAGCGGCCCCATCTTGAGCCACAGGCCGTAAAGGATTTCGGACAGCAACGGCATGCGCGCCAGCTGGCAGAGCGTAAAGTGAAAATCCTGGTTCAGCGCAATGGCCTGGGCGATGTCGCCGCGCCGCACGGCCTCTTCGTTGTGCTGCACCTGCTCGGCCAGGCGCTGCACTTCGTCGGCGGTGGCACGCAGGGCCGCCTGGCTGGCGGCCATGCCTTCGAGCTCGACGCGGATATTGCGGATCTCCAGGTACTCGTCCAAGGTCAGGCGCCGCACCCGTATGTCGCGGGGGCTGAGCATCACCAATACCCCATGCTGCACCAGCCGCAGGATGGCATCGCGCACCGGCGTCACGCTGGTGCCCATCTGCGCGGCCAGCTCGCGTATCTTCAGGCGTTCGCCCGGCAGCAGCTGCCCTTTGACCAGCGCCTGCGCCAGCTGGGCGTAGATCTGCTCGCCCTTGCTCTCGGTGTTGACACTCTCAAATCGCTCTGCCATCTGCCATTGCTCCCGCTGGTGTTCTTGTAGGCACTGCAGTCGGCAAAAACGATGCACACCTTGCGCCGACCCACACTGCAAGATGCATCATAAGCAAAAGTGCGCGCACTCAGGTTTACCCGGATGCCTACCTTCATGGTTGCTGTTCCAATCAACCCATTCCATTTATGATGCATCAAACATCAAATTAATACCTTGCCACTTTGACCTGGCCGCAAGCCATCCGCACCCTCTTTGCCAAAGCCTCCCGCCTCCCGCCTCGCACCACCTGCCGCCGCCATGAAACGCCCTCTGCCAGCTACTACCTCTGCCCCGCCTGATGAACCCGATGCCCTGGCACAAGCCAGCCAAGCCTTTCTGACGGCGGTGCCCCAAGTCAGCGCAGAACAGGCGACGGCCCTGGCCCGTGAGGCCTATGGCATTCAAGGCAAAGCGAAAGCCCTGTCCGGTGAGCGGGACCGCAACTTTGTGATCCGCTCGGACGATGGCAGCGCCGTAACCCTCAAATTCATCAGCACGGCCGAATCACTGGCGGAGACAGAGATGCAGATCGCAGTGCTCAAGCACCTGGCAGGCCGCTGCGCCGTGCCGGTGCCATTGCACTACCCGCTGCGACGCACTGCCGCTGCCAGCAGCATCGCCAGCACCGATTGGCTGGACTGGTGCAGCCCCACCGGTGAACTGTTGCGGGTGCGCTGCTATAGCTTTCTCGATGGCAAGGCGGGCAGCGATCTGCAGCGCCATACCAGCGCTTGGCAGGCCTGCGGCAGGGCGATTGCCCAGTTGCATGGAGCCATGGCAGACTTTGCCCACCCTGCTACCGAGCGCCCTTTTTTATGGGATGCACGCCGCGCTCCGCTGCTGCGCCCCTGGCTGGAGGTGGTAGAAGACGCCCAACTGCGCACGCAGATTGCCGCATTCTGGACGGCCTTTGAGCAGCGGATGGCGCAGCAGGGACCTGCGCTGCCGGTGCAGACCATCCACAACGATCTCTCCCCCAGCAACCTGCTGAGCAGCGACGATGGCCTGGGCATTGCCGGCGTGCTGGATTTTGGCGACATGCTGCTGGCCCCGCGCGTGGCCGATCTGGCCATTGCCGCCTCGTACCAAATGCCGCTGACGGACAGGCCCGACGCTGCGCTGGCGTCGATGCGGACCGGTTATGAAAGCCTGCTGCCGCTGACGGCTGCCGAGCAAGCGCTGCTGCCCGATCTGATCCTGGCCCGGCTCACACAGCGCATGGTGATCACCGCCTGGCGCGCCCGCCTTTACCCGGACAACCGCGTCTATATCCTGCGCAGCCAGGCCACCGCCACGGCCTTGTTCAGCCACATGATTGGCGACTGGCTGCAGCGCCATGCCGCCCCTGCCGCTGAGCGCGCAGCCAGCAGCGCAACCACCCCGGCCACTGCCTGACCCGACTTTTGGAGCACCACGCCATGCCAACCCTTTCCGCAGACGACCAGCGCCTGCTGGCGCGCCGCCAAAGCGCGCTCGGCCCCTCTTACCGCCTGTTCTACGACGAGCCCTTGCACCCGGTGCGCGGCGAAGGCGTCTGGCTGTTCGATGCCGGGGGCCGCCGCTACCTGGATGCCTACAACAATGTGCCGGTGGTCGGCCATGCCAACGCAGCGGTCAACGCGGCGCTCATTGCCCAAAGCCGGCTGCTCAACACGCATACCCGCTACCTGCATGACAACGTGGTGCAGTTGGCCGAGCGCCTGCGGGCGCTGTTTCCGGCCGCGCTGGACACCAGCGTCTTCACCTGCACCGGCAGCGAAGCCAATGACCTGGCCTTGCGCGTGGCGCAGGAATATACCGGCCGCCAGGGCCTGGTCATCACCCGCCATGCCTACCACGGCGTAACCATGGCGCTGGCGCAGTGCTCGCCGTCGCTGTGCCCGCCGGCAGCGCATGTGCAAGTCATCGACCCGCCCGCCTTCCACGGCATGGATGCGCAGGCCGCCGCCGCTGCCTTTGCCCAGCGCGTGGATGCTGCGGCCGACGCGCTGCAGGCGCGGGGCACGCCGGTCAGCGCCTTGCTGCTCGACACCGTGTTTGCCAGCGATGGCGTGCATATCGATGCCGCGCCCATCCTGCAAGCCGCTGCCCAGGCGGTGCGCAAGCGCGGGGGTCTTTTCATTGCCGATGAGGTGCAAGGCGGCTTTGCCCGCACAGGCCGCTGGTGGGCCTTTGGCCGCGAATCGGTGGTGCCCGATATGGTGACCATGGGCAAACCGATGGGCAATGGCCACCCGATCGCCGCACTGGTATTGAAGACACCGCTGATGGAGGTATTTGGCAAGCGCTGCCGCTACTTCAACACCTTTGGCGGCAACACGGTATCGGCCGCAGTAGCGATGGCCGTGCTCGACGAGCTGGAGCGCATGGAGGCCCCCGCCCATGTGCGCCGCGTGGGCGGCCATCTGCAGCAGGCACTGCAGTCGCTGGCGGCGCAGCACGCCAGCATTACGCAGATACGCGGAGAAGGCCTGTACTGGGGCGTGCAGCTGCAAAGCGGCAGCCTGGCCAGCGCTGTCGTCAACCACCTGCGCCAGGCGGGCGTGCTGATCAGCACCAGCGGCCCGCTGGGCGATACCCTCAAGATCCGCCCGCCACTACCCTTTGAGACCGAGCATGCCGATCTGCTGACCTCGGCGCTCGACGAGGCCTTGCGCGCACGGGCCTGAGGACTGCCTGCTGGAGCGGCCGAGCAGTGGCACCGCCGTCCGGCCACGCTTTGCCCGCACCGCTGGCACCGCTGGCACCGCTGGCGTGCAGCTTGCGCTACACTCAGCCGCTGTGGAACTTTCCGAACCCTGCGCTGTCTGACCCCACCATGCGTGCCTGTTTGTCCCTGTTGCTGATGCTGATGCTGGCCTTGCGCGGCCTCATGGGCGACGCCATGGCCATGGGCATCGTCGCACCGGTCATGCCTGTGGCGCTGGCCGAACACCACGCCAGCTGCATGCTGGACCATGCCGAGCATGGCACAGCAGATGCCATCCAAACCCCCAGCCACTGCGCTACCGGGATCGATGCCACGGGCCATGGTGACCACAACAGCCATGGCCAACACAGCGAGCATGACCCGGCCCAGCATGGCGCCAGCTGCTCGGCCTGTGGCATCTGCCACTCGGCGGTGGACCTGTTCAACGAAGCGGGCTTTGCTGCCCTTCCCGCCTCTTTGCTGGCCCGTGCCAGCGGCAGCGCGCCCTTTGCCAGCGCGCTGCTCGCCCAAGTCTCCAAACCACCCATTTCCTGATCGCTGACACCCGAGGTGCGTCCGCATGGCAGCTGCCGTGCAGGCGTCTGCTTTGACCACGCTTTCAGGAGAACCCTATGCGCACTGCGCATGTCTTGCGCTGGCTTGCCGGTGCGGGCGGGCTGGCTGTCACCAGCTGGCTATCTGCCCAAACGGTGGCTCCGGCCCCCGCCGACCCCAACGCGCCCACATCGGCGCTCCAGCACCGGCCGCTCGCCAGCGGCGGCAGCATCGTCAATGCGCCCAGTGATTGGCGCCAGGCCAATGCGGCCGTAGGCGCGTTTGCACGCGGCCATGCCGATGTTGTCGCCTGGGAAAAATCCCAGGCCACCCCGGGCGCCGCCCAGGCCATACCGGCCGGCTCAACGGCGCTGCCCGGCCATGGCGCGCATGGCGAACACAGCGCCCATGGCCAGCACGGCGAAGGAGGCCCGCGATGAAGCGTCTGAGCCTTCGCCTTTCCACTCTCGCCGCCGCGCTGCTGCTCGCCGGCTGCGCCAGCGTCTCGCCCGATGGGCTGCGCAGCGATGTTGCCCAGCGGCTGCAAGGGCGCCTGCCCGACCAGGCCCAACTGCCCGCCTCCGATGCACAGGGCCAGCAATCGGCGCAGATGCAGATCGACGCCTGGCTGCAGCAACCGGTCGATGCAGACACCGCCGTGCGCATCGCGCTGCTGAACAATCCCGGTCTGCAGGCACAGCTGGCGCAACTGGGCATTGCCGATGCCCAGCGCGTGCAGGCCATCACCCTGCCCAACCCCAGTCTGACCTTGGGCTGGTTTCGCAATGGCCATGAGCGGGAGCTTGAACGCAAGCTGGGCTTTGGCCTGGTCGATCTGCTGACCCTGCCCTGGCGCAGCCGCTGGCAAGGCTGGCAGATGGAGCAGGCCACGTTGGAAGCGGCGCAGCAAACCTTGCTGCTTGCGGCCGACACGCGCCGCGCCTGGCTCAACGCCGTGGCCGCCGAGCAAGCTCTGGCTGCCCATACCCGCATGCACGAGGCAGCCGCACTGGGCGGCGAGCTGGCCCGGCGCATGGCGGCGGTGGGCAATTTCAGCAAACTGGACCAGGCACGCGAGCTGGCCCAGCAGCAGCAAGCCGCTGCGCAACTGGCGCGGGCCGCGCTGGCCGCGCAACAGGCGCGTGAGCAACTGGCCCAGCGCATGGGCCTGTGGGGCTCGCAGCTGGATTTTGTGCTGCCCCAGGCGCTGCCCCCCTTGCCCAAAGCGGCCAGCGAGCTGCGCAGCGGTGACGATGCCGAGGCCACGGCGCTGCGCGAGCGCCTGGACCTGGGCGCGCTGCGCCGCAACTTGGAGGTCAGCGCCGACCGCCAGGGTTGGGCCACCCTCGGCGCGGTGTTTGGCGATATTGGCGCCACCTACAGCCGCACTACCAGCACCGAGCGGGACAGCGGCCACCAGGACCGCACGCGGGGCTGGGAGCTGGATGTGCCGTTGCCGCTGTTCGACTGGGGGTCAGCGGCCAGCAGCATGGCGCGCCACCAGGTGCAGGCCAATGCGGCGCAGCTGCGTGAAAGCGCCATCCGGGCCCGCAGCGAGGCCCGCAGCAGCTGGCGCGCCTACCGTACTGCCTGGGATCTGGCCCACCAGCAGCAGACCGAAGTGCTGCCCCTGGCCCAGCTGGTGCAGGAAGAGACCATCTACCGCTACAACGGCATGTTTGTCAGCGTCTGGCAGCTGCTGGCCCAGGCCCGCAGCACCACGCAGGCGGTGCTGACGGCGACCGAGGCGCAGCGCGACTTCTGGCTCGCCGAGACCGATCTGCAACTGGCGCTCAGCGGTACATCGCCGCAAGCGGCAGGCGCCAATGTGCGCGCTGCCCGCAACACTGCAGCACCTGCCGCTCCCGCAACCGAACCCCAAGGCCACTGATATGCAACGCCGTCAATTCTTCTCCGGCGCCGCCTCGGCCGTGGCGGCTGCCGCCGTCAGCCCGGTGGCCATGGCTGCCCTGCCCGAGCCCGTCATCCAGACCAGCGCCGATACCGTCGCGCCCTTGGCGCCGCCCAATGGCCGGCCTTACCAGCCGGTGGTCACCCTCAACGGCTGGACCCTGCCCTGGCGCATGAACGCTGGTGTCAAAGAGTTCCACCTGGTGGCCGAGGCCGTGGTGCGCGAGGTGGCACCGGGCTTTTTTGTCAACATGTGGGGCTACAACGGCCAGTCACCCGGCCCCACGATCGAGGTGGTGGAAGGCGACCGGGTGCGCATCTTCGTCACCAACCGCCTGCCCGAAGCCACGACCGTGCACTGGCATGGCCAGCGCCTGCCCAATGGCATGGACGGCGTGGGAGGGCTCAACCAGCCCCATATCCCGCCAGGCAAGACCTTTGTCTATGAGTTCGATGCGCGCCGCCCCGGCACCTTCATGTACCACCCGCATTCGGACGAGATGGTGCAGATGGCCATGGGCATGATGGGCCTGTGGATCACCCACCCCAAGGGCCGCCACCCGCAGATCGCCGATGTGGCGCGCGACTACGCCTTCCTGCTCAGCGCCTATGCGGTGGAGCCCGGCGCGATGACACCCCGCGTGGCCGAGATGACGGACTTCAACATCTGGACCTTCAACAGCCGCGCCTTTCCCGCCATCACGCCACTGGTGGCCGGCCTGGGCGAGCGGGTGCGCATCCGCGTGGGCAACCTCACCATGACCAACCACCCCATCCATATCCATGGCCATGAGTTTGAGGTGACCGGCACCGATGGCGGCCCGGTGCCGCGCAGCGCGCGCTGGCCCGAGGTGACCACCGATGTGGCCGTGGGCCAGATGCGCCAGATCGAGCTGATCGCCGACGAGCCCGGCGACTGGGCCTTTCACTGCCACAAGAGCCACCACACCATGGGTGCGATGGGCCACGATGTGCCAACCATGATCGGCGTGGACCACAAAGGCCTGGTCGGCAAGATCCAGAAGATCGTCCCCGACTACATGCTGATGGGCGAGCGCGGCATGGGCGATATGGGGGCCATGCAGATGCCGCTGCCCGACAACACCTTCCCGATGATGACCGGCAAGGGCCCCTTCGGGAACATCGAGATGGGCGGCATGTTCACCACCTTCAAGGTGCGCAAAGGGCTGGCCGCGCAGGACTACCGCGACCCGGGCTGGTATGCGCAGCCTCCAGGCACCGTGGCCTATGAATGGCAAGGCGCGCCGCTGGACGCGCAGGCGCCACGCCAGACCCTGCCCGGCACGGCGCCCGGTGCGCCCAGCGTCCACAAGCCCGCCGCTGGCAGCGGCCATGCCAACCACTGAACCCCGGAGTGACCCTATGAAAACTATTTCCCACCTGCTGGCATGCACCCTGCTGGCCAGCGCCAGCACCGCCTTTGCACACGGCAATGAAAGCCACGCCACTGCACCCACAGAGGCAGCATCTCGCCCCGCACCCCCAGTGCAAAAGGACTGGGGCATTGCCGGCGATGCCAGGCAGGCCAGCCGCAGCATCGACCTGAACATGGGTGATGACATGCGCTTCTCGCCCGCGCACTTCAGCGTCAAAAAGGGCGAAACCCTGCGCCTACGCGTCATCAACAAGGGCCAGGTGATGCACGAAGTGGTGCTGGGCACCAAGGCCTCGCTCGCGCAGCACGCGCAAATGATGCTGAAGTACCCCGGCATGGAGCATGCCGAGCCCTACATGGCCCATGTGGCGCCGCAAAAAAGCGAGGACCTGGTCTGGCACTTCAACCGCGCCGGCAGTTTTGACTTTGCCTGCCTGATCCCCGGCCACTACCAGGCGGGGATGACGGGCTCCTTCACGGTAACGGAATGACGATGAACCACAGCCAGGAGCCCACCATGCGCAACCCCCATGCCTATAACCGCCGCCGCACCCTGCAGATGCTGGCAGCCGGTCTGGCCACTGCCGCAGCCACCGGCCAGGCCGCGCTGGCGGCCCAGCCAGCACCCACCCCCATCGAAGTCTGGAAAGACCCGAACTGCGGCTGTTGCAAGGACTGGATCGCGCTGATGGAACAAGCCGGCTTTAGCGCCAAAGTCCACGACAGCGGCAACAACGCCGTGCGCGCCCAGCTGGGCCTGCCTGCACGGCTGGGCTCATGCCATACCGCGCTGGTAGGCGGTTACCTGGTGGAGGGCCATGTACCACCTGCCGATGTGCGCAAGCTGCTGCAGCAAAAGCCCAAGGCGCTGGGCATTGCGGTGCCGGGCATGCCCATCGGCAGCCCCGGCATGGACGGCCCCGCCTACGGCGGCCGCAAAGACCCGTTCGATGTGCTGCTGGTCACCAGGACTGGCGCGGGCAGCGACGTCACCACCCGCGTTTTCAGCGCCTACCGCGACTGAGCGCGCGGATCTTTTGGCATTGACATTTGGAGCATGACATGAACCACACCACCACCACCCTGGCCGCGTTGACCCTGGCTTGCAGCCTGCTGAGCCCGGCTCTGGCCCAGAACCACGCCGACCACGCCAGCCATGGCGGGGCCGCACCGGCTGCGGCCGCAGCACCGGCATCCTCACCCATGGCAGCCACAGCCGCCGATGCGGTGATGACCGCAGGCGAGATCACCCGCGTGGACAAGCGCGCCAGCAAGCTGACCATTCGCCATGCAGAGATCAAGAACCTGGACATGCCGCCGATGACCATGGTGTTCGGGTTAAAGGACGCCACGCAAATAGCGCAGTTCAACGCGGGCGACAAGGTGCGCTTTCATGTGCAGGATGAAGGCGGCAGCCTGATGATCACCCGCATTGAGCGGGCCGACTGATCATTGCGGTCCCCAGATCACACCAGATCTGGGGCGGGCATGCGCTGCCAGCACCTACACTGTGCAGCCATGCAAAGCCTTCAAGCCCTTCAAGAGCAGCTGCACAGCGGTGCGCTGCGCGGCGCCCGCCAGATCAAGCTAGCTGCGGATCTGCGCGAGTTTCCACGCGAGCTTTTTGCGCTCACAGACACCCTCGAAATGCTCGACCTCAGCGGCAACCAGCTCTCCAGCCTGCCCGATGACCTGACCCGTTTTAGCCAGTTGCGGGTGCTGTTTGCGTCGAACAACCCGTTCACCGAACTGCCGCGCGTGCTAGGCCGCATGCCCCGGCTGGAGATGGTGGGCTTCAAAGCCTGCCAGATCCGCACGGTGACGGCCGACAGTCTGCCGCCGCAGTTGCGCTGGCTGATCCTGACCGACAACCAGATCACGGAGTTGCCCGATACCCTGGGCGAGCGCCCCCGCCTGCAAAAGCTGATGTTGGCCTGTAACCAGCTGCAGAGCCTGCCAAGCGGCCTGGCCCACAGCCCCCGGCTGGAGCTGCTGCGCCTGGCCGGCAACCGCTTTGCGGCACTGCCGCCCGAAGTGCTGGCCATGCCAGCGCTGGCCTGGCTGGCGATGGCCGGCAACCCGATGACCTTGCACAGTGAGCAGCAGGTGCTGCAGGCCAACGCGGCAGCGGCTTGGCGCGGTGACGATCTACAGCGGCAGGAGCTGCTGGGCCAGGGCGCCAGCGGCCACATCTACCGCGCCAGCGCTGTGGATGGTGGGCCCGATGTAGCGCTTAAAGTGTTCAAGGCGGGGCAGACCAGCGACGGCACGCCCCAATCAGAAATGGCGGCGGGTCTGGCAGCGGGACAGCACCCACATTTGCTGACACCGCTGGCGGTTTTGCAGGCGGATGTGCATGCCAGCTCACAAGAACTGGCGATGGTATTGCCATTGCTGCCGCCCGGCCTGCAACCGCTGGCGGGCCCCCCCAGCCTGGCCAGCTGCACACGTGATGTCTATGCCGATGGTGCCCGGTTTTCCACGGCTGCCGCGCAGCGCATGCTGGCGCAAGTGCGCAGCGCGGTCGCGCATCTGCATGGCCACGGCATGTTGCATGGGGATGTATATGCCCACAACATCTTGTGGAACCCAGCCACCGGCGATGCGGTGCTGAGCGATTTGGGGGCGGCATCGATGCTGGGCGAGCTGCCGGCGGCACAGCGCCAGCAGTTGCAGCAGATGGAGCTGCGCGCGCTGCAGCATCTGGAAGCCGAGGTGCAGGCGCGGACGCACTGACTGCGCCCGGCGCGCCGGGCGCAACGGGCGCAATGCTTTACTTCAGGAAAGCAGGCTTGGCGTAGCCGGGGAACTGGCTGTCCACCACGGCCTTGAACTCAGGCGAGCGGTAGGCGGCAGCCAGGTCCTGGGCCCAAGCGCTCTTTTCGTTGCCGGTCTTGACGGCGACCACGTTCAGGTACTGGTCGGGCGTGTTTTCCAGCACCACGGCTTCGCTCAGCTTCAGGCCCGAAGAGACGGCAAAGTTGCCGTTGACGACCACGTAATCGGCATCTTCCAGCACGCGCGGCAATTGGGCTGCATCCAGCACCAAAAACTTGAGCTTGTGCGGGTTCGCGGCCAGGTCCAGCTCGGAGATGCGGGCCGGGTTCACACCCTCCTTCACCTTGACCAGGCCTGCCTGCTGCACCACCAGCAGTGCACGCGCCAGGTTGCTCGGGTCATTGGGCAAGGCCACCTTGGCGCCGGTCTGGATATCTGCCAGGGTCTTGTGCTTTTTGCTGTACACGCCCATCGGTGCCACCGGGCCTTGCACGATGGCCGTCAGCGCCAGTTTGCGGTCGGTGGTGAACTGGTCAAAATAGGCGCGGTGCTGGAAGAAGTTTGCGTCCAGCGAGCCATCGGACAGCGCCAGGTTGGGCTGCACATAGTCGTTGAACTCGATGAGCTTGATCTGGTAGCCCTTTTTCTCCAGCTGCGGCAGGATGCCTTTTTGCAGCAGGTCGTAGTTGGAGCCGGCGGTAGCGCCAATCTTCAGGCTCTTCTTGGCCGCATCCTGTGCCATGGCAGGCAGAGACACAGCAGCGATCAGAGCAAGGGCAGCGCCAGCCATCACGGCACGGCGCCCAGCGGCGAAGGAAAAACGAGCGGACATCAGAAACTCCGAGCAATCAGAAAACAGCTGCTGACCCGACAAAACGTTTCAACGCTTTATCGGAACCGCAGCAAAGCAGCGAGTATGAACCTGCCTACTACCTTTCACTCAGAAATTATCGAAATCAGCTCATTCCAAACGCATATATAGAGCTAGTGTCTCAGACGCATCCAGCAAAAAGCCGCCTGTCGCGAAAACAGGCGGCTCGTCATGAAACGGCCGGTGCCATCAGGCATCGACCGGAGCGCTTAAGAATTCAGGGGCGGTCCCAGACCTGGATCATGCCTTGCAGCATATGTGCCAGAGAGTCTGCGGCCGCCGCCGTGGTGACGGGCCAGATCGTCAACATGAATGCCAGCAATACGGCCAGCACCAAGGCAATAAAAGAGGCTGCATCTAACCAATGGCTGTGGTGGTGAAACATGGTGAACCTCCTTTCCACCGAGACGGGTACTGCTGAACAGAGGCCTCTACCACCCCGACATGGGATGGGAACTGTGGAATGTCTCTATTGCACCATGGGGATTCCCCGGTGTCTGTCAGAAAAGTTCTGTGCTTGTACAGCGATTTCTTGAACACGGCGCCTCGGAAACGGGCTGATAACCCCACAAGCAGCTTGGCACTTTTTGGGAGTCGATCTGCGCTCCAGAAGGCAGATCTACACAAGCCCTTTGTCCATCTCATCCGGTGCTATCTTTTTTGATATCGGGCGTCTGCCTGTCGGCATGCGTGGTGGTCGCCAGAGCCAGCATGTTGCCGCATGGTTAGGCGAACTTGCCGACATCTGTGCCTCAACATCTGGCAACCACGTGCAAAACACGGGCCCAAACCAGGGCAGCGGTCACCGGCTGCGCCCCTCCGCCCCCCTGCACCGGGCCTGCGCTTGGTGCGACAATACGGCACCGCTCTGCAGGACGCCCGCAAGCCGCGTCCGTATGGGCTTTGCTACCCGTGACAGGCAGACCCGCCCACCCGCCGCGCGGCCACCACCGGCACAGGCGATGGGGTACCAAACCTGCCACCCCTACCGCCCCTTGCGAAGGCGAGCACGTGTATTTTTTGAAACCAGCGGCAGCGGCTTGCGCCCTGCCTTGCAATGCTGACATGACACCCTCCTTGGCCCACACCGTTTCCGTGGCAGACATCCGCCTGAGCGATGTGCACCTCAAGCGCGGTGCACAGACGGTGTTTCAGGGCCTCAACCTGCAGGTGACCGAGCGGCGCATCGGGCTGATCGGTGACAACGGTGCTGGCAAGACCAGCCTGTTCCGGCTGCTGTGCGGGCTGGAGCATGCCTACCAGGGCAGCGTGCAGGTCGCAGGATGCGATGTGCAACGCCAGCGCGAGCAACTGCCCGGCGTTGTCGGCCTGATGTTCCAGAACCCCGATGACCAGATCATCTTCCCGACCGTGGAGGAGGAGCTGGGCCTGAGCCTGCAATACCGGGGCGTATCCCGCAAGGCAGCCATCGTGCAGGCACGGGATTTTTTGGCGGCGCGGGGCCTGGCAGACTGGGCGCCGCGCGCCGTCAGTGGCCTGAGCCAGGGCCAGCGCCAGCAGGTTTGTTTTTTGGCCATGCTGATGGCGGCTCCGCAGGTGATGCTGCTCGACGAGCCTTTTGCCAGCCTGGATCTGCCTGGCCAGGTACGCCTGGCGCGTGAGCTGGATGCTGCACCCGCCCAGGTCATCATCTCCACCCATGTGCTGGACCATGTGCGCCACTTTGAGCGCGTGCTGTGGCTGGACCATGGCCAAGTGCGCGGCGATGGCCCGGGGGCCGATGTTTGCGCGGCTTATGAGGCCGACGTGCAGGCGCGCATGGGCCAGCCCCTGGATGCAGCAGCAGCAACAGCAGCCGCTGCCCACACCCGACCAGGGGCGCAGTGATGGGCACACTCTACAGCGACATCCCCAGCTGGATGCACCGGCTGCCTGCCGGGCTCAAGCTCCTGCTGCTGGCCTTGAGCAGCATCGCCCTGTTGGCGCTCAGCGATCTGCGCCTGCAAGCGCTGGCCTTTGCGGCGATTGTCTTGTTGTACGCCAGCCTGGGCGCAGCCTCCCGCCCCACGCGCCGGCTGGTAGTGGTGGCCGTTTTGGCGTCCGCGCTGGTGGGCGGCCTGCATGCGGCGACCGGCCAGCCCTGGCTGGGCCTGGCCAGCGGCCTGCGCCTGGTCAGCACGACGATGCTGGGCGCGATGCTGACGGCGACCACCCGTTTTGGCGATCTGCTGGGTGTGGCCGAATGGCTGCTGTCGCCGCTCGCCCGCCTGGGCGTACCGGTGGAGCGCCTGGCCTTGCAACTGGGGCTGATGCTGCGCTTTGCCGAGCAGTTTTTTGTGCAGTGGCAGCGCCTGGCCGATGCCTACCGGGTGCGCACCGGCCGCGCGGGCGGCTGGCGTTTGCTGGCACCTCTCACCATTCATATGCTCATCACCGCCCGCAAGGTGGCCGATGCGCTGGCCATTCGTCTCAAGCTCTAGCAGCGCTGCGCCCTCATCCCCTTTTTTGAAAGACACGGACATGCCTATGACCTCCGAGCACCGCACCGAAACCCGCGCTCAGCGCATAGCCCTGGTGGCCCTGTTTGCCGCGCTGATGGCCGCTTTCGGCCTGATTCCCAAAATCGATCTGCCGTTGGGCGTGCCGATTACCGCGCAGACGATGGGCGTGATGCTGGCCGGCTGCATGCTGGGAGCCGCGATGGGCTTCCAGGCCCTTTTGCTGTTTCTCGCGGCGGTCGCGCTGGGCCTGCCGTTGCTGTCGGGCGGCCGGGGCGGCATGGGCGTGTTTTTCCTGCCTTCTGCAGGCTATCTCCTCTCCTACCCGCTGGCCGCTGCGGTTGCCGGGTTGGTGATGCGCAGCTTGGCCGGCACCGGCCCGTCATCGCCCATGCGGCTGGCCACTTGTGCCTTTGTGGCCTCGGTGCTGGGCGGAATCGTGGTCGTCCATGTGTTCGGGGTGCTGGGCCTGATGCTGCTGGCCAAGCTGAGCTTTGTGCAGGCGGCAATAGGCACCCTGGTATTTGTGCCGGGGGATCTGGTCAAGTGCGTGCTGGTGGCACTGATGGTGCACACGGTGGCGCGCGGCCTGCCCGACTGGCGCTTTGGCGGACGCCGCCTGTGAGCGGCTCGCAAGCGCCATCGGCCCCGCTGGCCGGCTGGCAACGCCTGGTGCATGGCCCGCTGGCCCACTGGGCGCAGCAGCGGCCCGGAGCCATTGCCATCGATGACGGCCAGCAACGCATTGGCTTTGCCGATCTGCATGCCGCCGTGCAGCAACACGCCCAGGCCCTGGAGGCCCAGAATGCCCCCCACTCCCGCTTGCTGGATGCCAGCCAGCCGCCGGCAGCGCTGATTACCGATTTTTTGGCCACCAATGCCAGCGGCCGCTGCGCGGCGCTGGGCGACAGGGCCTGGTCACACGCACAGCAAGCGCAGGCGCAGCAATGGATCGATGCGCTGGCCGCCACGCCCCGCAGTGACGACCATCGCGATGCCGCGCTGCAGCCGTTCTACATTGGCTTTACCTCGGGCAGCACGGGCCTGCCCAAGGGCTTCAGGCGCCACCACCAGTCCTGGAGCGAGAGCTTTCGCGTCTGCGTGGACAGCTTTGGCCAGGCCGCGAACGGCTGCGTGATGGCGCCAGGCAGCCTGTCGCATTCGCTGTTTTTGTTTGGTGCGCTGCAAGGCATCTGGACGGGTGGCGGCACGCAGCTGCAACCGCGCTTTTCTGCCAGCCAGTGCCTGGCCACGTTGCGCCAGCGGGCGACGCCCTGCCTCGTCGCCGTGCCCAGCCAGTTGCTTGTGATGCTGCAGCTGGCCGAGCGCCGCGCGCTGGCGCCGATCACCTCGCTGGCGCTGCTGATGATCAGCGGTGCGCGCTGGATGCGCCAGCACACGCCGGCGCTGCAGGCGCTGTTCCCGAACGCCCGGATTGTGGAGTTTTATGGCGCCTCCGAGGCGAGCTTTATCGCCTGGATGGACGCCCACGCGGACACCGCACCGCAAGTGGTGGGCCGGCCCTTCAGCAATGTGCAGTTGCAGATCCGCGATGCCAGGCTGCAGCCGCTGCCCCACGGTGAGGTGGGCACCATCTGGCTGCGCAGCCCCATGCTGTTTACCGACTATGTGGGCGCGCAGGCGGATGCGACGGCTGCACTGCGCGACGGCGAATGGCTCAGCGTACGCGATATGGGCAGCCTCGATGCGCAAGGCATGCTGACCCTGGTGGGGCGCGAGAAGCGCATGATCGTTACCCAGGGAAAGAACCTGTTCCCCGAAGAGGTGGAGGCGGTGCTCTGCGAGCACCCGCGCGTGGCTGCGGCATCGGTGCATGGCGTCGACGATGCGCTGCGCGGCAAGCAGGTCTGGGTGGCGCTGCAATTGCGTGATGGAGCAGACGCTGCCCCTGCCGCGCTGCCGGCCGCAGGCTTGCAGCCGCTGGCCGATGCCGCGCTGGCCCGCGAGCTGGCCGAGTGGTGCCGCAGCCGGCTGGAAGCACACAAGTGCCCACGCCGCTGGTTCAGCGCCGCGCCCTGGCCCCAGACGGCCAGCGGCAAGACGGACCACCCCATGCTTGCACAATGGCTGGCAGCAGCACTGCCGAGTGCCGACAAAACCGCTTGATCGCGCGCGCCACCATGCCCAACCCACCCGTCTTTATCGCCAGCCATGCGCGCAGCGCCGTCGTACCGGTGGGCGGCGCGTTCAAGCATCTGCACACGCATGAGATTGCCGCGCCTGTGCTGCAAGGCCTGCTGCAACGCGCCGGGCTGACGGCAGATGCTGTGGATGCCGTCGTGCTGGGCAACGCCTTGGGTGCTGGTGGCAACCCGGCACGCATGCTGGCGCTGGCGGGCCAGCTGCCGCTGCACTGCGCCGCCTACTCGGTCGATACACAGTGCTGCGCCGGGCTCGACGCTATCGCGCTGGGCGCCAGCCTGGTCGCCAGCGGGCAGGCCGAGGTGGTGGTGGCCGGCGGTGCTGAGGCCTGGAGCCGCGCCCCCATCCGCGCGGCCCGCCCCTTGCAAGCCGGTGACAGCGCCGTGCCTTATGAGCGCCCGCCGTTTGCCCCTCCACCGCATGAGGACCCGGATCTGCTGCTGGCCGCCGCCCGCTATGCCGCCAGTGCGGGTTACAGCCGCGCCGTACAAGACGGCTATGCGGCCGCCAGCCATGCACGTGCGCTGGCAAGCGCTGCGGTGATGCTGCAAGAGATCATTCCCGTGGCGGGTGTGGTGCAAGACCCCTTTCCGCGCGCCTTGAGCCAGCGCCAGCTGGACCGCATGCCGGTAGTGGCGCAAACCGATGCCGGCATGGCCGATGAGGCGCGCCGCGCGCATGCCGTCAGCACGGTCGCCATCTCCCCCAAGGCCGACGCAGCGGCGCTGGTGCTGCTGGTCAGCGAAGCGGCCTGCCGCCGCTGGCGCCTGGAGCCCAGCGCGCAATGGCTGGGCCACCGGTCGCAGGGCGGCTCCCCTGCGATGCCCTTGGTGCTGGCTTTTGACGCTGCGCAGGCCTTGCTGCAGCGCCAGGGAGTGCACTGGCCGAAGCTGACTGCCATCGAGTTGCATGACGCCTTTGCGGTACAAGGCCTGCAATGGCAGGCGCTGCTGCAAGACCAGGATGCGGATGCCAGCCTCCTGAACCGCCATGGCGGCGGCATCGCACGCGGCCACCCGATTGGGGCATCGGCCGCTGTCGCGTTGGTCCGCGTATTGGCTGATTTGCAGGCAACGGCGGGCACATCTGCCGCCCTCGGGCTTGCTGCCGCCGCCGGTGCCGGTGGCCTGGGCAGCGCGGCCCTGGTGCGCCAGGCGCCGCTGCTATATTGACCGGATGCTCAGCACCTTAGCCATCGCCAACTACCGCTCCTTGCGCCAACTGCTGGTGCCCCTGGGGCAGATTACCGTCATCACCGGGCCCAATGGCAGCGGCAAAAGCAGCGTCTACAAGGCCCTGCGCCTGCTGGCCGATATCGCCCATGGCGGCGTGGTGCGCTCGCTGGTGCGCGAGGGCGGGCTGGCGTCGACACTGTGGGCCGGGCCGGAAGAAATCACCGCACGCATGCGCCGTGGCGACGTACCGGTGCAAGGCACAGTGCGGCGCAAACCGGTGCAGCTGCAGTTGGGTTTCGCGTCGGATGAAGACGGCTTCGGCTACGCGATCGATATTGGCATGCCCACGCCCTCAACGATTCTCAAAGCCTTTGCACATGACCCGGAGATCAAGCACGAAGCGCTCTGGGCTGGGCCGCTGTGGCGCCCGAGCGCCACCTTGGTGGAACGCCAGGCCGCACAACTGCGGTTGCGCGGAGGTGACCGCAGTGCAGCGAGCTGGTTGCCAGTGGAGCGCCCTGTCCCGCGCTGGGCCAGCATGCTGACCGAGTTTGTCGATCCGGTTGCCGCGCCGGAGATGCTGACGGTGCGCGAGCAACTGCGCTCCTGGCGTTTTTACGACCATTTCCGCAGCGATGTGGATGCCCCTGCCCGCCAGCCGCAGCTGGGCACCTACACGCCAGTGCTCAGCAACGATGGCGCGGACTTGGCCGCCGCATGGGAGACCATCACCGCCATTGGCGACCATGAGGCGTTGATGGCGGCCGTGGACGATGCCTTTGCCGGCGCCAAGATCTCCGTGCACCAGGACGGCAGCCGCCTGGCGCTGCTGATGCACCAGCCCGGCCTGCTGCGCCCGCTGCACACCAATGAGCTGTCGGACGGCACCTTGCGCTATCTGCTATGGATTGCCGCGCTGCTGACGCCGCGCCCGCCGCAGATGCTCGTGCTCAACGAGCCGGAAACCAGCCTGCACCCCGATCTGCTGCCCGCGCTGGGCCGCCTGGTCGCCGTGGCTGCGCGCCAGACCCAGGTGATCGTCGTCACCCACGCCCACCGCCTGCTGGCCGCGCTGGAAGACGCTGCCGCTAAGCTGGACTACCAGGCCATCCATTTGGAAAAGAACCTGGGCGAGACCCATATCGCCAATATCCCGGCGAGCGAGCTGCCGCGCTGGCAATGGCATGAGCGCTAGCCAGACGCTCGGCCTCAGTCCAGCCGTTGGAAGTACGCGTCGAGCTCGGCACGGGCCGTCAATGTCCGGTTCACTGCGGCAGCGGTATCCTCGTAGCCCAGCGCCATGCCGCAGACCACGGTTTGCGTGGCGGGCAGCGCCAGCACGTCGCGAATCAGGCCCGGGTAGGAGGCCATGGCCCCAATGGCACAGGTCGCCAAGCCGCGTGACTGGGCTGCAAGCATCAAACCGTAGATGGCCATGCCCAGGTCCATATAGCCGCCCGGCCCAAAGCCGCTGTCGATGGTGATGATGAGGGCCACCGGTGCATCAAAAAAACGAAAGTTGCGCCCGAACTGCGCGCCCCGCCCCGCTGCATCGCCCCGCTCCACCCCCAGCGCACCATACAAAGCCTGGGCGGCTGCGACCTGGCGCTTGCGCAGCGACAGCGGCAGTGGGTTGGGGAAATAGCCGTAATCCTCCGCCTCTTGGGCGCCCGCCTCATAGGCCTGCTGCAGACGGCTGGTGAGCTGCTCGCGCCGCGCGCCGCACACCTGCCAGAAGTAGCCAGGCTGCAAATTGGCACCACTGGGCGCGCGCCGCGCTTCCTGCAGGCAATCGCGCAGCAGCGCATCTGCCACCGGCTGCGAGGTAAAACCGCGCACCGAACGGCGCAGCTGTGCGCTGTTGGGTGATGCTGATGCTGATGCGGTTCGGATGAGAGATGGAGACAGGGGCTTGTTCATGGCAGTGGCCGCCATTGTAGTGAATGGGCTCCTGAATTTGCCATCCAGCCGCGTTGAGGCGCGCAGGCAGCACCGACTTGCAGCACAATCCATCCACTTCTCCGCCGTGCCGGAGTGTTCTTCCTCGGCGACCGCTATGACGACCTCCTCTCCCTCTTCTGACTCGCCGCAAGACGCCCCCAGCGGCAATATGCTGCTCTGGATTTTGTTGGCCCTGGCGATAGGTTTCGCCGCCTGGCAGCCGCGCAGCCCGCAGGCGACCATGGCGCTGGTCGATTGGCAGACCATTGGCGCGTTGGCGGGCCTGTTGGCGATCACCCAGGCCGTCGAGCGCAGCGGCATGCTGCAAGCCACCGCGCAGCGGCTGCTGACACGGGTATCGACCTTGCGCGGCCTGGCGCTGCTGCTCACCGCAACGGCTGCCCTGCTCTCGGCCTTGGTGACCAACGATGTCAGCCTCTTCCTGCTGGTGCCGCTGACGGCGGTGCTGGCAGCCCAGGCCCATTTGCCATTGGCGCGGCTGGTGGTGCTGCAGGCCTTGGCGGTGAATGCCGGCTCCGCCCTCACCCCCATCGGCAACCCGCAAAACCTCTACCTCTGGCACCGCTCTGGCGAGAGCTTTCTGGGCTTTATGGCGATGATGGGCCCGACCGTGGCCATCATGCTGGCCTGGGTCTTTGCGGCAGTGTGGTGGCTGGTGCCACGCACGGCCATCACGCTCAAGCCAGCGGCAGCACCCACCGCTGTGCAGCCCCGTTTGCTGACCATGGCCGTGTTGCTGTTTGTGGCCTTTGTCATCGCGCTGGAGCGCCACTGGACCTTAGCCGGCCTGGGCCTCGTCTTTGGCGTGTTTGCACTGGCAGCACCGCGGGTGCTGCGCGGCGTGGACAGGGCCTTGCTGGCCACCATTGCGCTGATGTTTGTGGTGCTGCGCCAGGTAGCAGAGTTGCCCGCCATGCAAACGCTGCTGCTGCAGTGGCCGATTGCCGAGGGCTGGCGCGCCTACCTGGCCGCCATTGTGGCCTCACAAGTCATCAGCAATGTGCCCGCCACCATCTTGCTGGACGGCACCGTACGCGACCTGCCCGCCCTGGCCGCTGGGGTCAGCGTCGGCGGCTTTGGCTGCGTGCTGGGCTCGCTGGCCAACCTGATCGCGCTGCGCCTGGCCCGGCTGCCCAATGGTTTGTGGGAGTTTCATCGCATCAGCATTCCGTTTTTGCTGGTGTGCGCAGCTTCGGCGGCGTTGCTGCGTTTGGGGTGATAAAGCGTTTAACCTTTATACCGAGTCATTCAATACCTTTAATTGGTTCACCAGAAAGCGTCGCAATTCGCGATTGCTGGGCTTTCGCCTTTGCGGAGCTCATGCGGCCGCCTGCGGGTTTGGTGACGCGAAGACCTGTCTCAACTTCGCAAGCCTTTAGGACAGTAAAGTGCGTAAATCTCTTGCTCCGTTCTATCGGAATAACGAGCTGCTTTGTTGACCAAACGACCGGCCCGAACATACGGCTTTCTGGGCCCTTGCTGAGTTAACTCGTCTAGCTTCTTGATGCCCTTATCGAGAGCTGAGGTCTCTATCGAGATTCCGACTGCTGCTACATCGGTGATATGGCGTACCGAATAAAAAAGGCCCACAAATATGCGTGAGCACATGCAAAAGGCCCGCCGAAGCGAGCCTCGAGACAATGAATAAGAATTAAAGAATCACAGAATTGCTCGTCTGATTCCACGTTTCCATCGACATGTTATGGCGAACCGTAGATTTCGACTTCATACAAGGCGAACCATGACACTTGGTTATTAACCTCAAATCTTATCGAGCTCGTCCGCACATGATTAGTAAAAGCCATAAAAATCGGAGTGTTATCATACTGATTAACAATCGTTTGATTGCCAATTAAGTTATTGTTAGCATCATAAGCTACAATAGTTATCGGAGCCACCTCCTTAGGACCAGCTGAGGTCCCGAGTGAAATCCTTACCCCCCTTACTATTGGCGAACCACTCGCCATATTAACCCGCATACTACCCACTTTAGCCATAAAATTATAGGCCTGACCATCAAAATACTTCCCATTCCGCAAATATGGAATATCTCCTGGAGATGCAATATTCTCCACCTTTGAAAGCGGCAAATGATGCATGAGGATCGGGTTTGTTCCTATTTTGGCGAGAGGCCCAGCCAAACCGGAAACAAAGTTCTGATAGATGTAATCTTCTCGGGTTATGGGTCGAATTTGAGACCCTCCGGCTCTCGAGGCAATGGCGCCCACAATGGGAGAAGCATAAGAGGTGCCAGAAGAAACACGCGTACCGCCGGTATAATAGTCAAGTGAAGTTATTTGATATCCAGGGGCCCAAGCCTCAACGCACGACCCATAATTAGAACCCTTAACCCCCGAGAGTGCTGGGTTATATTGGGGATCTACAGGCGTTGGATTTGTACCGCCATCTGCCGTTAACATCCGAGATCCATTTTGTTTAACTGCCCCCACAACCATAACTCCATCGTAGGCCTGCGGATTATTATAGGAATATTGACAGGCATTTGCTTCGTAATTCCCTGCAGACTCTGTCACAAACAGGCGATTGCTTGCATACCTAATACCAAGACCCACATCATCGTTCGCCCCGAAGGAATTTACCTCCGCGTCTCCGTCGTAGTTAGAAGACAAATTCAGCGTGGAAAAGATATTTTCAGCCTCGGCGTCTCTCGCAGCCCTTTCTAAGGCCTCCCTTATATTTGGGCCATCACCCATAACAGAGCGATAATATTTAATAGGCTGACCCGGATTCACCCCTCGGATGTTAAGATTATTATCCTTCGCCCCCACAATGCCGGCAATATGGCCGAAATGATAATTATATTGTATTCCCTCACCGGTGCAGCCGGCACAGGGGTGACCATGAATAATTAAATTTAGGTCAAGATTAATATTAGGATGCATTTGGGGGTTGGTATAATATGTTTCATACCCCTCCACCAAATACATTGGATTTGTAGCAGTTCCTGACTGAGCATTAACAAAATCTACCAGCCAGGGTTTGACCTGAGATCCAACAACAACATCACCAGAAACTTTTGAGTAAATTTGCTTGGGAGTAAATTCTTTTTTATGCAACTCTTTGATGTAAGTAACTCTTTCATCCGACGACAAGCTATTAGCCTGAGCCTCATTTAGAAAAGCATTAACAACAGCGCGATATTCACTTTTATGTTCAACACCGACGATCTTATAGTCAGAAATTAACTCAGATACTGCGATGTCGTAGATCTCAGGCACCAACAATCCGTCAAAATCAATTGTGCGATCCTTCGACAGAGGGTTGGCATCCGAAATATGGCGTACAAAAAAGGGATTTAACTCTACTTGATGCAACTTGAGATTTTTATTTTCACCTCTTGATACAATATTAGTGTAGTATATCGGATTATCAGCTTTTTCGATTGAAATTGGAGTAAACCCCTCTGGCTTATAAAGCCCGGCGTAGGTCAAAGATGTCAAAGTTAATGCAGCGAATGCAATAGCCGTTTTTTTCAATTTATCTCTCCAAGAAGATAGTAATGATTGCTGAGAATAATAAACAGCCCATCCTTTTTACCGCCGAATACTTACGTGAAATTTACGCTAGCGACGTACTTTGTAGTTATGTGTAAGTCTGCAAATATTTACTATGCTTCTCATAGCTTAAATTACTCTGACTTGGGACGAATACAAAAACAGGTTGGGTGATTGTTTACTTTATGGAGCAAATTCGCGGGGGTTCGTGGGTGCGCAGCGTCGATGAACATGAGATACTGATAAGTTCGTTCCAAACCTCACCAGTGGGCCTTCCGACCGATTAGTAGGCAGCCGATTAGTAGACAGTCACCTCTCCGCACTCCGAGCGGCGCCCCACTCGTCGCTGTGAAGATCGATCGTGTGCCCATCACCAGCGCGATATCCAGCGCCGCCTCATTGTTGGCCAGACTTCGACGATCTCGGAGTGTGGGCAGTCTTCTAGCTCAAGCAGTGATCGGGCTATCCGCTTGAGTTTCCCAGTTGGGGAGTGAGTAGGGCTGCCTGGTACTTGCCTAGCACTTTTGTCAGCGAGCCCTTCCAGCTCGACCAGGCTGTCCACATTGAGTTCATCCTTTCAGATTCCAGCCAGTCACGAGGTCGGCCGCTTGGCGCATGCCGTTCTTCACCAGATCTTCGAAAGAGAATTCAACTTTCTCCGCAGGGTGCTCGATCATCAGCATTCCTACGATGTGCGTCATGAATCGGCGCCCTCCCGCTCCTTTTCAGAGTCTATGCTGTGAACGCCACGTGGAATCCATTGCGATCAAGGTCCTGCACGTTCACCCGGAAGGACGGCGACCAGCCATCATCTTCAGGTTGGTCATGGGGAATAGTAATTGCCTTGCTATAGGTCGATAAAGAGCTAGCAAAACCACCGCAGCCCCCATCGAGAAGCATCCGACCGCCCGCATGCAGCAAAATGGAGCCTAGCAAGAATTCCGATGGTGCGAAGGACCAGTCGCGGGGATGGTAGCCAGAAATTCTCTGGCGACCAAACGCTTCCACACATCATTGATTAATAGAAAGATATTGTTATGCGCATAGCCACCTGGAACGTCAATTCCCTCTCCGTCCGTCTGCCGCAGGTGCTGGAATGGCTGGCCGCCAACCCGGTCGATGTGCTGGGCCTGCAAGAGCTCAAGCTCACCGACGACAAGTTTCCGCATGAGGCTCTGGCGGAGGCTGGCTACCAGGCGGTGGCGTTTGGCCAGAAGACTTACAACGGGGTGGCGCTGCTCAGCCGGGGCGAGCTCAAGGATGTGGTGCGCGCCAACCCGCAGTTTGCTGATGAGCAGTCGCGCATCATTGCCGGCACGGTGGCCAGCCCGGCCGGCGATATTCGGGTGATCAACTGCTATTTCGTCAACGGCCAGGAGCCGGGCTCGGACAAGTTTGCCTACAAGCTGCGCTGGCTCACAGGACTGGAAGCCTATGTGAAGGCCGAGATGGCCTTGCACCCGCGCCTGGTGCTGGTGGGCGACTTCAACGTCGCGCCGGAAGACCGCGACAGCTACGACCCCGATGGTCTGCGCGACACCATCCACCACACCAAGGAAGAGCGCGATGCCTTCCAGGGACTGTTGGCGCTGGGCCTGACCGACGCCTACCGCCTGTTCGAGCAGCCCGAGAAAAGCTACAGCTGGTGGGACTACCGCATGCTGGGCTTTCAGAAGAACCGGGGCCTGCGCATTGACCATATCCTGGTCAGCGAAGCACTCAAGGGCTCCGTGAGCGCCTGTACGATCGACCGCGCACCGCGCAAGAACAAGCAGCCCAGCGACCATGCACCGGTGGTGGTGACCTTGGGCTGATCCGGCCTTCAACCCATGCAAAAAACGGGCCGCAGCCCGTTTTTTTGTGTCAATACTACGCTGAGCGCAGCATCCAGATCAAGCCTTGCTGTCGGTCTCCGGCAGCGCATGCATCGCCAGCGCAGCCTCGGCATCGAGCTTGCGGCTCAGCGCTTCGGCGTCTTCTTCAGACAGCAGTTCGCCCTCCCACTTCGCAACCACGGCAGAGGCCAGCGAGTTGCCGACGGCATTGGTCGCAGAGCGGCCCATGTCCAGGAAGGTGTCGATACCCAGGATCAGCAGCAGGCCGGCTTCAGGAATGTTGAAGTGGCTCAAGGTGGCAGCAATCACCACCAGCGAGGCGCGCGGCACGCCGGCAATGCCTTTGGAGGTGAGCATCAGCACCAGCAGCATGGTGATCTGCGTGCCCAAGGACAGCTCGATGCCATAGGCCTGTGCGATGAACAAGGTCGCAAAGGTGCAGTACATCATCGAGCCATCAAGGTTGAAGGAGTAGCCCATGGGCATGACAAAGCTCGAGATCTTGCGCTTGACGCCAAAGCGGTCGAGCGCGTCGAGGATCTTGGGATAGGCGGCCTCGGAGCTGGCGGTGGCAAAGGAGACCATGAAGGCTTCCTTGATCAAGGTCAGCAGCTTGAACACGCGCTTGCCCAGGAAGGCCATACCTGCCAGCACCAGCAGCGACCACAGGATGAACAGGCCCAGGTAGAACTCACCCATGAACACGGCGAACTTCAGCAGAATGCCCAGGCCATTGATAGCGACGGTCGAAGCCATGGCCGACAGCACTGCCAGTGGCGCGAGCTTCATCACATAGCCGGTGATCTTGAGCATCACATGCGAGAGCTCATCGATGGCGGCCAGCAAGGTCTTGGCCTTGTCGCCCAGCGCAGCCATGGCCACGCCGAAGAACATCGAGAAGACGACAATCTGCAGAATCTCGTTGTTTGCCATGGCTTCGGCAAACGATTTGGGCACCGTGTGGTTGATGAACTCGCGCAACGTGAACTTGCCGGTGGCGAGGTTGGTGGCCGCGCTCACGTCCGGCAGCGGCAGGCCGAGGTTGGCGCCGGGCTGCAGCACATTGGCCAGCACCATGCCCAACAGCAGCGACACCAGGGATGCAGTGAGGAACCACATCATCGCCTTGAAAAACACCCGGCCCACCGATGCGGCATCGCCCATGTGCGCAATGCCCACGACCAGGGTCGAGAACACCAGGGGCCCGATCAGCATCTTGATCAGCCGCAGGAACACATCGGAGACGATGGAGATGTAGCCAGCAATATCCTTGGCGGCGGCTGCATCACCGGCGCTTGCGTTGACTGCATAGCCCAGCGCAATGCCAGCCAGCATCGCCGCCAAAATCCACAGCGCGGACGAAGAGCCCTTTTTGCCCGTGAGAGCCATAACCAATACCTTTGATGTGTGTGATTTATGGTGCTGTCCAGGGCGCTGCGGGCCTCTTGTGCGGCACACCAGCATGGGGGCCATGCTGGAGGGAGTGCGCCATGACCAGCCCGGGCAGGCTGGCTGCCGGGTGAAGGTGGTAAATCCGCTGCACAAGGAAAGAGCGATGAGGCTGCCTTGGACGGCAGGATTGCAGGTTCTGCGGGCCCGATTGTAGCCGCAAGTTTTTGCGGCTGAGCGCGCCCAACCCGAGAAAGTGGGCGCCTACATGGAGTTTTTTTCCCAATTCACGGGAATTTTGCGCGGCTACCCAGTAAGTTTTCAGCGGGCCGCAGGCGGGGGCGTTGCCGGCCTTGTCCACTCAGGATTGACGCTTTGTACGAGCCTATCGAGAGACAACCTTGCTAGCGGGCGCGTGCGTCCTGCATGTGCTGCAGCTCATCGGTATAGCGGCGCAGCTGCTGCGCCTGCGCTTGCAGCAGGGGGCGCACTTCCAGTGGCAAGGCCGATTCCAGCACGCGCTGGTAGCGCTCGGCCACCAGCACCAGGCACAGATTGCATTCGGCGATCAGGTCACGGTCGCTGTGGAGGTTGGCCCGCTGCTTGAATTCGGTCCAGCGGCGGTGCATGCGGCCTGCCGCGCTGAGCCCGGGCCGCTCCACCAGCGGGCTGGGCTCGGCCAGCTGCAACTGCACATCCTGCAGCTGCCAGTCCATCGCACGGAAGTGCTCGGCCAGCGCATACAAGTGGCTGCGCAACGCAATGGCTCGCGCTTGCTCGCTGCCTGCTACCAGACACTCCTCACAATCAGCCAGGCCTTGCTGCAGCACGCGTACCGCATGCTGCACCTCCGCGCCAGACAACTGCTCGCCCTCCAGACCGCTGATCGCATGCTCATACGCGGCGCGGGCGATGGCGCTCGCCTCGGGCCAATCCATGGGGTTGCTGCCGCGCACGTGCTGCCACTGCACTTCGAGCTGGTTGACCAACGCGTCAAAGCCTGAAGGGTTGCGCTGTGCTGCATACCAGCCCAGTGCCAGCGCCGGGCGGTAGGCCTCGAAGGGCTGACCCGCCACATAAAAATCCATGCTCTGGTAGTGGCTGCGCCAGTAGCTGTCTTCCCGCGCCGGATTGCCCCACAAGGCCTTGGCCTTGGGTGGCAGGCCACCGGCCATTGCGCCGTGCAGTGCATCGCCCGCCAGATGGGCCATGCCACTGGCGGTGGACGCTGCCAGCCGCAAGGTATTGAACAGCGCCGAGCGCTGGCGGCCAATGCGCTCAGGCGAATTGCGGTACGCCTGGGCCGAAAACACCGAAGTCATCTTTTGCATGGAGAGCACCACCGGGCAGACAGGGAATCACCCATTGTGGCACGGTTCAAACCGCAGCCGTGGCAGGTGTCTGTAAGCCAAACCGCCGCCTGGGGAGGCGGCGGTTTATCGGGGGATCCCAGGTTGCCCTGCCTCAATCGTCACTGGCCGACAGCCCCAGCTCCTGGATCTTGCGGGTGATGGTGTTGCGGCCAATGCCCAGGCGCTGGGCTGCCTCCATGCGCCGGCCATGGGTTGCAGCCAGCGCGCTTTTGATCAGCTGCGATTCGAAGCGGCGGCTGAGCACATCCCAGACCTCGGTGCTGCCGGACTGCAGCAGCGCATCGGCCTCGCGCGCCAGATCGCCCTCCCAATCACCGGCCGCAGCTGCGCCGTGGATGGCACCGCTCGCGCTGCCGTGGACGGGCATGGACAGGGCTGCGGGCTGGGCAGGCGGCTCAACGGCGGCGGGCCGGTAGCTGTATTCCTGCGCGGGGGCCTGGACCGCAGGTGCCAGGCCAGGCATGCCCGCAGGGGCCAGTGGCGCCGCCGGTGTGGCCTGCAGCACTTCCGGCGGCAGATCCTGTGCGGAGACCCACTGCGCGGGCGCCATCACGGTGATCCAGTGGCAGATGTTCTCCAGCTGCCGCACATTGCCCGGAAAGGCGAACTGGGCCAGCTGGGTCAGTGCAGCTTCGGACAGCTGCTTGGGCTCTACCCCCAGTTGTTTGGCGCTGGCCGCCAGAAAGTGGCGCGCCAGCATTGGAATGTCCTCCTTGCGCTCACGCAGAGGCGGCAGTCGCAAGCGGATGACATTGAGGCGGTGGAACAAGTCTTCGCGGAACACGCCCTTGTGCACCCGGTCTTCCAGATTCTGGTGGGTCGCGGCAATCACGCGCACGTGGGACTTGACAGGCACATGGCCCCCCACGCGGTAGAAATGCCCATCAGACAGCACGCGCAGCAGGCGGGTCTGCAGGTCAAACGGCATGTCACCGATTTCATCGAGGAACAGGGTGCCGCCCTCGGCCTGCTCAAAGCGGCCTCGGCGCTGGGTCTGGGCGCCAGTGAAGGCGCCACGCTCATGGCCAAACAGCTCGCTCTCGAGCAAATCCTTGGGGATGGCGGCCGTGTTGATGGCCACAAACGGGCCACCCGCCACCGGCGAATGCTTGTGCAGCGCGCGTGCGACCAGCTCCTTGCCCGAGCCCGATTCGCCGGTCACCATGACCGTGACATTGCTTTGCGACAGCCGGCCGATGGCACGAAACACATCCTGCATCGCCGGGGCCTGGCCCAGCATCTCACCATTGCCGGCGGACTGCGACAGCTCAGGCGCCTGGCTCTCGCTTTGCTGCACGGCACGCTTGATCAGCTCCACCGCCTTGGGCAGGTCAAAGGGCTTGGGCAGGTATTCAAATGCGCCGCGCTGGAAGGCCGAGACGGCGCTGTCCAGATCCGAGTAGGCGGTCATGATGATGACCGGCAGCTGCGGGTGGTCCTCATGCACTTGTTCTAGCAGTTGCAGGCCATTGCCGCCTGGCATGCGGATGTCGCTGACCAACACCGACGGGGCCAGTGCCTGGTCGCTCACGCTTTCAAAGGCTTCCAGTACTTCCTTGGGATGCACAAAGCTGCGCGTGGGCAGCTGCTCGCGGGCGAGCGCCTTTTCCAGTACGAATCGGATCGACGGGTCATCATCCACTATCCAGATTGGTTTCATTGTCGCTATCACCCTACCCTTACAGTTCTACATACCGTGGTCCTGCAGCAAGGGATGCGATCTGCACCCTAGTCTGTCAACGGCAGCATGATGCGGAAATCCGTGCGCCCAGGCTCGCTCTCGCATTCGATAAGGCCTTCGTGCCGCTGCACAAAGGTCTGCGCCAAAGGCAAACCCAGGCCTGTGCCGCCATCACGTCCGGTCACCAAGGGGTAGAAGATCCGCTCCTTGATGTCCGGCTCGATGCCAGGACCGTTGTCAATGACATGCAATTCCAGTGCCAACTTGTGCCGCTTCCGACCCAGGGTCAACTGCCGGGCAATGCGTGTACGCAAGGTGATGCGTGCATTGTCCTGCGCCATCTGCGGCACCAGCACCTGTGCTGCATTCTGCACAATGTTCAGCAATGCCTGAATCAACTGCTCGCGATCACCCCGGATTTCGGGCAGCGAGGTGTCGTAATCGCGCTCAATGCGCAGGCCTTGCGGGTACTCCAGCAACACCAGCTGGCAGACGCGCTCGCAGACCTCGTGGATATTGACATCGCCGACCGTGTGCGGATGGCGGTGTGGCGCAAGCAAGCGGTCGACCAGCGCCTGCAGGCGGTCGGCCTCATGGATGATGACGTCGGTGTATTCCTTGAGCTGGGCATCGGGCAGCTCCAGCTCCAGTAGCTGGGCAGCACCGCGTATGCCACCCAGCGGGTTCTTGATCTCATGGGCAAGGTTGCGTATCAACTCCTTGTTGGCCAACGCCTGCTCGCGCACGCGCTCCTCGCGGTCCTGGCGCACCTGCTGCTCCAGCGGCCACAGCTCCACCAGAATGCTCTCCTCCTCTTCCCACCACGAGAGGTTGGCATGCACCGGAAAGGAGTCCTGCAGGCTGCGCCGCAACTGCGCCTCGAAGCGCAGCGACGAGAAGCGCTGCGCCCGCGCATCGACCAGGGCCTTGTGGACCAGTTCGTCATCCTGAAAAAAACCGCCGAAGTAATGCCCCAGGATGCTTTTGCGCGAGACGCCCAGCGCGTTCTCCAGGGCTGCATTGACCCGTTCAGCGGCGCCGTCGAGACGAATTACGGCGACCAGGGTGGCGATATGTTCCAGCGCCTGCCATTCACGATCGATGGCACGGAGGTCAGACATGGGGTGTGCCCAGAAAGGTAGAAGCCCTGATTATGGGGCCGGCAAGCGCTGGAGCTCGCGCTGAATGCCAGCGATATCGCTGTCGTTGCGCGCGATTTCCTGCTTCAGATCTTCCACGCGCTTGGTGTAGAAGGCGGGGTTGCGCATCTCCAAGGCGTTTTTCTCAGGCTCGCCATTGTTGTACTCGCGCGCCAACGCGGTCTTCTTGTCCTGGGCTTTTTTCAGCTCGGTCTCCAGGATGAGGCGCGCGTCGGAATCGCGGGCGCGGCCATCGGCCGTGGTAGAGCGTGGCGCGGGTGTGGCGGCAGCGGGTGCACGCGCCGGGCGTGGCGCAGCAGCCGGGGCATTTGGTGCGGGTGCCGGGCTGGCAGCGGGCGTGTGCGGGCGTGTGCCTTGCACGACGGTGACGTTGGCGCCTTCCACCACGGCACAGCCTTTTTGCCGTGCCTTGGCCACATCGTTGGTGTATTCATTGCCACAGCGGTAAATGCGATCCTGCGCCACCGCGCCTTGCGCACATGCCACTGCCACCATCAAAAACAACAACTTTGTATGCATAACCCCGTTTCGCCCGTTCGCTCCACTTTGCCTTCAAACCCGTGACAGCCTTTAGCGACTTTGCACGATGACCCCTCTGCAACCCGCAGTGTAGCTACAAAGGAGGTCGATCACGCCGAACAGTTCCTGCTGTTACAGATTCGCCGCAAGCCGCCAACGCCAGCGCGGCGGACCCCTGATAAAAAACGACCTGCCACCTTGGAAGGTTGACAGGTCGCTTTGTCCAGCCTGACCAGGCCGAAAAGCCTGGCGGGAACGGGTTTACAGCGAGTAGTACATATCGTATTCGACAGGGTGCACCGCTTGGCGGAAGCGGGTCACTTCGCCCATCTTCAGCTCAATGTAGGCATCCAGCATGCTGTCGCTGAACACACCGCCCTTGGTCAGGAAGGCGCGGTCGGCATCCAGTGCTTCCAGGGCCTGGTCCAGGCTGTGGCACACGGTGGGGACCAGCTTGTCTTCTTCCGGAGGCAGATGGTACAGGTCCTTGGTGGCAGCTTCGCCTGGATGGATCTTGTTTTCCACGCCGTCCAGACCGGCCATCAGCAACGCTGCGAAGCCCAGGTAGGGGTTCATCAGTGGATCGGGGAAACGTGCTTCCACGCGGCGGCCCTTGGGGTTGCTCACATAAGGAATACGGATCGATGCCGAGCGGTTCTTGGCCGAGTAAGCCAGCTTCACAGGCGCCTCGAAACCAGGAACCAGGCGCTTGTAGCTGTTGGTGCCAGGGTTGGTGATGGCGTTCAGTGCACGGGCGTGCTTGATGATGCCGCCGATGTAGTACAGCGCGAAATCGGACAGACCGGCATAGCCGTCACCGGCAAACAGGTTCTTGCCGTCTTTCCACACGGACTGGTGCACGTGCATGCCCGAGCCGTTGTCGCCCGAATAGGGCTTGGGCATGAAGGTTGCGGTCTTGCCGTAGGTGTCCGCCACGTTCCAGATCACGTACTTCTGCACCTGGGTCCAGTCTGCACGCTCCACCAGCGTGGAGAAGCGGGTGCCCAGTTCGTTCTGGCCAGCGCCGGCCACTTCGTGGTGGAACACTTCGACGGGGATGCCCAGCGACTCGAGCAGCAGGGACATTTCAGCGCGCATGTCCTGGGTGCTGTCCACGGGAGGCACGGGGAAGTAGCCACCCTTGACGCGTGGACGATGACCACGGTTGCCATTGTCGAACTTGGCGCCGCTGTTCCAGGGTGCTTCGTATTCTTCGATGTCGAAGAACGGGTTGTTGGGTTCGGTGCTCCAACGCACGCCGTCGAAGATGAAGAATTCTGGCTCTGGACCGAAATAGGCGGTATCGCCCAGGCCCGATGCCTTCAGGTAGGCTTCAGCGCGCTTGGCCACCGAACGTGGATCGCGGTCATAGGCCTTGCCGTCACCGGGCTCGATCACGTCGCACTGCAGGAACATCGTGGTTTCGTCAAAGAACGGATCGATGTTGGCCGTGTTGGGATCGGGCATCAGCAGCATGTCGGAGGCTTCAATACCCTTCCAGCCAGCGATGGAGGAGCCATCAAACGCGTGGCCCGAGGTGAACTTGTCTTCGTCAAAGTGCGAGATAGGCACCGTGACGTGCTGTTCCTTGCCACGGGTGTCGGTGAAACGCAGATCAACGAACTTGACCTCGTTCTCGTCCAACATGCTCATCACATCTGCAACGCTCTTGGCCATCTAATGCTCCAAAGAAAATCGTGAATAAAAAGGGCTGTGCCAAGACTAAAGCAGTTTACGTGCCAGTTTTGTGACATGCCCATGCCGACCGGGAAAAGCGGGCTTGGCGAATGCCCCTGCATCCGTACTGTGCCCAAAGGCAGACTGTACCGCGCTTTTGCCCTACCCCCAGAGGGACGCTGATGATTTTGCAGCCGGCGGCCCAGATCCGTGCAGCGCAAGGGGTAGATGCGGCATCGGCACCAAAATGGTGCAAAGCAGGGGTGACCTAACGTGAGAAGCGTTAGTGCACCAAAATGGGTATTTGCGCACTACATTGGTGCGTTTCAAGCAGAGATAGAGGCTGTGCGCCTGCCGACCTCCGCGCCCTGCCCCGCCCAGGCCCCTACATCGCATCTCCGGAGTCTGGCACTCGCACACCATCGGTTTTGCCGCGCAGCGCGGGCTCCGTCACCGGCAGCTGCGCACCCGGATCTCCATTGGCAATCCGCAGCTGCTGCAGCGCAGCCAGGCAGAAATGGATGAACCACAGCGAGGAAAACGCAAAGGTGATCGCATAGATCCATACGGCGATCGGAATCAGCACCACAAAGCCAATCGTGAAGACCATGCCCGAGGCCCAGACGACGCTGGGCGCGATGCCGATATAGCCGGAGATGATGCCCATCAGCAGCAGCGGCCAGCGGTGGCGCTGCAGGAGGGTGTCGCGTTCGGCCTTGCTGGCATGGTCGGCCAGCGCATCCACACTCATCACGCGGTAGGTGAGCCAGCCCCAGATGACGGGAGGCACAATCAGCACCAAAGGGGGGATCAGCCACAGCGGCATCGTCACGACAAAGGCCACGACGGCCACTGCCGAGGTGCTCAGGGCCCAGAGCACACTGGTCACCAGGCCCATGCCTTTTTTCTTCTCCAAAAGGGGGAAGCGCTGCTCGGTCACCATATTGACCAGCGCGGGCGTCATCAGCAGTGCAATCACCAGCAGCGCAACCACCGCTGCCACGGGCGTGATCAGGATCAGCACCACAAAGGGCGCGATGCCCGCTGCAAAACCCTCGGTGCCGCTGCTGCCAAACCAGCTGAACACCGTGCGCAGCCAGCCAATGGTCTCCACCCAGTGCTGCATGGTCGCGACCGTGCCCGACCAGAAGAAATAGCTCCAGCCCCCCAGAGCCACCAACATCACCACCAGCGGCAAAATGGACAGCAGCATCACACGCGGACGGAAGCAATAGGCGGCAGCGCGCCAGAAAGCATCAAACATCAGGCTGGAGCCGGCAGACGCTGAGGGCATGGGGTGAACTCCTTGTAGGTTTCAGCGGCACCGCAGGACAGGGAATCGCCCTCTGCGGCAGCGGATGGCAGGCATGGATCTCGCTTCAGGCACGGCCCAGCAACCGCAACAGACCACGCCACTGCTGGCTCCAAAAACCGCGCCCGTAATCGCGCAACTGCCCGTGGCGGTTGGGCTGCACCTGGTCACGGATACCGGTGGGGTCATAGCGTAGCTCAAAGTTGGCAGTGCCAAAAAGCATATCCCACCATGGCAGCAGTACACCAAAATTACAGCCCCCCAATCGGGTACGGGGCACGGCCTCTCCGGCCTGGACGGCGGGGCTGGGCGCCGCAGAAGACGTAGGTGACTCGTGGCCAATGCCGATGGCATGGTGGCGGCGGTGAAAGCGCGGGCTGATCCACAGGCGCTCACCCAGGCGGCCGAACCACAGGCGCAGGTTGGCGTGCTGCAGGCTTTCGCTCAGCTGGGTGATGGCGACAATCGCGACGAACTGGCTGGGCGCCACACCGATCAAGACGGCGACAAACACCAAAATACTGTCATGCACCAGGTCATCGAGCAGGTGGTTGCGGTTGTCGCTCCACATCGTCATCTGCCGCTGGGAATGGTGCAAGGCATGCAGCCGCCACCACCAGACAAACTGGTGCTGGCCCCGGTGGATCCAGTACGCGACGAAGTCGAACACCACCAGGTAGATCAGCAGGCTTACCCAGCCCAGGTCCGTGACACCAGGCCAGAGTGCATCCAGATGCCAGGTCTCAAAACCACGCACGCGCAGCGCGCCCACCACCATGTCCCACAGCGGATCGATGGTGAAGAACAAGGCCAGACGAAACAGACCCAGGCGATGGATAAAGGTGTAGAGCATGTCCACACGGATCGCATGCCGATCGGTCACCGCCTCGACGGGCCTCCAGCGCTGCAGCGGCGCGATGACCAGGACCATGATGACGATCTGCAGGCAACCGACCAAGAACCAGCCCGCTGCCGTGTAGCCATCTTCTAGGTAGCTGGCAAGGCCCAGGTTGAACAGCAGCGGCTGCAGCAGCTGCTCGAACAGCCACTGCTGCGCGTTATCAAAAAGCGTGCTGAGAAATTCCATGGCAAACCATTAGTGCGAATCGGGCTTCAAGCGCTGCAGCCAGTGTGCGCTACTGCGCGCGCTTTCAGCCACCATGCTGACGAATCCAATCCTTGTATTGCGGATGCTCACGCAAGGTGGCAAAACAAAATCCCTTGGCCTGCAGGCCTTCGATCAGCGGCTGCAGTACGGCCGGCGCCCAAGGGTCCTTGCGGTCCCAGATGCCCAGGTGGGCCAGCAAGATATCGCCAGGGCGGATGTCGCGGAGCGCCTTGTTCAGCAGCTGCTGGTTGGGGTATTGGTCGCTGGGCAGTTCATCACCCAGAAAGCCCGCCGGCGACCAACCCACATGCGCATAGCCGCAGCCCTTGGCGGCGGCTATCAGGCTGGGTGAGGTCTTGCCACCCGGCGCGCGAAACAGCGGCAAGGGCTTGACGCCGGTGATCTTGGCGAGACGGTCCTCGGATTGTTGAATCTGCGCGCAGTACTGCGCAGCCGTCCACTCAAAGCGTTGCCCGGCCTGCGGGCCTTGTGACGGCTGCACTTTGAACCGGGGCGCAGCGCCTGCCGGCACTTTGACATCGCCACGCCAGTAGGTGTGGTCCCAGGTGTGGGAGGCGAAGGCATGGCCTTCTGCGGCGCGCGCACGCCACCAGGGCGCCCAGTGGTCACCCAGGCTGCCATCGCCCTCCTTGGTGCGTTCATTGGCCGCAAAGAAGGTGACCTTGACCTGCGTCTTGTGCAGCACCTCGGCGATCTGGTTGGCCACCCCCATGTGGCCAGTGTCCAAGGTCAGATAGACGGGCTTGCTGCAACTCGCTCCCGCAGCAGCCGCTGCGGCGGGCGCTGAAGCAGCAGGCTGGGCAAAGGCAACGGCGCTGCCCAAATGGGCGGCCAGAAGCCAGAAAAATGTGCTGCGCATAGCGTGGCTATCCCCTCTGCGGCTGACTCAACGATGCACTAGCGCGGTGCGTGGTCCAGCACCCAGATGCCGTGCGGCGATTTGCCTACCTTGACCTGGTTGACCACCTTGCGCTCAACCGTGTCGATCACACTCATCTTGCCTGCCCAGCGCGAACTGAGGTAGATGTAGCGGCCGTCCGGGCTCACATCCATGCAATCGGGACCGCTGGGTCCAGGGTAGCGGTCGACCACCTTCTGGCTCACCATGTCGAGCTTGCTGATGGTATTGGCCACCCGGTTGCTGACGAAAAGATGGCGGCCATCGCCGGTCGCGCGGAAGGCGTGCGCACCCTTGTCGGTCTTGATCGTATTGACCAGCCGGGGCTCGGCGCCACTGACGTCGAACACCTGAACGCCGTCACTGCCGGTGAGCGCAATGAACACGAATTTATCGTCCGGGCTTCCATACAGATCGGCCGGCATCTGCCCCGTCTTGGTGCGCCACTTGAGGGTCTGTGTGGCTATGTCGATCGCCACGAGCTCGTCGCTGTCCTGCATCGTCGAATAGATCGTCTTGCTCTTGCTGTCGATCCACAGGTGGCTCGGGGTCTTGCCCGTAGCAATACGCTTGACCAATTTGGGCTCTTGCCCGTCCCAGCGGTAAATATCAATGTGGTTGAGGCGGTTGGCCGCCGTCACAAACCACTTCATGTCCGGCGAAAAACGCAGGTGGTAGGGATCGGAAATACCCTGGATCACGCGCTGCACCTCCGCTGTCTTGGGATCGACAAAGGTCAGCGAATCGCCGGTGGCATTGGCCACGATCACCGACTTGCTGTCCGGCGTCAGGTACAGGTGATGCGGCTCCTTGCCGGTGGGAATGCGCTTGACCTCTTTCCAGGTTGCCGGATCGATGACGCTGATGCTGGCATCGAGGGAATTGAGCACAAGGATCGGGTTGGCAGCATGCACCGCAGTGGCTGCAAGGGCCATCACCGCGACCAGAGAACGGACAAAAACGAGGGGCTTCACAAGCGATTCCTACTAGTAACGCAGCGAGTGTAGCTGCCTGCGATAAATGGCAGCAGCGCTTGGGGGCGATTGGCGATGTAAATAATCGTTGAACTTGCGCCAAAGCCACACAAGGTCAAAAACCGTCAGGGCTTGAGCAGTGCCAGCTCTTCGGCAGTGAGCCAGCGCCACTCACCCGGCTTGAGCTCTTCCGTCAGAACCAGACCGCCAATCTGGGCCCGGTGCAGCCCTTCCACACGGTTGCCCACCGCCGCCAACATGCGTTTGACCTGGTGGTACTTGCCTTCGGTCAGGGTCAGATCCAAGGTATTGTCGCCCGTCTTCACGCAGGCAGCAGCCTTCACGGGCTTGGGGTCGTCATCGAGCACCACGCCTGCCAACAGACGCTCGACCTGCTGCTCGGTGACCGCATGCTTGGCAGTCACCTGGTAGCGCTTGGGAACATGCTTTTTGGGCGAGCTCATGCGATGGATAAACTGGCCATCATCGCTCAGCAGCAGCATGCCGGTGGTGTCCTGGTCCAACCGACCCACCGCCTGCAGACCCTGAATGGCATTCTTGTTGGGCCTGGTGCGCAATGGCACCGGCAGCAGGCTGTAGATACTGGGGTAGGCCGATGGCTTTTGCGAGCACTCGGTACCTGCAGGCTTGTTCAACAGCACATAGCCCAGTGCATGGTATTCCCACTCCACGCCCTGGACCTTGAAGCGCAGGCCATCCGGCTCCACCTCGGCGGTCGAGTCGGTCACGGACAGCCATTCATTCGCCTGCGCGTCCCACAACTGTACCCAGCCTTGCTGCACCAAGCCGGAGCACACGCGGCGTACACCAAAACCCTGCGAATACAACATATCCTGCAACTGCATCACAACCTCTACAAGCGAGCTGCAGAACGCTGCTGCAGCGAGATAAAAAGAAAAACCCCTCTACTCGGTAGAGCAGAGGGGTTGATCAGTATAAAAGCCTGACGATGACCTACTTTCACACGGGAATCCGCACTATCATCGGCGCGAAGTCGTTTC